>JAILHI010000004.1 GCA_024695865.1 Candidatus Gastranaerophilales bacterium
ATAGGAAGGAGTAGTTATGTCTACATTTGAAAATATAGGTAACTATGAAATTGAAAAATCACAATATACTTTAGAAGTTGGTAAAGTTTTTGTAGAAGAATTTCAAAAGCAAGTTAACGATACAACCCCGATTAATATTACAGTTTCTTCAATAGATGCTTTTAGATCTGCCATATATAATATAGCAAAATTTCCCAAAGGGGGAGGTTATACAGCTATTAAAATTGGTTTTACAGGTTTTGTTGCGTTACCATTTACCGCAATAGATATATTTATGAGTATTTCTGAAGAGGGTGTTCTTCAAGCTGTAGTTACGGGAATAGGAACAACAGTAAGTAGGGTGCAAAAAGGAACGTTTGCACCAACTTAAATCATTCCATATTCATTTTTATTGTACAAAATTAACTTATTCAAATTCTAATTGTGTTATTTCGTTTTTATCCTCAAAATTACACCAATCTGCATCATAATATCCCATTTTGACAAATTTATTAAAACTTGAATACTTCCAATCCTTTGCCTGTTCTGTATAACCGTGCTTTATCGGGTTATAATGAATGTAATCCAAATGTTTATGCAAATCTTTTTCATCTCGGATTGTATGTTCCCAATATCTTCTCTGCCAAATACCTTTTTCTTTTCTCTTTATCTTACTTTCGGATAATCGCTCTTTATTTATCTCTGCAATATCTTCGCCAATTTTTCTCGAAAAATCATTTTTTACCGAATATATTATTTTTGGATATTCGTCGATTTTATCAACTTTTAAAATAACATGAAAATGTTCGTCTAAAACAACAATGGCAAATATTTCAAATTTATATTTGCTCATTGCATTTTTAAATGCTTCTCTCAATAACTCTATATGTGAAATCAAAATTTTTATACGATATTGCGTTACTATTGTGAAAAATATGTAATTATTGCCCTCAATAAATAACCTTTTATAATTTGACATGTGAAAAATATATCATAATTTATGGTTTTAACGCAAATTTTATGACGATTTTAAATTGGTGCAAACGCTTGCCGTCTTGGATTTTGACGGTTCAAAATCTTTGCATTCCTTTTCGTTTTTACTGTTCGTAAAAACTTCATTTCAGCAGATTGTCTTGTTCCACTCGCAATAAACGGCGTTTCGGGCAAGGCTCATCGCCATCAACCTCTTGCAAAAAACATTCACTGGATGTTTTTTGCTGCGGCAGAGTAGCCTCTGCTCGTGAAACGCTTTCACAGGGACGGCATTCCCTCGTTTCACTCGGTCAGCCTTGACAAAATCCGCTTTTTGCACCCTACATTTTCTGACAGATTCCGAAACAAGTTCGGAATTACGGTGTTGAAAATTTATCAATTATATTTGTTCTGTGCGATTTGTATTCCGTTTTTAAAATATTCCTCAACCGCTTCTGCCGAAAACTTTATCGTCGCTTCCAAAAGTTCCTTTTGTTCGTTTGTAAAATTACTCAGAACAAAAACTTCCGATTTCATAAATTGTGGCTGAGGGCCTATGCCGACTTTCAATCTGTCAAATTTATCGGTTTTTACATACTGAATAACCGATTTAACACCGTTATGTCCGCCGTCTGAACCTTTTGCCCTGAATCTTACTTTCCCTAAATCAAGAGAAATATCATCATAAATTAAAAACAAATCATCCGATGTCAGTTTAAAATACTCTAAAACAGGTCTTACGGCTTCGCCCGACAAATTCATAAAGGTTTGGGGTTTGCAGACAACGACACTTTCGCCCTCAATATTTGTCTTTGCAATCTCGGCATTGAATTTTTTTTCAAATTTAAAAGAAAAATTATATTTTCGTGACAATTCGTCTGCTACCATAAAGCCGATATTGTGTCTTGTGTTCGCATATTTTTCACTCGGGTTTCCTAAAGCCGTTATCAGTTTCATACAAATCTTTCGTTTCTTTTTAACTAAAATCTATTAGCCGTCTTACCCACCGCAAACAGTCGGTTATCAAAATTTTGGGTTGGGGTTAATAATTATAATACCCCGAAAAAGATTTACAGCAACTAAATTTTACAGGAGAACAAAATGGTAACAAAAAATAAAGATAAAAATATATCAAAACAGATAAAAAGCAGCACAAAACTTGCGCAGTTTCTTGAAAAAAATGCACTGCATAAAAAAGATTTTGCCCAAATGGTCGGCGTAACCCTGTCTTACGTTTACAACCTCATTGATGATACTATCCCGTTTTCAACAAGAAGCGCAACGCTTGAAAGAATTGCCGTTGTTATGGATATCAAGCCCGAAGAATTTCCCGAATACAGAATACCGCAGGAGCCGATTTTGATTGATGATACGGTTGAATTTTTAAAGAAAAAACAAAATGATTTGGGCTTTTCAACCGTTCAGTTTTTAAAAGCCTTTCCCCGCAAAAAACGTATCGAGATTGTCGATATTCTGCGTGGCGCTCTCCCCGTGCCGACGGATTGGAACGAACTTAAACTGATAGCCAACGTTCTGCAAATCCCGAACAAAGAACTCTATCCCTATTGGGAAAAACGAATGAAAGACGTTTTAAGAACATCAGGTGTCAATCTGCGTGAAAATCAGGAACTCATCGATAAAATGTTTGCATGTTCCGAAAAATATCTTATGTCAAAAAACGATTAACCTTTGACATCGGTAACCGTAACTTTTATGTCGTACGGCTTTGACAGGAATGTCTTTTCATAATCGACTTTAATAACTTCATAGCATCCGCTTCCGTTTGAAGATGCTCTTGAGCCTAAGGCGGGGGCGGATATATGATAAATTCCGTTTTCATCGATAATTAAATTCTTATAATGAAAATGTCCCGATGCAATCAAAACAATGTTTTTGTATTTTTTAATCAGCGCAAGATACGGCTCTGTATCAAGCGTGTAGTGTGATTCGTTGTCATTGGGCGGAATAATCGGAAAATGCTGAAAAATAAAAATCATACTTCTTTTTTTGTATTTAAACAGTTTTTCCATTTCCTGCAAAACGTCGGGCAGATATCTGCCGTGTTTACCCGGCATGACATAAGACGAACCGTCAACAACAAGTCCGTAAGCATCTTTTGATGCCTTAAAATAAAAAGATGTATCTTCTTTGGGCTGGCGCTTGTTGTATTCATGAATAAACGCCGAAAAATCTTCCTTCGGAACTCCGCTCATCGAATAAGAATCGTGGTTTCCGAAAACAATGTAATAAGGCTTGTTCAGGTTCTGAACAATATTCATAAAGGATTGCAGACTTTCCATATTCGATTTGTCTATGCAGTCACCGAGAAATACGACAAATTCAATATCGTTATTCTTGTTGATGGATTCAACGGTAAAAATAAGTTTTTTTTCACTGTCCGTAAACAAAGTCGGGTGTTCGGACGGGATAAGATGTGAGTCTGAAACAACGGCAAACTCAACTGATTTTGCCAAAACGGGTGCGACCGTTAAAACTAAAAATAAAAACAGTAGAAAAAACTTTTTCATTAAACTGCACCAACGGAAATTCTGCTATCAATATACTTTTGTATGTTCAGGGTTTGTTCTAACTCTTCCTGCGAAATAATGTGCATAAGCACAAACAATTTGCCGAGCGGATATTTCTTAAAACGCTGGGCATCAAGTGCCATAGACAAATGAATAAGGTTGATTTTTCCCGCAGTCAGCAAAATCTCACCGATTTTCTGATGTTCGGTAATATCATTCCATTTATCTAAACTGTATAAATCCTTGAACATATTTACATTATAGCAAAAATGTAAAAGATTTACACTAAATTAACAAAACTTTTAAACAAAAATTAAGCAATTGCAATCTGATTTAAGATATTTGCTTTGCCGTTAAGCATACCTGCATAGACATTCTGAAGATTGTCCGAGGGAGCAAGACCGTTCATATAGTTTTGTTTAGCATGTACGGGTGAAACACCTGAAACTTTTGATGCTTCGTTTACTTTTGAGAAAGGATTTAAACCGGAAGCCGATTTAACGTTGTCAATCTGACCGAAAATGCTCGAATTGAAATCTACGGGAGCGGATTTTTGGTTATTTCTTTGATTTTGACCGCCAAAAATGCTTACGGAATTGGAGGGCTGGAACGCACCTGCGGAATGAACGTTCATTCCGAACGGCTTTTGGAAAGAGTTTATGGAGTTAATTGCGTTTATTCCCATGCCAATTTTCCTGTTAGTCCTACACTAATATAAAAACAAATGTTAAGAATTAATTGCGTAAAAATTCAAAATCTTTACAAACTTAACAAAATGGTTTTGTTATTTGCGTAACTATATATGAATGTTACTGTAAAATTTTTTAAAATTGTCACCCTGAACTTGTTTCAGGGTCTTGAAAATAATCAGATTCCGAAACAAGTTCGGAATGATGGTACGGCTGATTTTAAGCATTAACTTGATTTTTGCCCAAATCGCAAAAAGCACATACGGGGCATTTTTCGCAGCAGGGTTTTTGCGGTCTGCAAATGTTCTGCCCTAAGGTTACAAACTCTGTATTTAAGTCAATCCAGTATTTTTCGGGGATAATTCTTCTTAATTCCATTTCGGTTTCTTCGGGATTTTTGGTTTTTACAAGTCCGAGTCTGTTAAAAATTCTGTGAACATGAACATCAACGCATATTGCGGGAAGCCCGAAACCCTTTGCCATAACAAGATTGGCTGTTTTTCTTCCGACACCGTCAAACTTTAACATTTCATCAATCGAGGGCGGTACTTCGCCGTTATATTCGTTAACAAGTTCTTCTGATAATTTTATAATCTGTTTTGCTTTGTTGTTATAAAAACCTACAGGGTAAATTGCTTTTGAAAGCGCTTCTTCACTGACGTTCATCATTTCCTGCGGTGTTTTGGCAAGTTCAAGCATTCTGACTGTTGCGGGATAGGTTGTCGAGTCGTTTGTTCTTAACGATAATATGCAGGCAATTAAAACAATATACGGGTTTTTTTGCTGCTCCATAAAGGAAACAAACTGACTTCGTTTGATTTCGGCATCTTTTAATCGCTTGAAAATTTCATCAATTCTTTTGTTTAATACTGATTTTGGCATAACTGAAACTGATTAATCCTCATCGAGATAATCAATTAACCTTGCCATATACTGTTCAAGATTTGATATTTTGCTTTCGATTGAATCGAGCCTTCTTGCGAGCAAATCTGTTTTTGCGTTGTTTTCATTTGTGTTTACAACCTGCGCCGCTATAAAATCAAGCATCTTCTTGATTTCGGCATTGTTTTTATCTTCACGTGTGTTTTCTGCAAACGACGGTTTTTCTTCTATAATCTGCGAGGGCAGACCTTTTTGCTGAAGCAGATTAAGGATAACCTGTATATTTTGCAAAATTTCATTGTTTACGGAAGTATCCGCAGTTATGCCGCTGCTTATGGCAGGTGTTTGGGCAATGTTGTTAATGAGATACTCTTTGATGTCATTCAGTAATTTCTGTGTTAAAACTTGTTCCGATTCGAGTTTTTCCATTTCGGATTCTTGACGGGCAGTCAAATACTGCATAAAAGCGTCAATTTTTTGTCCTAAATCGGCTGTGTCCGTATTGCTGTTTTCTGTAAAACTTTCTTGTCCCGAAAGACTTACCGAAATCTCGTTTTCTTTTTGTTTTTCAGCCATAACGGAAAGAAAATTCTGTATGTTTTCCAAAGCAATCTGCTGTTTTTCCGATACTTCATAAGCCTTTTGAACACTGTCATTTTGCTGTTCTTTTAAAACATCAAGTTCAGTTCTTATTGAATTGATTGCGCTTCCTGCAGAATCAATCCATTCCGCAAGATACATAAAAGATTCCGTAAGTCCCTGACCGAAGCCCGAACTTTTGACGGAGATTGCCCTGACATCGTCGATTTTTTCTTTTAATTCTTCAAGGGTGTAATCTTTTGTTTTGGTTCCTATGCTGCCGATAATGGATTGCAGGTTAGAAATATTTTCTTTGAGAGTATCGTTTGTTTTATCCGATTCCAAAATCATTTTATTTGTGCGGCTGCTCAAACTTGCCATATCGTCTGACATTTGGGCAAACATTGTTTTCATATCGGCAAGGTTTTTGGAGTTAACGGTGCTTTCCGTTTCGCTGATTTGAACGGATAAAGCACGCACCTGCAAGGCAAGAGCATCGGCTTTCTTGTTCCATTCTTTTACAAGTGCAATCTGGGTTGTGATTTCTTCGATTTTTTCCGGTAAGTTTGCTTCGGAGTCGTATCCTGCCTTGATTGCTTCTACATTTTTTGCAAACTCGTCGAGTTTTTTAACCCATTCGTTAATAAAAGAAAGGTTTTCGTAGATGATATCGATTTTATCCGCATTGAGATTAAAATCATCTCTCAAATCGTCAAAATAACCGCCTAAATTATCAAAATTGACGTTTAAATCGTCAAAGTGCTTAATCATCTTGTCGGAAGAATCCGCCCATGAATTAAGCATAGACATATTTTCGTAAATGATATCAATTTTGTCGGAACTTTCATTCATTTCATAATCCGACAAATCGAGAATTATGTTTTTGATTTCTTCTATTTGTTCCGCATGGCGTTCGTCGTCACTCTTTATGTCTTTTAAATATTTACGCAGAACACCCGTTTCACTGTTGGTGTTTTTTATGCCCGTAATTGCTTCTTCGCAGAGGAATTTGATTTCGTCCTGAATGACAATTTTGCTTAAAACATCTCTTATCTGATTGTGAATATTGTTTTTAAGTTGGGTTAATTCGCTTTTAAAGGTTTCAACCGCTTCCTTGCTTCTTGCATCAAGTACTGCTGATTTTGCGGTAATATTCTTTACTTCTTCTATTTGGGAAAGAATATCTTCTTCTGCGGATTGTTTGTTTGCAAGAATTTTTTTGACGTTTTTTTCTGTTTCGTAAATTGACTGTTTATCGATGCTCTTTACGGTATCGTATAACTCGTTAAAGTCTGCTTTTATTTGTTTTACATCGCTGATAATGTCTGTCAGTATTTTTTCGGCATTGTTTTCGTAGTAGTCCTGAAATTCGGTGATTTTGTCTTTAATGCTGACAATAATTTGAGCGACTGTTTCGCCTAAATCTTCTGAATTTTTATTTAATCTTTCTTCTATTGCGTTTTGGAAAAATGTTAATTCTGATTTTAACTTCTGAAGCGGAAAATCATCAGCCGAAATATCAGCGTTTAAACCGTCAGTGTCGTGTTTTTTGATAAGTTTATCGATTTTCTTTTCTAAACTTTTTATATAAACATTTATTTGTTCAGCCTGTTCGGAATCATTTGCATAAGTGTCTGATTTTGTAATTGTTTCAAGCGTTTTTGAGGACGATGATACAAAATCATGAACGGATTTTGATAAAGACGAATTACCTGTTTCAAGTTTTTCGAGTTTGGAATTAATAGTTTCAAGTTGTTCCTGCAAGTCCTCTGATTTTACCATGCCTGCAAGTTCTTTTATTTCAGCCTTCAATTCTTCCGAAACTTCTTTGTTTTCGGTAATTTCGTCTATTTTTTTATTGATTTTCTTAATTATTTCAGAAGTCTTATTGCTCATAATTCGTCAAAAATATCCGCTTTTATGTAGTATTGTATCAAACACAAGCACTCATTGCATTTTTTTTTCGGAAATAAAAATTTCAAAAAACGGAAGAAAAGGCTCTGTTTCTTGTAATGAGTGAGTTTTGGGATTTGTGAATTATTACAATATTTTACAAAATAAATTATAAAGTATCAATAAATTTTTTAACTGCGGTTAAATCTTTTTTCGTCAGCCATCTCGGAGAATTAACTTCTTCGGAATGGTTTCTTAAAAGGTATGACGGGTGAAAAATAACCGTTGCGGGTATTTTGTTAAAGAGTAAATACTTTTTGCCTCTGATTTGGGAAATTTTAATATCGTCCCCCAAAAAGAATTTTGCCGCCGTGGCACCGCATAACACGATAAGTTTGGGTCTGACAATATTTATTTGAGCCATAAGATAATTTTCGCAGGCGTTTTTTTCTTCGGGTTTGGGGTCTCTGTTTTCGGGAGGTCTGCACTTTAACGTGTTACAGATGTATAAGTCCTTTTCTCTGGATATACCGCATTCCTGCATTAATTGATTTAAAAGTTTGCCTGCCCGACCCACAAATGGTACACCTGTTTCATCTTCTTCCGCTCCGGGTGCTTCACCAATCAGCATAACGGGGGCATTGGCATGCCCATCTGAAAATACGAGATTTGTTCTCTTTTTCCCGAGTTCGCAGTTTTGGCACTGCATACAAACATTTCTGACTTCAAGTAAAGACAGTTCTTTTAAGGTCGGTGTCAATTCTTTGTCGTTAAAATCCAAATAATTCATATAGTAATGTTATCCTTGAACGCTGATATTGTCAAACAATCTTTGTCTGAAACGGAATTTGTAATCAGATACAAATATTTGTATGTTTATGATACCATATTATCGGATATATAAGGGGGATATGAAAAATGCCTGCAAAAAAGGTGATAGAAATAGTCTTGGACGTAGAAACAACAGGTCTTGATTATACGAAAGAAAAAATGATTGAATTTGCCGCATTAAGACTTGAAAACGGCAAAATAAGAGGTGAATATCAGACCTTAATCAACCCCGAACAGCATATCAGAAAATCGAGCATGGCTGTTCACGGTATCACCGAGGACATGGTTAAAGATGCCCCTACCGAAGCGGAAGCAATGCCGGGGATTTTGAATTTTATCGGGGATTATCCCATTGTTGCCCACAACGCAATTTTTGATTACAGTTTTATTAATGAAGCCGCCAAAAGAACAAGAGGCAGGGGTATTACAAATCCCATGATTGATTCCCAGCAAATGTTCCGTGAAGTATATCCCGATTTGGAATCCTGCGGACTTGAAGCGCTTATGAAAAAATTTCA
This sequence comes from Candidatus Gastranaerophilales bacterium, assembly GCA_024695865.1. Lineage (GTDB taxonomy): Bacteria > Cyanobacteriota > Vampirovibrionia > Gastranaerophilales > Gastranaerophilaceae > RUG841. The sequence goes on from JAILHI010000004.1 coordinate 8,872, forward strand.
TGTTACGTTTGAAGAACGCCACAGAGCGATGGCTGATACAAAAGGGCTTGCGGAAAGTTATCCCGAACTTAAAAAACTCTACAAGAAAAAGTACGCTTGGCAGATGAAGCAAATCGAAAATGTCGAATATCTTTTTGAAAGATTTTTGCGTATTCAGGGTGCCGTTTCAACAATGCAGGCAGAATTACAGGATTTAAAATCAATTTTCAAACTGTATTTTGAACAGGGCGGAACCCCGATAACCTCACCGACGGGTGAAACTTTAATATATCAGCATAAACAGGGCTTTAACTACGATTTTTCTCTGATTAAAGATACCCTCGAAGAAATCGGCGCACTCGAAAAAGCAGTTAAGGTCAACAGCGGTTTTATCGACAGGCTCGTTAACGGCAGAGGTCTCGATGAGGAAACCAGAGATAAATTAAGAAACGCAAGAATTGAAATCAGTACAACAAAAAATATTCAAATTTTAAAACCTGATAAAAAGTTTTAAACAAAATATTTTTAAATTAAAAAAATCCGATATGTTTATTATCGGATTTTTTATACAAAATACTGTTATCAACAATTATGAATCAACGTTTAATTTTCCGCCTGCAGCCCCGCCAAGACCGATTTTCTTAGCGATAAATTCTTTCAATTTGTCGGGATTTGCGGCAAAATCAGCAATATTCTTTTGAACATCAGCATCTTGAAGGTCTAATCCTGCAGACTTGAGTGTTTTTGTTACTTTTTCCATCATTCCTGCATTCTTATCTTCAATTTGAGGAGTTTCTTCTTTTGCAACAGCATCAGTTTCTTCAACGGTTTCTGTTTTTGCGGCTGCTTCTGTTCCTTTTGCTGCGTCAGTCTTTTTATTGGGCTGGCCGATAATAAATCCCTGGTCGTGCAGTTTGTTCAAAGCGTTAGTAATTGTTTCTTTCGGATTTGCTTTAACTTTTTCAAAGGCACCTTTCAAATCATCGGTATTGTTAATACCAAGTTTTGATGCAGCATCAAAAATACTTCCTTCCGGAATATTTCCTGACGACATTACTCTGTTAAATACTTCACCTGCTTTAGAGGCAATACCTTTAATCATTTCGGGATTTATCGATACCATGTTCATTCCTCGCTCTTATGTGTAACTATACAAGTATATAAAACCTTTTTTCTTCATAAAATTGCCCAAATTTAATTTTTTGTAACAAATTTTATATGTAAATATTTTCTTGATTTTCAATCATGTGTATCGGATAATCAAGACAGGAATAGATATAATACTATTAATTCAGCGATATAAATACATCAAGAAGGAGAAAAATATGACGGCTACAAGTCAGACCAGTGTTGATTTTTCTAAAATTGATGAAGTCTTGAAATCTTACGAATATAAGAAATCAAACCTGATTGCAATTTTACAGAAAATTCAAGAAATTTACAGATACCTTCCGCTTGATGCCATGACGTATGTCGGCACAAAAATAGAAGGTTTATCACCTGCAACCGTATATGGAGTTGCGACATTTTATGCACAATTCAGTCTTGATCCGAAAGGAAAATATGAAATTAAATTGTGTGACGGAACAGCATGCCACGTAAGAGGTTCAATGCCTGTTCTCGATGCTGTTAGAGCAAAACTTAATCTTCCCGTAGGAAAATCAACAACGGATGACGGAATGTTTTCATTAGAAACCGTCAGCTGCCTGGGAGCATGCGGACTTGCTCCTGTCGTAGTTATAAACGGTGATGTTTATCCTAAAATGACCGCAGATGCAGTCAAAGTAGCACTTGATTCAATTATCAAGCAGGAAAAGGAGGCTTAGGATGACAACATTATCAGTTAATATTCAGGACGAACAAAAAAAAGCACAAGAAAATATTAATGCACAGGGATTAAGAGTTCTTGTTTGCTCGGGAACGGGTTGTATCGCAAACGGCTCTCTCAAAGTAATTGAAAAATTCAGAGAATTGGGCGCAAATGTTTCAACCTTAACCGCTCACGACAAAATGACCATTGTTCCGACAGGCTGCCACGGCTTCTGTGAACAGGGTGTTTTGGTTTTAATCCCCGAATTAGATGTAACTTACGTAAAAGTTCACGTTGAAGACGTTGAAGAAATCTTTGACGAACACATCGTTGGCGGTAAACCCGTTGAAAGATTACTTTATGTTGACCCTAAAACAAATGAACACGTTAAAAAGAGCGAAGATATCAACTTCTACGCAAAACAAACACGTACGGCGCTTGCAAACTGCGGACATATCAACGCTGAATCAATCGATGAAGCAATTGCGGTTCACGGTTATGAAGCATTGGCAAATGTTTTGAAAGAAAATAACCCCGATGCCGTAATTCAGGAAGTTCTTGATTCAGGCTTAAAGGGCAGAGGCGGCGCAGGCTTCCCGACAGGTTTAAAGTGGAAGTTCACGGCTGCAAACAAGGGCGGAAAATCTTACGTTGTTTGTAACGGCGACGAAGGCGACCCGGGCGCATTTATGGACAGAAGCGTTATGGAAGGCGACCCTCATAAACTTCTCGAAGGTATGGCAATCGCTGCTTTCGCTATTGGTGCAGATGAAGGTTATATCTATGTAAGAGCAGAATATCCGCTCGCAATCAAACGTTTAAGAAAAGCAATTAAAGATGCCGAAGAACGTAATTATCTCGGTAAAAATATTCTCGGAACAGATTTTTCATTCGATTTGCACATCAAAGAAGGTGCAGGCGCATTTGTTTGCGGTGAAGAATCAGCACTTCTCGCTTCAATCGAAGGCGAAAGAGGTATGCCGAGACCGAAACCGCCGTTCCCTGCAAATAAAGGTTTATTTGAAAGACCTACACTTATTAACAACGTAGAAACACTTGCAAATATTCCCGTTATCCTGCTTAAAGGTGCAAAATGGTTTGCTTCAATGGGTACGGAATCGGCAAAAGGTACAAAAACTTTCGCATTAACAGGTGAAGTTAACAACACGGGTCTTATCGAAGTTCCTATGGGAACTACTTTAAGAAAAATCGTATTTGATATCGGCGGCGGTATCAGAAACGGCAAGAAATTTAAAGCAGTTCAAATCGGCGGCCCCTCAGGCGGTTGCTTGACAGAAGAACATCTTGATTTGCCGATGGATTACGACAGCCTTGCAAAAGCAGGTGCAATGGTCGGCTCAGGCGGTCTTGTTGTTATGAACGAAGACACTTGTATCGTTGAAGTTGCACGTTTCTTTATGAACTTCACTCAAAATGAATCCTGCGGTAAATGTACGCCGTGCCGAGAAGGTACAAAAAATATGCTGAAGATTTTGGAAAAAATCGTTCACGGTCAGGGAACAATGGAAGATTTAGACAAACTTGAAGAACTTGCAGTTGCAGTAAAAGACGGTTCGCTCTGCGGCTTGGGTAAAACTGCTCCTAACCCCGTTCTTTCGACTTTGAAATACTTCAGAGATGAATACATTGCTCACATTAAAGATAAAAAATGCCCTGCGGGTGTTTGTGCGGCAATGAAAACATTTACGATTAAAGAAGATGAATGTAAGGGTTGTACAAAATGTGCCAGAACCTGCCCTGTCGGCGCTATTTCGGGCACAGTTAAAAATCCTCACAAGATTGACCAGTCAAAATGTATTAAATGCGGTTCATGTATGAGTGCATGTCCGTTTAAAGCAATCAAACAGTCGTAATGAAAGCAAAGGAAAAATAATATGAGTACATTATTTATAAACGGAAAAGAATACGAATATACAGATGAACCGAATTTGCTGGAAGTAATCAGAAAAGCAGGAATTGATGTTCCGACTTTCTGTTACAGCCCCGAATTAAAACCCTTCGGTTCATGCAGAATGTGCGTTGTAGAAGTTGAATATCCTAACGGCAGAGTTGTTGTTAACTCATCTTGTACAATGCCTCCCGAACCTAATGTTAAAGTTAGTACAAACACTGCACGTGTCAGAAGAATAAGAAAAACCGTTCTTGAACTTCTTCTTGCAAACCACGACAGAGAATGTACAACCTGTGACAAATCGGGACAATGTGATTTACAAAGATATGCCGAAGAATACGGTATTAAAGAAATTAAATACGCAAAATTGACCGAAGAAGATATGAAGGCAATCGACGATTGGAACCCCTCATTAAAGAGAGACCCCAACAAATGTATCCTTTGCGGTGCATGCGTAAGGGCTTGTCAGGAATTTCAGGGTCATGCGGTTTTGGGCTTTGCAAACAGAGGCTCGAAAACAGTTGTACAACCTATGAACGGCAAGTTGCTTGCTGAAGTTGACTGTGTCTTCTGTGGTCAGTGTCAGGCAGTTTGTCCGACAGGCGCTTTAACCGTTAAATCAAATGTTGAAGACGCTTGGGATGCTGTCAATGACAAAAGCAAGAAAACCGTTGTTCAGATTGCACCGTCTGTTCGTGTTGCAATTGGTGAAATGTTCGGTTTAAAACCCGGTGAAAACACAATCGGTAAAATTTATGCGGCACTCAGAAAAATCGGTTTCGATTTGATTTTTGATACAAACTTCTCTGCTGACTTAACTATTACCGAAGAAGCAACGGAATTTGTTGAAAGACTTACAAAGGGCGGATTGCTTCCGATGTTTACATCATGCTGTCCTGCATGGGTAAGATATATGGAAACGCAGCACCCCGATATGCTTGGTCATTTATCAACCTGTAAATCACCTCAGGGTATGCTTTCACCCGTTATTAAGGAATTACTTCCCAAATATCACGAAGGCTATACTAAGGAAAATATTACAGTTGTTTCAATTATGCCTTGTACCGCTAAAAAGTATGAAGCAAGAAGAAGCCAGTTAAGACGTGACGGTAAATTTGAAACAGATATCGTAATGACAACAAAAGAACTCGGCAGAATGATAAAAGAAGCAGGTATTGACTTCAAGAATCTTGAACCTGAACATGCAGATTCACCGTTTGGTGAATACACGGGTGCAGGCACCATCTTTGGTGCATCGGGCGGTGTTGCCGAAGCAGCCGCAAGAACTGCTTATTACTATGTAACAGGCGAAAATATTGCAGATGCCGATATTAAGCAAATGAGAGGTGTTGATAAGTCAACACGTTCAAAATCAGTTGAACTTGATATCAAAGGCACCAAAGTAGTTGTAAGAGTCGTTTCCACCCTGAAAGAAGCAGAAAAGGCTATTCAGGAAATCAAAAACGGAACGGCAAACTTCCAGTTACTTGAAGTTATGGCTTGTCCCGGAGGCTGTGTAAACGGCGGAGGTCAGCCTGCAAGCTGCAAAGATGCTAAAATTAAGGAAGAAAGAGCAGAAGGCTTATATACCGAAGACAGAGAACTTCCTATCAGACGTTCTCACGAAAACCCCGATATTATAAGACTTTATAAAGAAGACCTTGAAAAACCGGGCTCACATAAGGCTCATGAATTGTTACATACAACATACAGTGATATGTACACAGGCTCCTATAAAGATTTGAAGTAGTCTTTATTTACAGCCGACAAAAATGCCCCGTATAATCTGCGGGGCATTTTTTATAGGTTAATAATCAAATTTGATATTTTTATTTTACGTTGTTAAATAATGCTTTTCTTGCCTCAATTGTTTTGACATTTTCTTCCGAAAATATTTTAGAATATTTTTGAATATCAGGGTCTTTTTTCATCGTCGGATTATTTGCCACAAAAGTATCCAAAAGATTTTTGCCGTCACGGTAGCGCATCTCACCCTGATATATTGCAAGGAGATTGTTTAATGCGGTTTTGTTGCTTGGTGAAACTTCCAGTATTTTTTTGTAGTAAACGGCCGCATTATCGTTATCCTTTAACATTTCATAGGCTTTTACTTCACGTACATAAACCATTTCCGTAGGCATCATTGCTTCTACTTTTTTATACCAATCAAGCGCCTGTCTGTATTGTCCTGCCGCAAATAATTCATCACCCATATCAATATATCCGCTCGGGTGAGTGGGCATTTTTTTGGCAATACCTGTCAGTTCTTCTTCTTTTGCTTTTTGAATATCTTGTTTTTCAGGCTGTTTTCCGTAGTCTTTATAAAGTAATTTGGCGGTGTTTATATCTCTTTGTGATAAATGTGCAAGCGGTGTTTTTGCCCCCTGCGACATTATATCACCCGTATATGGGCTGTGCCCCAAAATGCCGATGGAATGTCCTATTTCGTGCAGCATTGTATGATAAATCATTGCATCGGTCAGTTTTTTGCCCCCTGCACCTGTCAGGTTAATAGTTATTTTGCTTCCTTTTAAGGTGTTCCCTTTTATGTCGTAAGAACAGTTTCCGCCTTCCTGAAAGCCGTCGCTTCCTGACGCATTACCGCCCGTAAAGGATATAATATCGGTTGCATCGTCTTTGTTGCCTGCGTAGGTGAACATTACATTTGAGCCTAGTGCAGCCTGCCATTCCGAATATGCTCTTTGCATCATCGGTTTGTAGGTCGGATTGGATTCTATGTAAATACGTGCCATACCTCTTTCTCTGAGGTATTTTTGGCCGCCTCTGTATGCGTTTTTTACATAGTCCGTTGCCGTTGAAGTTCCACCGTTTTGTGCGGTATTTTGTCTTGTTGCCTGAGCGGTTTGCGTCCTCTGCTTGTTTAAGTAGTCGTCAATTTTTTCAATTCCCTGTTTTGAATATTGAGCCGCTTGTGAAGCCGGTGCAAGTTCAATAATCTTTTGGTATTGAGTTTTTGCTTCGGAATATTTTTTTTCCTGTACCAAAATTTGTGAGTACATGTATCTTGCATTGACGTCGTAGTAATTTGTTTTTATTGCCTTTTCAAAAAGGATTTTTGCAAAAGCCAAATCACCCTTGTTGTAGGCATTCATACCCGCATCATAGTCAACACCTGCAAAAGCGGTCATCGCAATTGCAGGTATTGTGCATAAAGTTATTATAAATTTTTTAAAAGATTTTTTGTTCATGCAACCATTTTAGCATTTTTTTTGGCGTTTTTCAATTTTTTCGTTTTTGGTTTTTCGTAAATAAAAATATATTCATGACCAAAATTATAGAAACCGCCGTACAAGGCTCTGTATCTCCAAAGGTTTGCATTTTTACCTTTAGCTCTTTCATTGCCCTGAATATCTTTTACAATAACGGCTTTGAGTTTAAAGCCGAGTTTTTCCATACGTTGATTACAACCGAAAGACAACAGTTTGTATTCGCCTTTTGCATATTTATCGCCTATAATCAGAGCAGCATATCTGCCGTCCTCTAACAAGTCATAGCCGTTTTTTGCAACCTTTTCAAACATATCGTAAAATTCTTCTGTTGTTGCACAGTTTGATAAATCTTCTTTTCTGTTTGAAAATTTAATAATATCGTCATAAGGCGGGTGCAAGACCAAAAATTGTGCCTTTTCTTCGCCCATAATTGCAAGTCTGTCCTGAACTTTTTGTTTGGCTTCTTCACTTGTTGAATCTGCAGAAATAATATTCACGTCGGTAACAAGTTCTTTTTGTGAAAATTTTTCGGCAACGTGGTCTGCAAGTTCGGGTTTTAATTCAACACCGATACATCTTCTGTCCATATTTAAGGCTTCAATGGCAGAAGTTCCGGAACCTAAAAACAGGTCTAAAATAATATCTTTTTTCTTGGTAAAACGTTCAAAAAACTGTTGTGCCAACTGCGGAATGTAGTTTCCGTGGTATTCGTTTGAATGTTTTCCTGATTTATCTCTTGACGGGAAAAGCCAAAGAGAATTGGTAAGTATATGTGAATAATCTTTCCAGTTATTCAAATCAATGTCATTATAAGGCTTACAATTTTTAATAGGATTATCCGCAACTTTCAATGCCGTCTTTTTCTTTGGTTGTTCGGCAATCTGTAAATTTACGTTTTCCGTCTCTTTTAACTTTGTATTAGTTTTTTTAGCCATTCCGATTCTCCGCTATGCTTTTCATGTCATAAAAAGTATAGCCGTTCGGAACTCGGATTTTATCCTTTAAATACTGTAATTATTTATCCTTTAAATCTACTAAGACATCAACGAGCATAGGATCCCATTTCTCGCTTGCTTCTTCTTTCATGATGGATAAGGCTTTTTCAACGGACATTGCTTTTCTGTATGTTCTTTCCGTTGTTAAAGCGCAGTATGCATCTGCAATCGCAATAATTCTGGAGCCTAATGGGATACTCTGTCCTTTTAAGCCTTCACGTCCCGTTCCGTCCCATCTTTCTTTGTGATAGTGAATGTACGGGATTACTTCTGCCATAAAGTTTATGCTCATAAGCAGATTTACACCGATATTGGGGTGGTTGTATAATTTTGCCCATTCTTCTTTTGTAAGGGCTTCTTTTTTGTCAAAGATTTCAATAGGAAGCGTAATTTTTCCGATGTTTCTCAAAAGTGCGGCATAATATACCAAATCTTTTGTCTTTTCGTTTAAGCCCAAGGCAGTGCATATTTCCGTGGACAACTGCGCAACTGCTCTTGAATAGTCCGCTTTAAAGTGGCTTCTTGCATCAACGGCTCTTGCAAGATTTTCAACAAATGCCTGCTGTTCGTCGCCCAAATCACCGATTAATGCGGTAATTTCAGCCCTTAAATGCTGTAAATCGGTAATATCTGCTTCTTTGTCATTTATTAATCTTTCGGCTTCTTCGGATTCTTTTTGGAATGCCATAGATGTTGCAAAAAGTGCTGCCGTTATTTCGCACATATTGATAAAATCAGGTTCAATCTCTTTGTGTGTGTAGTTCTGAATTACGATAACACCGACACAGTCAAGTGAACTTTTCATAGGAACCGAAAGGCAGTAAACCGCTTTATCTTCATCAATTTCTTTAATCGGTTTAAGATGTTCGATGTCGGATTCGAGTAATTCAATTGTCTGGCGTTCTTTGTATGCTTTCAGGGCGATTGAATTATCTTCAAATTTATATCCGATATTCTTTTTATACAGGTCGCCTTTGATTTTTACGGAGGTTCCGACAAGTATTAAATCGTGGTTATTCTTTGTAAAACCGCCTGCATTTTCTTTTGTCAGATATATGTGGCAGGCATCTACAGCCGCCATTTCTTTAATTGTTTTTGCAATTGAATTGTATATTATATAATCTTCTTTACTGTTAAATCCGAGAATCGTTAAAGCCTTGTCTTTTGAATATATGGAAATTAATTCCGATAACTGTTTTTTTAAACCTTCGCATTTGTCGGTTTCTTTTTCGCTGATTTTTTTAGCCAAATCTTCCGAAATTAAATGTTCGGATAAAAAATCACCCAGGTTTAACGCAAAAATTTCTTCTAACGGATCACAATCTATCAAGTCTGAACTTTGAGAAAAGAGTGATATACCTTCTTCTTTTTTTTCTTCCATGTGTATTATCTTTCCTGTGCCATGCGGCAGAATCAAATCTCTCCTTTATTATTGTCGGACACTTTTTGAAAAACTTTACTTATTTTACAAAACTTCATACAAATGTATGAGTTTAATTTTTAAAAAAATCGGTTTAAAAACTTTGTTTTACATGAATTTATGCCCGATTTTGAATGTTTAGAATTGTAACAAATGAGTTAAAGAATTAAAGATTTTCTATATTTCAGCCGACATAAAAAATGTAAGTAGTAAGTGTGGAAATCAAATGATTAATATTCAGTCAGTTACAGCCATGAATATGATTAATGCGGTTAATGCTCAGGCAAATGCCAACACTTATAACATGGACGGAAAGATATTCGTTTCTACGGATATGCTTAACCTTGAAAAAACTCAAACTTTAAACGTTTCTGATTTAATGCGTCGTTTGGAAACAATCGACCATCTTTCAAAAGATAAAAACAGTTCACAATCATTACCCTTTGCCGATTCAAAGATGTCCTCGGACAGACGGGAATATCAACAGCCTCAAATGGTTGAAAAAGATGAAAAACTCGGCAAATTACTCAATGTTTACGCTTAATTTAAAATTATAATTTCTTACAAAACTTACAATTCTTACTTACAAAACAAGATGGATTAAACCATCTTTTTTTTTGCAAAAAATTAAAAACTGATATACAAAGATAAGAATTTAAGTTATAATTTTTTTGGAATGGTGTCAATATGCTTAATCTTGAAAACATTGCAGACAGAATAAGAGAAGCCATAGACGGAGAAAACGATAAAGCTCTCAAAGAGATTTTAGAGAGTTACCATTGTGCCGACCTTGTGGAAATTTTGCAGGAATTAAAGCCTGAAGAGCGTCTTATTGCTTTTAAAGCAATTGACGAAGATAAGGCTGCCGAAATGCTTGAGTATGCACCGCCTCAATTACAGGTGGAAATTTTATCGGAAGTCGGTGAGGAGCAGGCGGCAAGACTTATTATGAAAATGCCTCACGATGAGGTTGCCGACGTTTTTGCCGAAATGGAGGAAGACGATACCGAAGCATATTTGAACAAATTGCCTGAAAAGGTTTCAACGGAAATCCGAGAACTTTTGGCATACAAAGAGGATTCTGCGGGCGGTATTATGACACCGCACGTTTTGACCGTAAATAAAGATATGCGTGTTGAAGATGTTGTCGCTTTTATTAAATCAAAGGCGGAGCAGGACGAATTTGAACTTTATTATTTGTATGTAACGGACAACCAGAAGCACCTTTTGGGTGTTGTCAGTTTGCGTGCTTTGCTTACAAAGCCTTATAAAACTAAAATCGAAGATATAATGACGAAGGATATCGTCAAACTTCATATTGATGACCCACAGGATGCAGTTGCAGATATATTTATGAAATACCAATATACCGCCTTGCCCGTTGTTGACTTGTATAACAGATTAAAGGGTATGATTACCTGGGACGATGCTCAGGATATCGTTGAAGAAGAAACCACCGAAGAAATTTACCAGACATCAGGTATTTCGACTGATTTGGTTGACGAGGACGAAATTATTTTCGGTTCGACTTTTGATGCTGTAAAGGCAAGATGTCCGTGGCTGTTTATAACACTTCTCGGTGAATTTATTGCGGCAAATGTTGCGGACAAATTTGAAAATACTTTAAATGCTTTGCCTATTATAGCAATATTTATGCCGCTTTTGGCAGGTCTTGGCGGTAATATCGGTACACAAAGTATTACTCTGATGACAAGAGGTTTGTCAACGGGGCAGGTTTCGATAAATTCTGCACTGTATCATATCTGGAAAGAATTAAAGGTCGGTCTTTTAATCGGCTTGCTTTTCGGGGCTATGGTATCTCTTGTAACTTGGAAATGGCAGAACAATCTTGAATTTGGTCTGGTGGTCGGCGCCGCAATGGCTGTCAATATGACACTCGCTGCTTTTTTGGGAACGATAACACCTTTTGTATTAAAGAAAATTAAAATTGACCCTGCGGTAGCCTCGGGGCCCGTAATTGCGACTACAATCGACGTTTTGGGTCTTGCAATTTATTTTTCGCTAGTTACGGTTTACCTGTTAAAAATAGTATAACGGAGAGTTTTTAATTGAAAAAATACAACGTAATAATAATTTCTAACGACAAACAGGCTGCGGAAGCATTGGCTTCAAAGGTTTTGTTGTCAAGAAAAAGTGATTCCGTTGCGATTACCGATTTTGATAAGGCTGTTGTTTTGTTAAAGAAACAGGTGCCCGATATTATTATTATGTATATTGAAAATGAAAAGCAGGTTAATCTTGTCAAAGCGATAAAGGAAGACAAAATTTTGCAGACTTGTTTTGTGATTATGTCTTTAAAAACCGTGGATAACGATATTTTGTGTAAGGGTTTTGATGCGGGAATTGACGATGTTTTAGATGTTAATGAAAACGAAACGCTTTTCAGTATGCGGATTTTCTGGGCTTTAAAAAATAAACTTTGCAGAGAACTTTTAACACAGAAATCGGATATTTTGGCGCTGCAAAAGATTACCCGAAAAGAAACGGGTTTTTATCTTGCAGATTACGTACCGCAAATTTTTTCAAAAGAATATCAAAAGTGTCTGACGGCTTATCAAAAGGCTGTTTTAATGCTTATTGAGGCGGATAAAAAGTCAAAAGATACTTTATCTGTTTTTGATATCGGAAAAATTGTTTCTTCTGTCATAAGGTCGAGTGATATTGCGGCATACAGGGATAATGTTCTTTATCTTTTGCTCAAAAATACAGATGAACACGGCGCAAAGGATTTTTATAACAAGATTAATAACAGTTTTCCGTTTGATATTTCTGTTTCTGCTGCGGCTATTGATATTTCTGTTTGTGATAAATTTTCAGAAGCCGAAAAAATTCTTGTTAAAAAGTTGCAAACTTCATCAAAGGACGGAAATTCTTTTGCTTTTATCTCGCAAAATCAGGCTGTAAGCCCGTTATTTGACAAAATCAATCCGACCTTTGAGCAGTCCTTGACGAAAGAGATTAAAAAATTTGTTGAAAACACCGTAACACCTGTTTTCTTTAAGATGCAGTCAATTTATGAACATAAACTGTTTAACACAGATATTAAACAGGTTTTTGGGGATAAAGAATGTTCTTTTATTTTAAAAAGTAAAGGATTTAAGACTATAATCACCGTAAAATACGACAATTCCGAAAATATCACGGTTGAAACGAAAGAAATCTGTAAACAGGATACGGATTGTGATATTATTACTATGCTGCAGAGCGAATTTACGGGGGATAAACTCGAACAAATCATTCAGGCGGGTGCCGAAAAGTTTCGTATTAATTTGAGTAAAAGTGAAGAGCAATAATGGACGTTTTAATATCATCATCGGTTGAAAAAACATTAAAAGATGCGGTAAAACTGGCAAAAGAACTTGATGTCGGTCTTGAAATCAGCAGATTGCCTAATATGGCAATGATTGACGATGATTTTGAGTGTATTTTGCGTGAAATCAAAGAGTCTGTTTCTGATTTTGACGGAAAAGTAACTTTGCACGCACTTTTTTCGGATTTAAACCCCGCAAGTAAAGATGCGGCATTAAAGAAGGTGGCAGAAAAGAGATATCAGCAGTCTTTTCAGGCTGCGCTGACGGCGGGAGCGAAAGACGTTGTTTTTCACTCGGGGCATAAGGGTATGAAACACAGAGTTTCCGTTCAGAATTATCTTGACGGCTCAATAAAATTCTGGAAAGAATATATTAAGCAGTTTGAGGACAACGGAATGACCGCTTCTATTGAAAACGTTCTCGAGGACAGTTATGTCAATCTTATTACGATTGTTGATGCGGTAAATTCACCAAATCTTAAAGTTTGTCTTGATACGGGACATGCAAACCTTTGTTCGAATATTCCTGTTTCAGAATGGATAAAAACTTACGGTTCAAGACTTCATCATATGCATTTGCATAACAATTACAAGACAAACGACGACCATGCAGGTCTGAAATACGGCACGGTAAATTTTCTTGATGTCGTAAATACGTTGAAAACGGAAAATTTAAAGCCCGTAACTGTCTTTGAAATGTTTGACAAAGATATGCTGCTCGAAAGTCTTGAAATCTACAAAAACCTTACGGCAATGGTTTAATTTCAAGGCAATATCCGTTTACGGAGACTTCAAAGTCTTTTGATGTTTCGGACATAAGTTCGGTGCGTTGGTTTTGGTAGTCTATGCTCCACGTACCCAGGAATTTTGCGCCCTGATGATTTTTGCCGAAGGCGTAAGCATAAGCGATAATTCTGTCTGTATTATACATATCCCAGCCAAGCGGGTAGATATCCCACATATAATCAATTAAATCGAGTTTGTGCTGAGTTCGCCAATAGTACCTTATCGCTTCTCTTATTGCCGTGAGTTCGTAAGCCTTATTATTTTCAAAATCATAAGTCCAGATTTGCGTTTTCCACGGCCCCTGATTTTGAGAACCGATTTTTTCCTTTACCGCAAGTTTTTGTCCGTCCGCCGACCAGTCAATTACTATAAAAGTCCTTTTTTCATACTCAAAAAGTTTATTTGTGCCTGCTCTTAAAATAGGCTCTTTTTCGGCTTCAACGGTGTGAAAATCACGAAGCGCCGACAGCGTTGATGTTCCCTCAGGAATATTTATGTAAAACATTTCAGATGCAACCTGTTCCGAGGGCGGATAGGAATATACAACAGAGTATGCCAAACGTCTGTTATCGGGGGATAATACGCCCTGCGTAACGATTTCATGTTTGGTTAATAACTGTCTTAAATCAATATTTCTCGTACCGGGAACAGCGTTATATTTTACTACTCTTAACTGCGGGTCGGGCAAATTTACGAGTTTTTCGTCTTTCGGAAAACTCGGCTTAGACTTTTTCATATCCGCACGTTTTACATCTTTTGACATTTGGATATATTCGTCAAAGGTTTTTGGTGCTTTGATTTCTTTTTTTACGCTTCTGTATGACCGTTTTTTGAGTTTTTTTGATTTTTTAAATTTGGGGGATTTGGTCTTTTTTCTGCTTTGTTTAAGGGCTTTTATTTCCTCTTTTTGCTTTTTCTTTATGTCCTTTGGTGTTTCGGGCGGCGGAATAAGTAAATCGGGTTCTTCCTTAACTCTTGATTTTTTCTCTTTCGGGTTATCAAGTTCCGTCGTCGCCTTTGCATTTGCAGGCACAGCACAAATATCGGCATACAGCAGAAATATACCCAATAATACCGAACAAAATAACGGCTTGAAGTTTTTCATTTAAACTAAACCTTCTTTATAGGCAAGTGCCGTAGCCTGATGCTTATTTTTTACGTAAAGTTTTCCTAAAAGATTGTGAACGTGTGCTTTTACGGTTGATTTTTCCACAACGAGTTTTTCGGCTATTTCGTCATTATCAAGACCGTCTGCTATAAGTTTTAAAACTTCACATTCTTTGCTTGTAAGGTTGTATTCTTTGTATTTCATAGGATTAGGTGCCGACATTTTATTTTCGGTTTTTACATTTGCAATCACAAGTTTTGCTATTGACGGGTCAATCCAGCCTTTTCCCTGTGCAATATCAGTAATAGCCTTAACAAGTTGTTCTTCGTTTGCGCCCTTCATTATGTAGCCGTCAGCACCTGCTTTAAACGCTTCAAAAACGTCCTCCTGCTGTTCTCTTGATGTAAATATGAGAACTTTTGACGGCAGATTTTGTTCTTTTATAAGTCTTGTTGCTTCGATACCGTCCATTTCGGGCAAGCCTATGTCCATAAGTACAACGTCGGGCAAAAGTTCTTTTGTAAGTTCAAGCCCTTTTTTGCCGTCTGCCGCCTCGCCGATAACGGTAATGTTTTCTGCCTTTTCCAAGCCCATTTGCAGTCCTAATCGCATTAATGTCTGGTCTTCTACTATAAGAACTTTTATCTTTTCCATCATTTTTTAAACCTTATTTTTTAAAAGAGCAGCATCTAAAAGCAGGAAGAAAAATTCGCTTCCTTTGTTTTGTACGCTTTCAAGCCAGATTTTTCCGCCGTGAGCCTCGATAATCTGTTTTGAAAGATACAAGCCTAAACCTGTACTTGCGGAACGTCTGTTTTTTGTTCCCTGTGAAAACCTTTTGAACATTTTATTTATGTCATCGTGAGAAATACCTATTCCGTTATCTTTCACCGAAAACATATAATCATTTCCGTTCAGGTTGGATTTTACGAGAATTTTTCCGTTTTCTTCGGTGTAATTAACTGCGTTTCCGAGCAGGTTCATCATTACACGTCTGATTTCGTTTCTGTCCGCATTTATTTCTATATCGTTTGTAGAATCGAGTTCCCTTATCAGTTCAATATTTTTTGATTTTGCGAGTGATTCGATTTCGTCGCAGCACTGATTGACGAGGTCATTTGGTGCAAAATCGGCCTTGTTTATCGGAATTGTACCCGATTCGTACTTGTAAACTTCAAGCAGGGCATTGACAAGTCCGAGCATATCTTTGTTGCTCTGGAGCATTGTGGAAAGAAGAAGATTTTGTTTTTCGGTAAGTTCCCCGAGTGAGCCGTCCGTAAAATATTTGAGTGTCTGAATTGCAGCAAGTAACGGTGTCCTCAAATCGTGCGTTAAGGTTGCAATAAAATCTTCTCTTAACCTTTGAGCCTCTTTTTGTGCCGAAACATCACGAACAACGCAGACATAATAGTTTACGGGCTCGATTTTGGCATAACTGATGTCTGCGGTAATATTGTTTCCGTTTACCGCATTTTTTACAAAAATATCACGTATAATTCCGCTGTTATCGGTATTCTTCAATAATTCGGAAAATTGATCGGTTTCGGAAGAAAATAATTCGTCCAAATCCATTTTTTGAATCATTGTTTCGGCAAGTCCGAACATTGTTTCTGCCGCATTATTGACCGAAACGATTTTATTGTCCTCTGATATTAACACAATACCGTCTGCGCAATTTGAAATGATTGCATTTAATTTAGAGTTTGCCTCGGTAAGTTCCGCTGTTCTTGCTTTTACCATTTCTTCAAGGTGATTGGAATATTTTTCAAGTTCCGAATTGGCTTTGTTTAATTCTTCAACTTTTTCTTTTAAGGCGGAAACAAGTTCGCATTTTTCAAGCCCGTTTTTGATATTTATAAGTAAGTCATCGTTTTGCCAAGGTTTTTCAATATACTTATACAGTCCCACTTCGTTGATAGCACGGATAGCATTTTCCTTGTCTGCATATCCTGTCAGCAGAATTTTGCAGGCATCGGGACAAAGGTTCTTCGCCTCCGTTAAAAATTCCAACCCGTTCATATCAGGCATTTTGAAGTCTGAAATTATTAAATCGGGTTTTGCTTCCTTTAAAAAAGCAATCGCATCAAGAGGCGAATTAAAACAGTTTACGTCGCTGAACCCCTCAAGACTAAGTAATGTCTTTAAAGTGGAAGTTGCAATTTTTTCATCATCTAATATTAAAATTTTCTTCGATTTATACATCAATTACACCCAAATCTGTCAAAAACGGCAAGATTATACTATCCTACACATTAAAATAATAATGTATTTGTTGCATAAATACAAATATATTAACGATTGTTAATATATTTGTATCCGGTTATTTATCGAAAAAAAAGAATTATTTGATTTCCTGTATCCAGCCTTCAGGTGCTTCGATTCTGCCCATCTGAATACCTGTCAGAGTGTCATAGAGTTTTGCGGTAATTTCGCCTGTTTCATTTTCGTAATTGAAGACCGTTTCATCACCGTGGTTGACGATTTTTCCGACGGGTGAAAGAACTGCCGCCGTTCCGCATAAAGCACATTCTTTAAACTCTTTGATTTCGGGGTAGAAGATTTCTCTTTCTTCAACTTCAAGGTTAAGATAATGCTGCGCAACGTACATAAGAGAACGTCTTGTGATTGACGGTAAAATCGTTTTGGATTTAGGTGTTACGATTTTATTGTCTTTTGTTACAAAGATAATGTTTGCGCCGCCTGTTTCCTCAATTTTTGTTCTTGTTGCGGAGTCAAGATAGAGATTTTCGTCATAGCCCTGTTTATGCGCATCGACAATGGCGTGAAGACTCATTGCGTAATTAAGCCCTGCCTTTACGTGTCCCGTACCGAGCGGAGCCGCTCTGTCAAAGTCGGGAACTCTTATTGTAATTGCTTTTGCGCCGCCTTTAAAATACGGGCCTACGGGGGTCGTAAAAATTCTGAACTGGTATTCGTTAGCGGGTTTTACGCCGATTACTGCATTACTGCCGAACATATACGGTCTGATGTATAAGGTTGCACCTGTTCCGTAGGGCGGAACAAAGTCCTCATTTGCCTTTACAGTTTTTATGACCGCTTCTATGAATTTTTCTTTCGGATATACGGGCATTTCGAGTCTTTCGCAGGACTGCATCATTCTTTCCGCATTCAAATCGGGTCTGAAACATACAAGTTTGTTATCCACTGTTGTGTAGGCTTTTAAGCCTTCAAAACAGGTTTGCGCATATTGAAGCACACAGGCACATTCGCTCATCGTAACGGTGTCGTCTGTTGAAATTGTTCCTTCGTCCCATTTCCCGTCTTTATAATTTGAAATAAAACGATAATCGGTTTTAATGTATCCAAATCCTAGGTTTTTCCAGTCAATATCTTTTTTCATGTTTACTCCTGACAATTCTTTGTAATTCAATTATACAACTTTTTTTAATTTTTTAAAGGTGATTTTTTATTACCACAAAAATAGTCGTAAAACATTATGTTTGTTGTCATTGCGAGCGAGCGGATTTTGTGTAGGCTGACCGAGTGAAACGAGGAAACGCCGAAATAGCAAAAAGCAAAGTGAGTGGCAACGCAGTGAAACGAACAAGTGCTTTTTGTGAAACAAAATCCAAGACAGCAAGGTGAGCGTGGCAATCCTAAAAAAACAAGGGACTGCCACGGGCAATAGCCCTCACAGTGACGTATTGGGTTGATTTTTGTGGTAATTTTCGGATAAAATTATTAATCTTAAATTTAAGTTTTGCAGGTATTTTTTTGAAAAATTTTTGTAGTATAATCAAAATATCAAAATAAAGGGGATAAAATGGCTGATATAAACGCAATATTGGAAAGAGCACAGGCTTTAACGGACGAAGAAAAATTTGAAGAAGCATATAACGTTTTGACGGCGGCATACAATCAGGGAAAAAATAATGCCGAATATCTTGAAAAAATGGCACTTGCCGCACAGACTCTTGAAAAAACAGAGGAAGCCACAAAATACTGGGAAGAACTTATAGAGGTTGCACCGAACAGTATTGTTGCCTACAGCGAATTGCAGGATATATACAACAAAACAAACAGATATAAATATTATCTTACAAGAGCAAAAGTCAAAACCCTTAATAATCAGGTTTCTCAATCTATCCCCGATTACAAAAAGGCTATTGATAATACACAGGATATTAAAGAGAAAGACGATGCCGAAGTTTTAATGGCAAGAGCCTATGAATATATCGGCAAGCCTTTAAATGCGATTGATGAGTATTATAAAATCGCTTCAAGAGCGGGTTCTGCCGATATTCATCTTAAAATTGCCGATTTGTATATTCAGGGAAATGATAAATTTTCCGCAATTAACGCTTTACAGCAGGCTCTTGAACACTATCCCGATGATAACAGAGTTAAAGAATTTTTGGCTAAATTGTATGTTGAAACGGGAGAAATTGATAAGGCTCAGGAATATGCGGTTTCAGACCTATTGAAGATTAAAATCAAACTTATGCAGGGAAATAACAGTGAAGCCTTTGAATTGCTTCAGAACGTTTCCGACAAAAACAACGGCGAATATCATAAATTACTGGCGGAATACTATTACAACAATAAGGATTGGGATAACTGCAATAAGGCTATTGATGATTTTGCAAAATTTGAACCTGTGCACCCGCTGATTTTCCAGATGCGCTCTCTTGTTTGTGAGAGCAATAACGATATGCATGCGGCTCACGTTAACAGAGCAAAAATGTATCTCGCAAAAGGTCAGGAAGATGTTTCGCTCCATGAATTTATGCTTGCTCATAATATCGACAAAAATAATATTCAGACGATTGAGGATATCATTGCTTTATGCGAAAATAACGGCGAAAAACATACTGCTGCCGAGTTTTATGAAAAACTCCTCGCTTTAGACCCGAAAAACGAAAGAGCACTGGTAAAATCGGGTGATTTTTATTTTGACCTCGGCGAATATCAGACGGCTTCAAAATACTATGAAAGAGCCGCAGAAGTTTCAAGACTTTCCGAAACCTTTTTAAAAGCAGGCAAATGTTTTGAAAAACTCAAAAAAGAAAAAATTGCGAAAGAATATTATGAAAAATATCTCGCAAAAGCGCCTATGAGTGCGGAGGTTGAACTTATTAAGGCAAAAATGGCAAAACTTTCGGATAAAGATGTTACGGAAAGCGATGAAGGTTTCCTTGAAAAAATCTTGGGATTTTTCTCAAAGAAATAATTTTTTGCAGACTTATCTGATTTAATTTGAAAAAACAAACCTGTTTTGCTAAAAGACAGGTTTTGTTTGTAAAAATTTATTAATATACGGGATTATAATTCAAGATATTATATGTTATGCCGATATACAGATTATAAAAGAGGTTTACTGTGTCTGAATTTAATATCAACAATCAGGTAAGAGGTGCCGAAAATTTAGAACGCTTGAAGAAGGCTGCGGAAAACCTGCAGCAGTCTGAAAGTGCCAATAACCCGAAACCGAGCATTTTTAAGGGCAACGGTATCAGTGCTTTGCAAAATCTTTCTTCTGATGCCCTGATTAATTTGTTAAATCAGACAAATAACGCAAACAAACCGCAAATTTCCGAACAGTCTGCCGATAATGCCGAAACCGACAATACAATTAATGACGATGCTTTGCTTGAATATATCAATAAAAACGGCATGGGTTCCGAAGAAGATATAGACAATCTGATAAAAGATGTAAACGGAATACTCGGAAGCGGTGCGGCAGAACTCGTTCTTCCCGATGTGGATTTTTCTTTCTGGAACAGTGATTATGAAAAATTTCTAAACGATGCGATGAGCATTCGCATTAACGGTGTTCTTGATACAGATGTTCAGCAGGAGGGTACGCCTGATTGCTATTTTCTTGCGACTTTAAACTCTTTGGGACAGACAGAAAACGGTAAACAAATTATTAAAGATGCAATATCTTATGACCCCGAAACCGCCATTTTTACCGTAACCTTTAAGGGTGTCGGCGAGTCTTATTCGTTTACGACACCTGAAGTCAAAGAGGCTGAGGATAAGAGATACGATTCGCTTGATGCCAACGGTAACCGTGTTGTAGGTGACGGCTCCTCGTGGTATTCAAACGGCGATGATGATGCAATGCTTTTGGAAATGGCTTTTGAAAAATTCCGTAAAGACGTTTCTGACGGCAAGTTTGATGACAGGGTTTATGTTGATGAGAATATGCCGTCCTTTATGCTTTATACGGGTGCTTATGACGGCACGGACGCAACAAGTCCTTTAGATTACGGAAGTTTGGATCAGGTTATATATGCGTTTACGGGTCAGGAACCCGAAACTGTTTATTCTCCTGACGATACGAATGTTTTGCACGATGAATTGACAAAAATTCAGGAAAGAATGCAAAACGGTGAAGAATTTGTTGTTCAGGCTTCAATAGCAGGTTCAAACGGATATACGGAAGATGAAAACGGTAATTACTACGTCAATGATGACGGACGTTTTGTAAAGATTACAAAAGGCTCTGCGGTTCCCGAAGATGCGACAAGATACAGTTTTAACGGAATCGGGGATAATACTAACGGCATCACACTGGACGGTGTAGGCAAAGATAACGGGGAAACAATCAGAATTACTACTAACGGAACGGGCGGACATGCCATTTCCATAACCGCAGTTTCGGATACTACCGTGACTATTATTAATCCTTGGGACAGCGCTCAAAAAATAAAAGTTAGCCGTGCCGAATTTGAAAGTTATATGCATCAGGTTAGTTATTTGAGTTTGGGCGAAAAAGCCGACAGTTAATCTGAAAGATTTGCCGCCTGTTTTTTGCTGATATTGCTGAAACTTTTTACAGTTTGATAATGCCCAAGCCGCATAATAAAGATACTAAAAGCAGTATCGGTGTTACGTATTTTGCAAGTACGTTAAACAGGAAATACAAGATTTTGTTGCCGTTGACAATTTCGTCAGACGGTCTTAAAACCCAGCCTGCGACCAAACACAAAAGCAGTGTTGATAACGGCATTAAGATTGACGATGTTGAAAAGTCAAACAAGTCAAAGACCGTTTTGCCCCAAACTTTAAAATCTTTCATCAGGCCGAAAGACAGTGAACATGGTACGACCAGAACCGCACTTATTGCTGAAACTATAAGTGTTGCTTTTTGTCTTGACATTTTATAGACTTCTCTGAAAGATGCAATTGCCGCTTCCAAAATGCTTATGGCAGAAGTCAGTGCCGCAAAGAATAATAAAATAAAGAAGATTATCGCAAAAATATTTCCCGCAACGGGTAATTGTTCAAAGACCTGAGGAAGTGTTACAAAAACAAGTCCGGGGCCTTCGCCGGGGTTTAATCCGTAAGAAAATACCGCAGGAAATATCATAAGCCCTGCAGATACTGCGATTAAGGTTTCGCCAAAAATCAGCGTATATGAACTTTCAACGAGATTAGTATCTTTGCCGAGATAACTTCCGTATGTAATTAAAGCACCGATACCGACAGACAGGGAAAATAACGCTTGTCCGAACGCAACCAGAAACATTTCTGCATTGAATTTTGAAAAATCGGGCTTAAAGACAAATTCAAGTCCTTCTCTTGCCCCGGGAAGTGTTTGAGCGACAATTACCAAAAATACAAGCATAATAAGGAAAAGCGGCATCATTATTTTACTTGCGTTTTCTATGCCCTTATTTACACCTCGATAGGGGAAGATTGCCGATGCGATAAGGAAAAGAAAAGCATATACCAAAGGTCTTGTCGTTTCTGCGGCAAAATTTCCGAAGTAAGCGGAATAATTAATTCCGTGAGGAATGGTATTTGTGAGATAAACAAGAATGTAATGTATAATCCAGCCGCCTACTACGAAGTAGAACCCCGAAATTATAATTACGGTATATACCTGCATCCAGCCTATGTATTTGAATTGCGGCTTGATTGACTGGTAAGCCAAAACCGTTGCCAATTTGAATTTTTTACCGATGAATAATTCGCAAATCAGAGGAATTGCGCACGCCGTACACATTAAAACCATATATACGAGCAAAAATGCCGCTCCGCCGTATTTTCCCATAATGTATGGGAATCTCCAGATGTTTCCTAAACCGACCGCACTGCCCAAAGTTGCGAGGATAAATCCCATATGGGACGTCCATTCGGGTCTTGCAGCCTGCCCCTGCTGAGACTTAACTTGCGTTTCATTACTCATTTTCATATCTTCCTTGATTTTTATCAACTCAATTTAAACAAAAACATGCCTTAAATGCATGTTTTTTTAATTTTTATTAAAAATATTAATAAGATTAATGAGTTTTTTCTTCTGAAAGTTCAAGAAGTTGTTCGACAATTTCCGCACAGTCGCTGACCATTTTACAGCAGTGTTGTTTTCTCTCGGGTGATGCCATTATCAAGCCTGCGGTCAGGGCTCTGCAACAGGTCATTTTGTTGCGTTCTTTGAACATTTCAACCGATTTTTTCGCAAGTTCTCTTGCCTTTGCGCCGTTTCTCTCTTTATCGTCACGGCCGTACTTTGCGCCTATAATCAGCTGCATTCCCGCTACCGCTCCGCAAAGACAGCCCGAACCTATTCCGCCCGAAAACGCAGTTGCGAGCGGTAAAACGCTTTCGTGAACAAGCCCTTTATCTGTTGCCGCTTTTATCATCGATTCGGAGCAGGAATAACCCTGCATAAAATATTCAACTGCTTTTTTCATAATTTTCTCCGTAAATTTAAAAATTTTTCTTTATAACATTGTATTCATACAATTTGGCACTTCTTGAAAACTGGTAAAAGGTGTGCATCCCCGCCATTATAAAGCCGAGAAGCCCGTCTTTGTACCCCTGTTTTAAAAAATATATCTTGCAAAATTCCAAAATCGGTCTTATAAAAATCATACCGAGAGTGAATTTTTTGCCTCTCGTCTGAAATTTATCCATCTCCAAAGTGGTATATCTGTTAATTTTTTCGATATAACCTTCAAAAGAATCTATGTGATAATGTTCAAGCGCCAAATCTTTTCTTGACGGGTCGATTACATAATCGCTGCCCGATTTTGTATGCACCATTCCGTGAACCTGCGTTGTATATTCTGCGCAGTCTTTTTTCCAAAATCTTTTGACACTTTTGCGATACATACAGTGCATAGGTTTTCCGAAAACATAGTCCTGAATGGGAAAAGATACCGTTGTGCAATCGTTTTGGGGATTATCGGCAAACTTATCCAAAAAATCCCACAACTTTTCGGGAACAACTTCGTCCGTATCAACAACCAAAATCCAGTCGCCCGTTGCGTGAGAAATACAAAAATTTCTCGCTACTTCGGCGTGTTTTGCCCTTTCGTGATAAACAACTTTTGCTCCGTATTTTTCTGCAATTGAAACCGTTGCATCTTCGGAATGCATATCGCACAAGATTATCTCATAGGCTTTAGAAAGCGCCTTTAAGGTGTTTTCAATCGTTTTTTCACTGTTTAATGAGTTTATGCATACACTGATTTTAGCCATAAAAGTATCTTTTCGGTTTATTTGTTTTCAACCATTTTCTTAAACATATTCAAATCGTCAATGGTGTCAATGCCGACAGAATCGTAGATTACGGGCGCAACCTTGATTTTCATTCCGTTGTATAACGCTCTTAACTGTTCAAGACTTTCCGCCTTTTCAATTTTCGGCTGTTCGAGTTTTATCATCTTGAACAAAGATTCACGTCTGTAACCGTAAATTCCGATATGTTTGTAAAAATCGGCTATATCATAATTTCTTTCATAAGGAATTTTTGAACGTGAAAAATATAATGCGTAGTTATTGCAGTCAAAAACGACTTTTACCATATTGGGATCTTCTTTGTCGTCCTCTGCACGAACAAATGTCGCAAGAGTTGTAATATCGGCATTTTTATCCTCTTTGAGCATTTTAATAACTTCTGCAACACAAAGCGGGTCAATCATAGGTTCATCACCCTGCAAGTTAACGATAATGTCAAATTCGGGGTGTCTTTCCGCAACCTCGGCAATTCTGTCGCTGCCGCATTTGTGTGTTTCTGCGGTCATTTCAACATCTGCGCCGAAAGATTTTGCGGTGTCAAAAATTTCTTTATTATCCGTTGCGATAATGACGGCATCCGCCCCTTTTACCGATGTTGCTCTTTCCCATACCCACTGAATAATAGGCTTATCGCAAACCTTTATAAGCGGTTTGCCGTTTAATCTTTTTGAATTGTATCTTGCAGGAATTATTATTGCTGTTTTACCCATTTTAGTCCTCTCTTTCCGCAACGAATGCTACCCATTCTTTTTCTTGCGTTTTTTCAAGTATTTTTAAATTATTTTTTATAAGGGCGTCATATACGATTTCGGCTTTTTCGTCCAAAATTCCGCTCAAAACCGCTTTTCCGCCGATTTTTAAAATTCTTTTTATGTCGGGCATAATATCTCTCAAAACATTGTGCAGGATATTTGCCGCAACAAAATCATAAGTCTTTTCCGACAAAACATCAATAGTTGCCGTCTGAAATTGTATTTTTAAATTATTTTTTTCAGCGTTTTCAATCGCCGTTTCTGTTGCCGTTTCGTCATTATCTATTGCATCAACGGTCTTTGCGCCCGTCTTGACGGCGCACATTGCCAGAATACCCGAGCCGCAGCCCACATCTGCAACCGTATCACCGTTTTTTACGTATTTTTCAATCGCCTGAGCGCATAGTCTTGTCGTTGCGTGTGTGCCTGTGCCAAAGGCATTTCCGGGGTCTAATACGATAACCTTTTCACCGTCTTTTGCCTCGTATTTTTCCCAACTCGGACAGATAACGATGTGTTCCGTAATCGGAGTCGGCTTCCAGTGTTCTTTCCACTTTTTTGACCAATCCTCGTTCGGCTGTTTGGTTATTGTAATATCCCAGGTTCCGATATCTTCGTTAAAAATTTTTAAATCGGCAATTTCCGCTCTTTTTTGATGGAAAAAAGTCTGCACCTCATCAAAATCAAGATTTTCGTCGGTTACATAAGCCTTAACGACATCATAAACGGCTTTTACCAGTTTTGTCTTTTTGAATTCCTCGACTGCGGTAATGATACCCTCGCAGGTAAATTTTTCATTGCAGATATCGCAGACAATATCGGCACATACGGGGTTAATTTTAATCGCTATTTCACGATAGACCGTCATTTTGCGATAACACCCTTTGTTCTGAATTTTTCATATCTTTCGTTTCTGAGTTCATCAGCAGATTTTGACATTAATTCTTTCAGATTTTTAAGAATTTTCTTTTTAAGATTTTTGGCGGTTAAATCGTAATCGTAATGTGCGCCGCCTCTGGGCTCTTTGATGATATCGTCAATGATATCGAATTTCAGAAGGTCGTCTGCAGTAATTTTCAAGGCTTCCGCCGCCTTATCAGCCAAAGCCGCATCACGCCAGAGAATTGAAGCACAGCCTTCGGGTGAAATTACCGTGTAATATGCGTGTTCAAACATTAAAACCTTGTTTGCAACGGCAAGTCCCAAGGCGCCGCCTGAACAGCCTTCGCCTGTGATTATTGCGATTACGGGGACTTTTAATTTTGCAAGTTCAGCAAGATTAACGGCAATTGCGGTTCCCTGTGCGGTTTCTTCGGCTTTAATTCCGGGGTAGGCACCGGGGGTGTCAATCAGCGTGATTATCGGCATATTAAATCTTTCTGCGTGTTTGAATAATCTCAGCGCTTTTCTGTAACCCTGCGGCTGCGGCATACCAAAATTATGTATTAAATTATCTTTTGTTGATTTTCCTTTATAAGTTCCGACTATCATAACGGGGATACCGTCGATGGTTGCGGGGCCGCCTGCAATGGCTCTGTCGTCGGTTCCTTCTCTGTCGCCGTGAAATTCAACAAAATTTTCGGAAATTCTGTCAACCAAGTCTTTAAAATTCGGTCTTTCGGGATGTCTTGCTATTTGTATTTTCTGTGAGGGGGTAAGATTAGCATAAAGTTCCTCTGCAAATTCTTCCGCCGCCTGTTCAAAATGCTGAATTTCTTTTGTCATATCTTTATCCGACCTTTTTCCCATTTCCTCTAATTCGTTGATTTTTGCCCGTAAATCGTATAGCGGCTTTTCAAATCTCAACATTAACATTTTATGCCTCAACCTTCACTTTTTTCTTTTTGGAAACTGTTTTTTTCTTTGCGGTTGTTGTTTTCTTTTCAGAGACTTCTTTTACCTTTTTAACAGTTTCTTCTTTTACAACATAGGGTTTGTGCAATTTAAGAAGGTTAGATATCGTTGCTTTTAAATCTTTTCTTGTTGAAAGAATGTCAATCTGACCGTATTTCATCAGATATTCTGCTGTCTGGAAGTCTGACGGCAGGCTTTGTTTGATTGTCTGTTCTATAACACGTCTGCCTGCAAAACCTATTCTTGCGCCCTGTTCGGCGATGATTATGTCGCCTAAGGTTGCAAAACTGGCCGTTACACCGCCAAAGGTGGGTTCGGTTAAAACGGTTATGTACAAAAGGCCCGCTTCATTGAGTCTTGCAACTGCGCAGCTTGTTTTTGCCATCTGCATAAGGCTCAATGCGCTTTCCTGCATTCTTGCCCCGCCTGATGCCGTAACCGCAATCATCGGAATTTTTTCCTGTAAGGCATATTCCATTGCTCTTGTTATCTTTTCTCCGACAACACTTCCCATTGAACCGCCCATATATTCAAAATCCATAACGGCGGCAGAAACTCTTTCGCCGTCAATTTTGGCTTCACCGCATTTTACGGCTTCGTTTAAATTAGTTTTTTCTTTTGCCGATTTCAACCTGTTTTTGTAGGTTTCCGTATCTTCAAAATTTAAAGGGTCTGTCGGCAGAACATCTGTGAACATTTCTTTAAAAGAACCTTCGTCAAAAAGCTGCTGTATTCTTTTTTCGGAATTTATTCTGAAATGGTAGTTACACTGCGGACATACGTCCAGATTGTCCTCAACGTCTTTCTTTAAAAGTTGGGCATTGCAGTTGTAGCATTTTATCCATAACTTACCGATACTGTCGTCTATTTGTGCTTCTTCAAGTTCTCTGTGAGCGATTTGAAGTTCTTTTCTTTTATTAAACCAATCTTTTATAGTCATAATATTTATTCTCTTTCGATAAAATTTTAACAGATAATTTTGATAAAATCAAAAACGTTACATTTTTTCGGGTGCTGATGCGCCAATCAAGGTCAGACCTGATTTTAAAACATATATAACGGCTTTTACAAGTGACAGTTTTGCTTTTGAAAGTTCTTTATCTTCGGATAAAATTCTGACAGCCGAGTAAAATTTGTGGAACGAAGCGGCTAATTCTTTCAGATATTTTGTCAAAAGATAGGGTGAATAATTTTGTGCCACATTGATTACAACCGTTTTGTATTCGGTCAGTTTTTCGATGAGCATTTTAAGTTCTTCTGTTTCTTCGTTGTTTTGCCATAATATATCAAGATTTTCGTCTTTAATGTTGTCAAAATAGTTGTCCAATTCCTGTTGAGTAAACATGGGCGGTAATACTTTGTTTTCGGTTGTATCATGTCTTTCCGCAACGGCGTTTCTCAATATCGAGCAGGCTCTTGCATGAGCATACTGCACGTAAAAGACGGGGTTTTCGTCAGTTTGTGATTTAGCAAGTTCGACGTCAAATTCCAAAGTCGTATCGATATTTCTCATAATCATCCAAAATCTTGTTGCATCAACACCGACTTCATCAATCAAATCATCAAGTGTAATCATTTTTGTACGTTTTCCCATTCTGACCTGTTCGCCTTTGATTGAAAGGTTTACAAGTTGTCCGAGAAGTACGATGAGCGCATCGGGATTATTGCCTAACGCTTCGATTGATGCTTTCATTCTGGGAATATATCCGTGGTGGTCTGCCCCCCAAATGTCTATAAGTTTTGAAAACCCTCTGTTAAATTTGTCATGATGATATGCAATGTCAGATGTTAAATAGGTGTAGGCGCCGTCTGTCTTTTTGATGACTCTGTCTTTTTCATCGCCGTATTCGGAGGATTTAAACCAAAGTGCACCGTCCTGTTCATACAGTTTGCCATTGTTTTGAAGTTCATCAAGACATTTTTGAACAAGTCCTCTTTCGTGTAAAGATGTTTCGAGGAAGAAATTGTCAAAATGTGTTTCAAATTTTTCAAGAAGTGCTTTTTGTTTATCAAGCATATAAAATTTAGCAAACAGGCATAATTTTTTATGCGTTTCATCATCTGCCTGAGGAAGATTTTCTTTTGCCATTTTATCTGCAAGTTCCGAATTTTCCTCGATAAATTTTTCGGCACATTCTATCAAATAATCACCCGTGTAGTAGGATTTTACCTGTTCTTCGTCCTGCGGAAAATCAATTTTGATACCTTTTTGCTGCATTACTCTGATATAGAGCGAACGGCCGAGATTGTTTATCTGATTGCCCGCATCATTTACGTAAAATTCCTGATATACATCATAGCCGCAGAGTTTCATAACGTTAGCCAAAGCGCTTCCGACGGCAGCCCATCTGCCGTGTCCGATATGGAACGGGCCTGTCGGGTTGGCGCTTACGTATTCAATCATGACTTTTTCGTTCTTGCCGATATTGTTTTTTGCGTAATTTAATTTCTGAACAAGAATTTCTTTGATTGAATCGTTTAAAGAGGAACAAAGCGCATCTTTTTTGATTTTAAAATTGATGTAACCGCCTGCAAGTGAGATATTAAAAATTTCGGTTTCTTTTGTTTCTGTCGGGTTTTCGCTTTCGGGCGAAAGGTTTTTTAATATTTCTTTTGCGGTTTCAAGCGGTGATTTTTTCGTGTATCTGCTTAAACAGGATACATTTATTGCAAAATCTCCAAAATCACGGTTTTTCGGAACTTCGACTCGAAATTCGGGTATATCCTTTTCACTCATGTTTGCAAAAGTGCCGTTTTCAACAGCCTTTTTTATTCCGTCCGTAACCAGTTTTAAACATTCATTTTTCAGCATAATTTTCCTCTTTCAAAAATATTTTATCAAAAAGAAAAAAGATTATAAATAGTACAGGCATAATCAATAATTTTAATGGTTTTGATGTATATATTTTTTTGCGCAAATTGCTAAAATACTAATATGGGTAATTTTGAATTTCTGGAAAAAGTAAATCCTTCTATTGCTAATCTTGCGGATACCGCAGAAAAACTGTTTCGTGATGAGTATTACGACCAGTGCATTGCGCAGACACGAAAAATGGCGGAGGTGATGACACGTAATGTTTTGGGCTCAAAAGCCCAAGAGGACGACAGTTTTGACGATATGTTGTATAAGTTGAAAACGGTTTCCAATAACAATTTCAGAGAGCAAGAATTTATTTCCGATATGTATTTTCTGAAGAAGCAGGGAAATATTGCCGTTCATTCGCAAAAGTCCGAAAACAGCGGTAAAATCGCTCTTGAATGTCTTGAGCATGTTTTTGAGGCTTCCGTCAATTATGCTTATGCAATTACTCACAGTGACAAAATCAACAAGTTGATTTTTGATGAAAAACTTCTTGTTCTCGGCGAAAAGAATACCAATTTGCAAAAGGAATACCGAGAAAAGACGGAGGAATATGAAAAACAGGCGGATAATGAAAAAAGTGAAGAAAACTTCTGCACCCGCCCCGAACCTGATAAAAAGCCAAAGGCAAAACAAAGCCGAAAATCAAACCTTTCAAACTCTGATAACGTAAAAACGGGCACGGAAAACAACCAAATTTTCTTTTTGAAAATCTTTAAAATATCATTAATTTTGGCAGTCGGCGTACTTCTTTTGTTAGGCGCAGTTTCGGCAATATCAAAAAGACAGTCCGCAGTAAAACCCGAAAAGAAAACCGTATCTGCCGTAAAAGTTAAACAAAATGCCGTTAAAACAGTAAAACCCGCCGATACAAAATACAGTATTACTCATACTTTTTCAGATGTCGGAAGATAAATTTTATTAAATTAGCAGACTAAATCTACCCTGCCTGCTTGCTTTTATTAGTTGTAGGGTGCAAAAAGGAACGTTTGTACCAATTTGAAAATACTTGCCGTTCTAGTCTTTCAGTTTTAATACTCTGATTTCAAGTCCGTCGTTTTCACTTATTGTGCAAAGTTCGTCATATTTTTTTTCAAAAAATTCCAAAAGGTTTTTAGCGTAATCTTTTCCGAAATAGCCCACATTTATGTAGGAATTATTTGTGATTAAAACATAGTCGGGCAAATTTGCGCTTAAATCTTCAATAACTTTTGCTTCACCCAAAGTATCAATAATGTGCGGAATTAGAGCATAATATTTTAAATTGGTTTTTCTGTCCGTAAGATAATTAAAAACAAGTCCTTCATCTGCAACAAGAACGGTTTTGTCTTTTGAAACGTTGTCCGAAATATATTTGATGGTTTGATTTATTGTTTTTGTATAATTTCCGCCGTATAACGTGCCTTTTGAACTAATGACGGGGATTTTCATGTTTGCCGCATTTGTGTAATAAAGAGTCGTAAACGAAAAAGTATATAATAACAGTACGATTGCAACAAATTTTGTATAAACCGATTCTTTGAGTTTCGGCAGAAGTTCGGGCATGATTTCCAGAAGCAGATAAACAAGAGCCAGCCAATACAAGATGGCAATCCAGTTTCCTATTGATGAAATAAACACCGCCGCCCAAATTCTGTAAGACATCAAAAAGGCTGAAAGTGTTGTTATAAGATAAAATTTTTCTTTGTATGTAAAATCGTGTTTTTCGCTTCTTAAAGCCAATATTCCTAACGCTGCATAAATGAGGACATAGGGCAGAAATGCCATATTGTGATGGACGTTCATTTTGTAGTGCGAAACCGCAATGTTTTGTATGATAAAGATATAGCCTGCCAAAAAGGCAATTAAAAGTAAAAGCCCTTTGAAAAATTTATTCTTGATTTTTGAATTGATAAACAGGATAATTCCCGTGAAAATTGTCAAAGCGGTAATCTGGTATAAAAACGCCGTTCCCGAAAAGGAAAGAACGTTGAGAGAATATTTGTTAATGCTCTGAACGAGAACGAGTTTGTTATATTCAA
Organism: Candidatus Gastranaerophilales bacterium; assembly: GCA_024695865.1. Classification (GTDB taxonomy): domain Bacteria; phylum Cyanobacteriota; class Vampirovibrionia; order Gastranaerophilales; family Gastranaerophilaceae; genus RUG841. Next base: position 40,422 of record JAILHI010000004.1, read on the forward strand.
TAACGGACGGAGCCTTTGCAAAATTAATCAGAAAGTTTGTCTGTTGTTTTAAGAGTTCAACGGAGCCGCCGTTTGCAAGCCATATTGCATAAGTTGCAAGAGTCGGTGCGAAGAAGCATAAAACAGATATTAATACATCTTTCAAAGAACGGTTTTTTATTGCCGTTCCTATCGGAACCAGTGCAAATAAAATTAAATCCAGTTTAAAGGCGGCAGATAAACCCGTTAACAAAGACGATAAATACAAATAGTTTTTATTTTGGGTTTCGCTGTATCGCAAATAAAAATAAAAAGCCGCAAAACAAGCCGTAAAAGCATATAAAAACGAATATGAATACGGGAAAAACCATGACGCCGAATTTAAGTGAATTGTTCTGAACGTGAAAATCCCCATTACCGACAAAACGGTTATAAATGCCGTGTTTGTTGAGGAATATTTTTTCGTAATCACATAAAGCAGAGACAAAATCACTGCCGAACAGGTAATACCCGCCAAATACAAGACATTCAGCGAGGTGCCGAAAAGTTTAAATAAAACTGCGTTAACCTGATATGCCAAAGGCGGATACATGCAGGTAATATCCGAATACAGAACTTTTCCCTGCAAAAGAGCATCGGGAATTATAATTTCTCTGAAACAGTCTGCAATGATGTTGCCCCATTTGCCCCACGTTAAAATTATATATAACAAGTAAATTGCGCCTAAAATGCACGGCAAGATTAGTTCTTTTTTGTTTTTGTAAAATTCCTGCATAGTTTTTCCTTTTTTTTCATCTTATCATAAATAACTTTGCAAAAACCAAAAAATGTAATATCATTTAATTATGTTTAAGAAACGGAAAGGCATATAACATTTATGAACAGAATAATTGTAACGGGCGGAGCAGGGTTTATCGGAAGCAATCTTTGCGAAAGGCTTGTAAAGGACGGAAACGATGTTATATGCGTTGATAACTTTTTTACGGGTTCAAAAGATAATATCAGACATTTAATCGGAAATAACCATTTTGAACTTGTAAGACACGATGTTACAAAAGAGTTTTATGCGGAAGCAGACCAAATCTACAATCTTGCCTGCCCCGCAAGCCCCCCGAGTTATCAGTATAACCCTATCAAAACCATAAAAACCTCCGTTATGGGTACAATTAATATGCTGGGGCTTGCAAAGAGATGTAAGGCGAGAATTTTGCAGGCTTCGACTAGCGAAATCTACGGAGATCCGAAGATTCACCCGCAAACAGAGGACTATTGGGGAAATGTTAATCCGATAGGTATAAGAAGTTGCTACGATGAGGGCAAACGCTGTGCCGAAACACTTATGATGGACTATCACCGCCAAAACAAAGTTGATATCAGAATAGTCAGAATTTTCAATACCTACGGGCCTAAAATGGATAAAAACGACGGACGTGTTGTTTCAAACTTTATCGTTCAGGCGCTCCAAAATCAAGACATAACGATATACGGCGATGGAAGTCAGACACGTTCTTTCTGTTATGTGGACGATTTGGTTGAAGCGTTAATAAGAATGCAGAACAACGATTTGGGCTTTATAGGCCCCGTTAATCTCGGCAACCCGTCAGAAAGAACGATTCTTGAATTTGCGGAAAGAATAATCAGGCTGACCAATTCAAATTCAAAAATAATCTTTAAGCCGCTGCCGTCTGATGACCCGACAAGACGCCGCCCCGATATTTCTCTTGCAAAAGAAAAACTCGGCTGGGAACCCAAAATTGATATTGATGACGGCCTTATGCGCACGATAAATTACTTTGATGCCTTGTTAAAATCGGGAAAATAATTCGCCGTTGCACCCTGCCTGCTGTCTTTTGATAAGACGTCATTGCGAGGCTTGTCCGAAGCAATCCCATTACGAAAACACATCTGTCATTCTGAGGCGGAGCCGAAGAACCCAGTTTTGTAGGGTGCGAAAAGGCACGTTCGCACCAATTTTATAATTATTTTTTGGTGCAAACATTTCATTTTTTGCACCCTACTTGCTATCTTTTGATAAGACGTCATTGCGAGGCTTGTCTGAAGCAATCCCATTACGAAAACATATCTGTCATTCTGAGGCGGAGCCGAAGAATCCAGCTGTTTGGAAGAAAAAGATTTTGTCGGCTGGATACTTCGCTAGCGCTCAGTATGACAGCAAGAAAAACAAAACGTCATTCCGAACTTGTTTCGGAATCCCTATAACCGAACGGGATTGCCACGAAATGCTTTCGCATTTCTCGCAATGACGTAAAATCATCATTTATGACCTATTCCTATTGAATTTTTGCGGTGTGAATTTCGCTGAAAAATTCTTTTAACTGCGCCATTGTTAAAATTGCGTTATGCGATGAGTCTCGTAGGGTGCAAAAAGGAACGTTTGCACCGATATAATAAGATTCAATTCGGCTGGATTGCCACGAAATGCTTTCGCATTTCTCACAATGACGTAAAATCATCATTTATGACCTATTCCTATTGAATTTTTGCGGTGTGAATTTCGCTGAAAAATTCTTTTAACTGCGCCATTGTTAAAATTGCGTTATGCGATGAGTTCCACGGGTTTGAAACCTTGAAAACGGTTTCCCCGTCTTTATTTACGGATGGCGCAATTCTGTAAGCGTGGGCGCCGTACATACTTAAACTTCTGTCCATCACAAGTTCCGCATGAAACAGGTTTTGTCTGCCTTCCCGCTTTGTTCCGCCAGAAAAAATATAATCTTTGGATAACTCGGGATTGGTCAGTATTTCCTGAATATCAGGGTCGTCCATAAAATAGGCTTCTGTTTCTTTATAGCCGAAGTCATTAAACACGTCTTCCATATATCCGCCATCCCCTCTGTAATAATCACCGGGGGTTTGATATGAGGTGTGTCTGTACATGTTCATCTGGTTTAAAGAACGTAAGGATATTCCGCTTCCCGAGTGCATAACAGGCTCTCTGTTGTGGTCAAGTTCGACAATAACATCTTTTGAGCCGCTTTTAACCGCTTCTGTTAATTTATCAAGTTCAATTGTGTAATTTTTAATTTGTTCGTTTAAAGACTTTTGTTTTTGCGTACTTGTCGTTTTTTCCAACTGCTTTTCAAATTTTTTTATTGCATTGGTTTGTGCCGTAATTGCTTTATTTGTTGCAAAATCTTCCAGATATTTTCCGTAGGCGTATTCAACAAGCTTTATTCCGGTTGAACCTGTTACGAAATTACCCTTGTAGGCTTTTGGCATTACCGCATTTTCAGCGGTATAGGTAAAATTATTTGACGGAAAAGTAATTTTGATATCATTGCCGTCCTGCTCAAAACACTGCAAAAAGTGCGCTCTTGCTTCGGGGCTGTCCATCATTGAGTTTACCGTCGAAACAAAATAGCAATCCGCCGAATAGGTCTGCGCATTGGCAAAACGTTCTGCAGGCGGAAAGAGTTTGAGCATCATTTGTTTATCCATTTTTAACTGCTCGGGCTGTCCGTCTTTGTTCTTGATATATATTCTGTTTTGTCCTTCAACCTCAAATAAATCTCCGACCTGTGCCGATTTTAAACCCTCATCGGTATTGTTAAAATGAGGAATATATGCATCATTCGGGTCGATTCCTTTGTTTTTTGCATCAAAAATCATATTGATGTCTTTTTCCATACCGTCAGACATAATTCCGTCTTTACAAATGAATTTTAAGGTTTTGGGATTAACTTTCTTTTCATTTACGAGAGTCAAAAGTTTTGAGACATTTTCTGCCTGTTCATCACCGCTTTTTATAATCTTTTTAAGATTGGCGATATCGTGTATGCCCAATCTTCCCATCAAAGCAAATTTATTAACAAGTCGGTTCGCCTTTTTAAGTTGATTTTCTGTTATTCCCGATATTGCACGCCAATTCTCACCCGAAAGTGATGTTACTTCTTCATTTTGCTGAAGATTTTGTTCTGGCTGACAGAGTTTTTTTTCTTTTTGTGTTTGTTTGTCGTATATATCGGTTTTAACGGAAATTCCGCTTATGGTGTTCATTTTCTGTCCTTTGGTAAAATTTTGGCATAATATGGTCATGCTCTCTCATTTTTCTTATCGGTTAAAATTTTTAAATCTTTAATATCAATTTAAAATGTTTTTAGTATAATACAATCAGGTGGACTATATGAAAAATTTTTGTATAAAATTTTTAACTCTCATCATAACGGTCATAATATCGTCGTTGTCTGTTTTTGCCGACACTGACGATATATATAAATTCTGTTTTGTGGAAGATACCAAAACAAAAAAAGAATTTGCAAGAACAATAGTTCCCGATGATTTTATTGTTTCAACTTCTGTGAAATGGGAAAGAGATTATGAAAATCCCGTTTCTCTGACAATTCTTGCTCAGTCAAAGGATAAAACTACAAGTTTTCTATATTCTTCCGCAAAAACCTATGTAGATAGTTATGCAGATGTGCAAAATGTAAGTTCCCCGATAGACACCGTTTTTCTTACGGAAAAAAGGGCTTTTGCCTTTCCTCAGGAATTTGTAAAGGAATTGATTTCGGCAAATAATCCCAATGCTCAAGAGGTTGTTCTCGTTTCATCTTTTGAAAGCCCCGAGCCGATTAAGGATTATTTGATGTCTGAAATGCTCAAAAAAATGGACGACTTGAAAACCGAGGCGAAATCCGACAGAAGATTTTCAAAAGTTTCTATCGGCAATCCTTATTTTCAGCCGTTTGCATCAACTTATTCTTATACCTTAAATAATCAGACCTATAAACAAACAGTTATAGCAATGATAAGTTCTTTCGATTATGAATTTACCAAAAAAACGAGTGTGGGCAAATTTGAAAAATTTCCCATGAAATTATGGTTTGTTTCCGATTTGTACGTTTTGAAAGCCAAAGAAACCGACTATGATAAGTATTACGAAAAATTTATCATTTTTGTGGCAAATACGATGATTAACAGAAAAGCCGAAAACTCTCTGCGTTTGGTAAAACAGCAGATGAAAATGGAATTATCGCCGACCTATGTTGATGTTCATACGGGCAGCAATCTCAAAAATCTGCCGTCAGATTTGTTTAACAGATACTATGAGGGCGGTTTGCCTTTATATCAGGAGGATAAAGATATGCCGATGCAAAAACCGTCACTACAACAGGTCAGATGGTTTACAAACGTTATTTATCCTCAAAACCGATATAAATTCGTTAAACTTCCTACCTTGTGGAATCAGCCTGTCTATGTGCCGCAAAAGTATCAATGTGTTTATTTTGATAAAGTTAACAACAGATTTGCTCTCGGTACGACAATGAAAGAACATGGTAAAGGTTGGGTTCATCTGATATTGTCTAATATTATTAATTAAAGAGATTATCCATAAGTTACCATATAACCTATAACGTCATTACGAGGCTTGTCCGAAGTAATCCCTGAAAAAGATTGCCACGCTCACTTCGTTGTCTTGGATTTTGTTTCACAAAAAGCACTTGTTCGCTTCACTACGTTGCCACTCACTTTGCTTTTTGCTATTTCGGCTTTCCCTCGTTTCTCTCGGTCAGCCTACACAAAATCCGCTCGCTCGCAATGACAACAGGCATAAAAGTTTACAACCGGTTTTGCGGTAACTTATATAATGGTTAAATTAATTTTCTGATTTATCATATTTATGAGATAATGTATTTGAAATCAATCGGATAATTACGTACAGATGAACATGCTGTATGAGGAAAGTCCGAGCATTCAAGGGCAGGCCGCCGGATAACGTCCGGTGTCGGTGACGATGAGGATAGTGCCACAGAAAAGTAAACAACCCGAAAGGGTTCAGGTGCAACAGTAGTGTAAAAGACTACTCGGAATATCGAGAGGTATTCTTGCGGTAAACCCCGGCAGAATGCAAGTTCGACAGAAAGGTTTGAGGCTGCCCGCCGACTTTCGACAGAACGCTGGAGGCAATGAGTAATTATTGTCCAAGACAGATGATTATCTAAAACAGAACTCGGCTTACGGATTGATTTCAAAATGCGCCCGTAGCTCAACGGATAGAGTACAACTCTCCGAAGGTTGTGATTTGAGTTCGATTCTCAACGGGCGTATTTTTTTGTTTTTTATGCTATAATGTCAAAAAGGGATTTATTTATGGTTTTGGAAAACAAATTGGGAATAACAACAAGTGCCGAACTTGCCATTGCGGAAGAAAAAATAAGCAAAAAAAAGGCTTTGGAATTATTTGAATTGAATTTGCTTGATGATATGGAAGCAGGTACTTTTGAAACTTTATCCAAAATTCATAAGTATTTATTTGATGAAATATATGCTTTTGCGGGCGAAATCCGCAGCGTCAATATTGCAAAAGGAAATTTTCGTTTTGCACCGTTAATGTATTTGAAACCTGCTTTAGAAAACATAGACAAAATGCCCCAAAAAACCTTTGATGAAATAATTGCCAAATACGTTGAAATGAATATTGCCCACCCGTTCAGAGAGGGTAACGGCAGAAGTATGAGAATTTGGCTTGATTTAATTTTAAAAAAAGAGTTAAAACTTGTTGTAGATTGGTCAAATGTTGATAAAGAAGATTATTTGCTTGCAATGGAACGAAGTCCGATTAAAGATACCGAAATAAAAGTCTTGTTACAAAATGCTTTGACGGAAAAAATCAATGACAGAGATGTGTATATGAAAGGTATCGACGCAAGTTATAACTACGAGGGCTACAATACCTGCAAAACAAATGACTTGTGATGTATCATTCGATATTTTAAATTCATCGAGTCAAAAACTCAGTTTAATGTTTTAATATATTGTTTCTTAACAGATATAAATTTTTAATTTCTTCTGTTCTCTGATTAATAGACTCTTCAGGCAATGTTTCAATTAAATCAGAAAGTGATTTTAGTTTTTCGAATATTTCGGCTTCTGTTTCTTCAGAAGATAGAATAGGGCTTATTTTGACCGTTTCGATTAAATCCTTAATTTTTTCTTTTGAAGAGTCAAATTGAACCTTAAATAACAACTTTTCAAGTATAAGTCTTGTGTTTTTGGAGTTAACGGAACCCTGTTTAAAATTTTGTACTTGTTCTTGTGTAATTTTATTAACATTGAGCGTTATAAATAATATGATTAAGAAAAAACCTGTTAAAACAGTTTGAATAATCGTATATGATTTGCCTGTCAAATTATAATAAGGTATAGCAAATGCCAAAAGAATTTCGAGAACCAAATATACGGAAGAAAAAGCATATAAAGGTAAATCCGAAATTGTTTTATTAAGATGTTCTTTAGTATATGTGGGAGAAATGACCATAACGAAATAGGCAAAAAGAATAAAACAGTATGAGAAAAGGTCAAGGGTTGTTAAATCTTCCCTCAATACAAAGAAAATAATACTTACTATAATTGCAAAAGTAAGGTGTATTAAATATTTGTATAAACTTGCCATTTTGTTTACTCCTGTTTTGTTCCGCAATTACTACAGAATTTTGCATTTATATTGATTTCTGTACCACATTCATGACAGAATTTTGTTTCTTTAGGCGGTTTCATCATTTCTTTAGTCATTTCTGCCATTGTACTACCTGTCGATAAACCGACACCTAAGCCTGCACCAATTCCTGCAATACCTCCTTCGTTAGCAGCAGCAGTATGCAGAATTTCAGTTGCCTGCTGTTTGCTCCAGTTTGCACCCAAAATATCCATAACTTTTTTGTTTGCAAATGCTTCTTCAAGTTTCTGCCTGTTGGGATCGTCAGTCGGAATATCTATACCCGCAATAGAAAAGACAATAAGTTTTAAACCATAATTGTTCAGTATATTTTGCAATTCAGGTTTAATTTTCTCTGCTAAGGTGTTTTGTTCCGCACTTATACCTAAAACTTCTTTATTTAAAGCAATAATAGAGGATGTCAAACAAGATTTTATATGCTGCTGAAATTCATTTATAAAATATTTGTTAATGTTATTTTGCTCTAATAAATCAACATTATTGCCTAATAATTTTATGAGAAATTTTGCTCCGTCTTCAACCTGAATTTTATACGCACCTCTTGCCCGTACACTTGTCATAATACTAAGAACGGGGTCTCTTAATTGTATCGGAGAATCTGTTCCCCATTTTATTTCAAGAGAATGGGCTTTTCTGACAAAATATACACTGCATGAAAAACTGCTTTTACCACCTGAAAAAGAATTTCTCAAATCGGTAATAAAAGGAAAATTGTCTGTTGTAAGATTATATGTTCCGTTTTCAAAAACTTTGATTATTTCACCGTTACGAATGAAAATTGCTTCTTCGGCAGGTTCAACGATAAGTGTTGAATTTGTGTTAAAGTTTTCTTCAGAATGTTTGCTTATCAGCAGATTTCCGTTATTTTCATTTTTTATTACACTTGTCCAGTTTTGTATATTTTTACTGAAAAAGCCCATTTCGCCTCCTTAATTCATTGCGTTTTTCTTTTCTCTCAATAATTGGCGCATTCCTTGTATTTTTTCTTCATCTTTTTTCTTTATAATCATTTCAAAAGCATTGCCGCCTGTTGTCATTAAAGTGAATTTTATTTTCGTTTTACTAATAGTTTTAGTATTATTCATTAGTGTTATTTCAACTTTTTTGCTTTCGGTTTTGAAAGCTACAACATCTTTATAGAAAAATTCACCCGAAGTAATATTTTCTTCATCAGATATAAGAGAAAATGTATATATATAATAAAACAGTTGATTTTCTGAAAACAAAAGAACCAAGAAACTATAATTAGAAGTAAAATCATCTTTCATATTATATGCGTATTGATTAAAAATATTAGAGTATGCATCACCGTGCATTATTACAGGTTTAATTAATTTGCATTGTTCAATATCTATACCAAGAGCATTTGTTGCTTGGTTAATTATTCGTTTTCCAATTGAATTTTTGATTTCCTGCTTTACTTCAGATAAATTTTTAATGTTGCTAAAAAAATAAAATGACATAAAGCCTAATATTAATGTTGCTCCAAAAACAATAATTAAAAAAATAATGTCTGCTTTTGCGAGAAGTAAAAT
>JAILHI010000009.1 GCA_024695865.1 Candidatus Gastranaerophilales bacterium
TGCTCTTGCAGGGATATCCCGTTTGTTGCTATTAAAACCTTTGCTTTTTTGCGCTCAACTGTGGCATTTCTCACATCTTCTCCGTCTTCAATTTCAACAGGCATAGAAGATGTTTCTTTTTTGATAATATATTCAAAAGACGGTACAATGTACGCAAAGGTTTTTCCAAATCCGCAAGGTCCTTCGATTATGGCGTTTTGTCCGTCATAAAAGCTTGCTAAAATACTATGGGCTGCGGATATTTGTGATTCTCTTGGAGAGTAATTATCTTTTAATTCTTTTATTGTTCCGTTCTTATCAAAAATTTCGTCAAGCTTTGTTTGTCTTTTACTAACCCTCACTAAAACCACCTCTTTTTTATTGTAAACTCTACCTTGCAAGGCTTTTTTGTCACTCTAATAAAAGCTTTGCAAAATTCACTTTCAATAGCCTTTTTATGTTTTATCTCATTGTATGCAGTTATTTTTACCCTGTATGACGAAGCTGCCCTTAAGCAAAAACTACATGCTTTGCAGTCAAATACGCCGCTTGGATTTACAAACTGCTCTTTTTCACTTTCTTCGGGGGGCGCATAAAGCCAACTATATCTGCAAGGTTTATCAGCCCAGCCTATGTGCGTGTATCCCTGCCTATACTCTTCAGCGAAAACAGAAGAAAAGCAGTAGATTTCCAAAGTTCCAAAACAGGGAACTATTATTGTTGACTCTGCATCTATGTCATATTTTTTGTATATCTTATCAATATACTCCGACATTTCATTTTGCAAAAACAGCATTATTCTTCCTCTTTTTCTGCATCCTGCGCTTTTTTCTGTGCTTCAAGAGCTCCGGCCATATCTTCCATAAGATTTGGAATTTCTTTTGCGGCTTCGCTTGTTGTCATTGCGACAAAAGGAAAAATTACAAAAGGATTTGATTGAGATTGGACTCCATCAAAAGTACCAATGCTTGTAATTATTTTTGTAGTTGCATTCATTGGGACACAAACAAGATTGTCAATTTCTACCATATCATTGTTTATTGAAATATGATCGCAAGAAAGAGCTTTCATTTCTCCGTTTGTTGTTTTCATAATTTTTCCTCCAAATAATAATCTAAAACTGCACATGCGTCGCTTTCATCATAGGTTTGAAATGCAATACTGTACTTCTTTCCAAGATAGAAGCCAATAGCTGCTTTTGTCATATCTTTTATTTTCTCCAAATCGGAAGGAGACAAGGTTTTAACAAAGTCTTTCGTAAGACTTACAAGATTATACCTCTTTCTTATTATGCTGACAGGATATTCTAAAACGCTTATTCCATTATCTCCTGCAACACCTATTAAAATGCCTGCAATTTTTGCCAAAAGAACAGAGGTTAGAATTCCATTAAAAATTGCGTGTTTTTCCATAACGATAATATCGGGCTTTATAGCAGTTACAATTTCGGAAAGCTTTAGAGAAATATCTTCCATTATTTTTGCGTTTTGAGCCTCTCTTACGACAGAGTCCCTATGCTTCTTTTCCGTTTTGGAAACACTTTCGCCGGAATACTTCACATAGCTATTTAGTCCATTTTCGGTTTTTTGTTTTGATTTTAAAAAGCCGAGTTTTATAGGAATAAGCGCATCTTTCTTTGGAATAATAGGACAGCTTGCAATTTTTGTTACCTTTTTATTCTCAATATCAGCAATAACGCAGCCTATACAAACACTTGACAAGTCAAATGTCATAACTTTCATATCAACACCTCAAATCAAAAAGGTGGGTGGGCTTTGTAGCCCACCCGAGATGATTAGAATATTGCCCCTTCGGGATTTTCAGCAACTTCTTCTGCTGCGTGGGTTGTTTCAAAGTCGTTGACCTTATTCATCATAGAATTCCATCTTTCGGTGAGATCCTTCAGCATATCCTTATATTTAGGATTGATTGTGATGAATTTTCCGTCCTCGGTCTTTTTAAGTACAATCTCTTCGACAAAGAAGATGTTGCCATCTTTTTCTGTTTTCTTTGAGGTTACTTGACATCTGAAAATAAACGGCGGATATCCTGCTACTTTTAAAGGTGTAAGACAGGTCCTCTTGAATTCAGGAATTGATGAACCTGTAACAAGCATTCTGAACGGAGTTCCGAAGTCTCCGTCTTCTTTGTATTCAAATCCAAGAAGAGTATAACTCATTCTGCATTCGGGATCTGCCTGATTTCCGTCTTTATCCTGCCATTGGCAATACTGACAGTTCTCGCAAACCTCGCCCTCTGTTGAAAGTATGCCATCTAATGACCTACAAAGAGGAGCATCATTTCTGTTGAATGGCTGTTTAAAGCGAATTCTTGATTTTCCAAAACACATAATAACAACATCATCCAATGTGTCTTTTGCTTCTTTTGTCATGCTGTTATAGAATTGTCCCGGCTTTGCAAGGCCATCCATAACTTCCCTTGAGTTTGACTGACACATCTTAATTTTCGGCATAACGATATCAGAAGTGTCAACGATTTCCATACCTAATCCTGCTGACGATTTTAAGTCAGCGAAATCATCAAGCGAAAAAGCCAAAGTAGCATCTTCAACTACTGCGATTTCTTCGGTTTCTTTTTTTACTGCCATCTTATTTTCCTCCTTAATTCAGCGCTTTATATAGATCTTGGCTCTTGTAATTTGCTAAAACAATTCTGTTTTGAGCAGGAACAGTAAGAGCCTCACCTGTTCTTGGATTCTTTCCGGTTCTTGATTCGATGTGACGAACCTTCAAAGTTCCAATTTTCGGAATAACAATTTTGTCATTCTTGTCCTTTGTGAATGCCTCCTGAGTTACCTCTGCAAAAGCCTCAAAAACAGACTTAACTGTTGCTAATGTCTGCCCTGATTTTTCTGCAATACTTCTAAAAGTGTCTTGCTGTGTCATAAGTTTTTCCTCCCTTTGTTAAAGATTTGTGATATAAAATGCAGTTTTTGCATTTAATGAATGAGAAAAGCTATGACGAACTTTCCCCATTCATTTTATCACTTATACTACACCTCTTTAGCAAATGCATTGACTGGCAAGGGTTTTGTGAAAGGCTCATACTCAAATTCACAGAAGCCATCTTCTGTCGTGCTTGCGTCTTTTGTAATTTCGAAAACTTGAGTCCCGCTCTCCTCGTAAAGCTCTCCGCTTTCTAATACAAACTTTGCTTTTTCTCCGCTTTTTAAGTCTTCTAAAAGGCGGACATGAAAATCCTGTTTTTCTTCATCAAAGACAAGAGCATATAGAACACAAGCCTTGTTTTTGTCTTTTGACCTATTATTTAGGCAGAAATCTCGCAAAGATTTTGTAGAATAGAAAGCATACAAAAACTCGCCCGGATTTGCCTCCCCGTTGTTTTCTTTTACAACCTGCGTATGCATTTTGTGAACTTTTTCCATATCGTAATTCTTTTCGCAAGATTGGCAAATAGAATAAAATTCGTATATTCCGAAATCTCTCCCGCAATCAGGGCATATAACAAGGTGCACAGCGTAGTTTTTCCAAGCACCAACATCATTAGAATTCTTAAAGCCCATAGCTTTTATAAATTTCTCAATGCCGATTTTTTCAATTTCTTCTTTTCCGAATTTAAAAGCCTCACGAAACTCTTTTTCTTCTGTCCTCAGAAAACTTTCCCAAATCTTTTGGTTTAGGGAAATATATTTTCTCTGTCTCTTTTTCTCCGCAAGCTTTTTTGCTTTTTGGTTTTTCTTCCTTAAAGATTTCATAGCAAATTACCTCCATTCCTTACTATTATATCATAAATTAAAATTTTGTAAACAGTCTAAATAATATTTACGAATATTTTTTCTTTTTTGTTGACTTTATGGCAATAAAAATGTTATACTAAAAATGAGTAATAAAAACATAAGGGGTGTATTTTGATGTTTAACAAAACTATTGTTGTTCATTTAAAGCCTACAGATATAGAGTTGGTTGATGGCGAGCTTATAAAAACAGCAGCTGTCAA
>JAILHI010000023.1 GCA_024695865.1 Candidatus Gastranaerophilales bacterium
ATATTGAGCGAGTATTTGTTGTTTTTGAAGTTTGCGTTAAAAAATTTTAACTGTTTGAAGAACGAAGTTCGAGTTTTAAAATTTTAGCAAACGAAAAATTACAGACAAATAACGAGCGAAATCAGCTCGAGAGTTTCTTTGAGCAACGTTTCTTTGCGGTCAAAGAAATGTTGCGTTAAATGCCATAATTGAGATTAATAAGCAAAAAATCTTTTGATTATTTTATCTAAATTTTAAAACGGCTGGATACTTCGCTATCGCTCAGTATGACAAATTTTTGCAAGATTACGGGCGGTGTGTGGCTATCCCGTAACAGCAAATTACATTTCTTCTGGTAAAAACAAATATTTTTCCTTTAATACCGAGCGGATTTCTTCGTAAGAATGTAATCCGCTTGTCAGATTTTGGTATTCTCTTACCGTTTCAATGATATCATCGGCGGATAAGAGAATTTGCCGCCGCCCCTTTTTATTTTCAAGTATTCTTGCCATTTTTACCTCTTTTTTAACATTATCTTTTTATTTTGGCTTTTAATAAAGGAATTTTGAAAATTTTCGGTTTTTCGGTTTAAAAATGGCTATATACATCTGTATAAAAATTTTTATACAGTTGTCAAAAGGTTTTTATACAAATCGGTAATTCTATTGTTTTGTTCAGTAAAATACAATAACAACGGCAGACAAGATAAGGAAAAATTTATGGCTATTATAACCTCACCTAAAAGCGAATTAATTGAGTTTAATGATTTATTTATCGAAATGAGCAAAAAAACGTGCAATTTGAAGTGCAAACACTGTTATATAGATTTTTCAAACGAAAAGAGTATCAAAAATTTTCTTCCTCTTGAAACGATAAAAGAGTGTTTAAGGGATTTAAAAGGGGAAAATCTTAAATACATACACCTGACGGGAGCGGAGCCTATGCTTCACCCCGATTTTAATACGATTTTAAGGTATTGCCTGAAATATACTTCAACTGTTATTCACACAAACGGTTACAGTATTAACGATAAAAAAGCCCGTTTTTTGAAGAAGGTCGAAGAAGAAAATAACAAAAACAATGAAATTATAATGAAATTGAGTTTGGAGCATTACGATGAAAGGACAAACGACGAAATCAGAGGCAGGGGCAGTTACAGAAAATGCCTGCACTCTGTCCAGAGTCTTTTGAAATACGGCTTTAATCCTCTTATTACCGTGGTTAACCATTTTAACGAGGACGAAAAACAGATGAGGCAAAAACTCAAAGAGTTATTTGAAACGATAGGTTTTATTACCGAGGATATTAATATAAACATAATTCCGTTGATAAACAAGAAAGAATTTGCGGAAACGGGAGAACAGGAGATGGTTTATAAAAATCTTGATTGTTCTTTCGGCAGAACGCTCGCCATAAACGGTGTTTATAATTGTCTTTTGAATACCGATGATTACAGGGGGCGTTCGGGTTCCGATTTTAAGAATTATTCAAAACGGGCAATGCTTGATTCGCCTGCCTGCTCTTACTGCATGAAAAGTCATAAACAACTTTTCGGGATAAATTTTACGGACAGAGAATAATAATAACCGAACCGACAGTCATTATGAGCGTTCCGATAAGTTTTTTGCCGAATTCTTTTTCGGCAAAGAATTTTATTCCGAAGACAAGATTTACGATTGTGGAAAGTTGGAAAAGGGCGAGAGCATAGCCGACTTTCATGTTCTGAAAGACGTAGTTTGTGGAAAGCTGCATAACGGCAAGCCCTGCGCAGATTATGAGGTATTGGTGAATTTGAAAAGATTTTATCGGAACAAATTTGCGACGGGAGAGTAAGACAATCAAAAACGTGAACAACGCTCCCGTCCATGCCCATGTCATAAAAGACATAGTTACGTTGGAAAGCAGAATAACTTTTTTGAGGATTACGGCTTCGATACCCGTGCAAATCAGAGCCGCAATTCTGAGGTTGATGTCTTTGCGGGTAAATAATTTCCACGAAAAGCCCTCGTTTGTGGTATCGAAGATGAACCAACTGCCCCAGATGATGAGAAAAATTCCCAAAAGTCCGTAAATACTCGGTATTTCCGCAAGCAAAATAATCCCGATGATTAATCCGACAACGGACTTGTAAGAGTTTATCGGGCCTAATACTGACAGTTCGCCTAATTGTAGGGCTTTAATCATGCAGGCTCTGCCGACGGAGCATAGAAAACCTGCAATCAGAGCGTTTTGCCAAAAGGCAGCGGGCAGACTTGCCCAATCGTATTGAAAAGCAAACGGAATACAACAAAGCCCCATAAAGATATAGGAATACAGGCTTGTATAGAGCGAGGAACCGTCTGATGAAACTTTTTTTTCAAACATGTTGGCAACGGGGTTTGAAAAAATTCTTAATATTACGGCTATTGTTGTAAAAAACATTTTGACACACCTTCTGTTTTTAGTATATAACAAAAAAGGCAGATTACAGCAGAGGTTTAAAATGGATAAAATTATTAAGATAGCAATTTTTGCGGCATTGGTTTACGGTGTTTTCTGGGTATCTCAGAATGTTGATTTTAACAAAATTACGGACGATATGAAACAGAAGATGGAAAACGAAAAGACCGTAACAAGAGTGCATGACGGCAGAGACAGAGCAAGACAGGATGCTCTTGACGCAACAACAAAATAGTTTTTAACCGAAAGAGCGGGAAAATCGTTTTGATACACTGTAAACTAAAAAATATATTTTTTAGTTTAAAAACGAACGAAGTGAGTCGGAGCCTTCCGCAGGAATCGTGTTTTCTGTCTTGGTTTTTGTTTGCGGCTACATATCGTTCACTTTTGTTTTGCTGTTGCAAAACAGTCGTTCACTATTTCGCCGTTTTTTCGGACTGGGTTCGCTATCGCTCACACGGCGTCCTACACAAAATCCGCTGGATTCTTCGGCGAAGCCTCAGAATGACAGATATTTACTTTTTTTGTCGGGTTTCACCCAACTTACATTTTGTAAAATACCGTCATTGCGAAAAATGCGTCAGCATTTTGTGGCAATCCCTTAAAAAACAATTTTATAATTATATTCAAACCTCTCTTGTTTATTTACATTGAGAGATTTTATCGTAAAATAATTATATGCAGGGACAGATTTTTAAAATATTTTCTGATTTTTACTATGTCAAAACCGAGGACTTCGGTATTCTTGAATGTAAATTGAGAGAAATTATCAAAAAACGGTCGGAAGATGTTATTGTAGGCGATTATGTTGAAATCGAGTCTTTAACAGCCGATAAAAAGCAGGCTTTTATTTCTTCCGTTTTGCCCCGAAAAAACTTTTTAACAAGACCAAAGGTTGCAAATATTACTCAGGCGGTTATTGTTTCTTCGGTCAAAAATCCCGATTTGGATTTTGAACAGTTGAACAGATATATTGCGCTTTGCGAATATCACGGGATTAAGCCCGTACTTTGTTTTAACAAAAACGATTTGACTGACGATGAAAAATTGAGGAATAAAATCAAAAATATTTACGAACCGATAGGCTATACCGTATTTTTCACATCAGCCCTGCTTAAACAGGGAACGGAATTTGTTGAAAAAATTCTTAAAAATAACGTTTCAATCCTTTGCGGCGCATCTGGTGTCGGTAAATCGTCTTTAATCAATCTGCTTTCAAACGGAAAATTGCAGATAGAAACAAGAGCGATAAGCGATAAGACAAAAAGGGGTGTTCACACGACAAGACATTGCGAAATATATCAGATTTCGGAAAATACATCTGTTGTCGATACACCGGGGTTCTCAAATGCAAAATTTAACTTCCTGATGCCTTATGAGGTGCAAAATCTTTTTCCCGAAATGAGAACAGAGGAAAAGTGTAAGTTTGCGGATTGCCTGCATCTTCATGAGCAGGGCTGTAAAATTCTTGAAAATCCCGATATAATTGATGAAACAAGATATAAAAGTTACGTAAAATTTGTGGAAGAAGCAAAAGAGTATAAGCAAAAAGTAACTTATAACGGAACAAAAACCGAAACCTTGTCTAAAATGAACAAGGGTGTTCAGATGACGAAAATTTCCGAAAGAAAAAGGGCGCTTTCCCGCAGAGTTATTAATCAAAATATTTCAAAAGACGGAGAAAATAATGTTTGATAAGGAACAGTACAAGGCAGAATATCAAAAATTAAAAGATATTGTAAATACTAAACTTGATGAATATATCCCCGTAAAATATCCCGAGGAGATTTATGAGTCGATGAAGTATTCCGTCAATGCTGGGGGTAAAAGACTTCGTCCCGTTATTGCGCTTGAAGTATGCAAAATGCTTTGCGGAAAATACGAGCAGGCAATTCCGACTTCTTGTGCCATTGAGATGTTACATACCCAAAGTCTGATACATGATGATTTACCCTGTATGGATAATGACGATTACAGACGGGGCAAACTGACAAATCATAAGGCTTTTTCGGAAGCGACCGCAGTCTTGGCGGGAGATGCTCTGATAAGTTACGGGATAAAACTTATTATTGATAAAACGCCAAAAGAGGTTTCTGCCGAAAAACTTGTTCAAATTATTAACGAATACTGCATTGCGGCGGGTGTTGACGGAATTATTGCGGGGCAAATTGTTGATATTGACTCCGAAAACAAAAAAATATCGGCTGAAACACTTGATTTTATTCACGAATACAAGACCGCAAAAATGTTTGAATTTCCCGTCAAAGCAGGTGCAATACTCGGCGGGGCGGACGAAAAACAACTTGAAGAACTTGAAAAATTTGCAACGACTTTGGGACACGCTTTTCAGATTTATGACGATATACTTGATGAAATTGCAACACTTGAAGAACTCGGTAAAACCCCGGGAAAAGACGCAAATGCAAACAAAGCAACTTATACTTCCTTTTACGGACTTGAAAAGGCAAAATGTAAAGTTCTTGAATTATGTACCACCTGTTGTGATATACTAGATAAAAATAATATTAAATCTGCAATTTTAGAAGGCATTGTGTTCGATATAAAAAAGAGGATTGATTAATGTTTTTAAATACAAGTATAGAGATTTTATTTACCGCCTTTGAGGCAGCAATAATTGCACAGATACTCAAATTTATCGGATATCTTATAACACATCAGACAATAAATTTCAAAATTCTGACTACGACAGGCGGTATGCCGAGTTCACACTCTGCAGGAACAGTTGCTCTTGCAACGGTGGTAGGTTACATTTGCGGTTTTGAATCCGT
The DNA here is from genome assembly GCA_024695865.1 of Candidatus Gastranaerophilales bacterium. GTDB lineage: Bacteria > Cyanobacteriota > Vampirovibrionia > Gastranaerophilales > Gastranaerophilaceae > RUG841. The sequence goes on from JAILHI010000023.1 coordinate 5,208, forward strand.
TGAATTTGCGATTGCGGCAGGTTTTGCCATAATTGTAATGTATGATGCCGCAGGTTTAAGACGTGCCGCAGGCAAAACGGCTGCCCAATTAAATAAACTTATGGAAGAAATTAACGAGGGTAAATCTATCGACCCGTCCGCAAAACTTAAAGAATTGCTCGGACACACACCCTTTGAAGTTTTTGTGGGCGCTCTTCTCGGTATTTTAATTGCGTATCTTAACCACTTTATTTTGTTCTAAATATGATAACTGACGATTTTATTTTAATAACAACACAAAAGGGTGATATTCTTTATCAAAACCCTCCTGCCGAAAAATTTTTCGGAAAAATCAAGAGTTTTGATAAAATCAAACGCTATTTTGATATAGACGAAAATGCCTGTATAAATTCTGCTGTTTCAAAATACAGCATCAATACATCGGTTATCGATTTGGTTTTTGAATCAACGCAAAATTTTCATTCTATATGCCGATATCAGAGTTCTGACGGTGTTTTTCACGATTTGAAACTCGATACGGTAAAAAACGAGAATTTGATAATTTTTCTTTTTAAAGAGTTGAAAGAGGAACAGGAAGAAGAAACTTTGCAGGAGGACTATGCGGGTCTGCAAAAGAAATACGACGATTTGTCCAAAAAAGTGCAGAAACTTGAAAAGTTAAAGGGCGATGCGCAGCAACATGCCTTACAGACGGCAATTATAAACAGAGTCTTTGCCCAGATAAGAACGGCGGAAAATCTTGAAACTCTGATAAGCAATGTTATCTCGGAAGTCCATGAACTACTCGGTTCTTATAAAACGTATTTTGTCAAACCGGGGTCAAAATTTTATAAGATATCGATAGTTAATTCGGGCAGTTACAGCGCCGATTTGGGTAAAAAAATCCAGTTTGACAATCAGGTAATTCAAAACATTAAAAACTTTAAAATTTATACATCACCCTGTCTTAAAGAGTGTCTTAACAGCGAAACCATGCTGACAAAAGGCACCCAGAGGGTCATCATTCCGATTTCAGACGGCAAAAAGCCGATAGGGGCGATTGTTTCATTAACTGTTCAAAGCGTGGTGGTTAAAGCCAATCTGGCGCTTTTGCAGACGATTACCGAGCAGTTGACGGGGGCGGTTACGAGAACGGCGCTGACGGAAAATATCAAAAAACAAAACAAAAAACTTGCAAAAACGCTTAAAGAACTTGAAGAAACCCAATTACAACTTATCAATTCCGAAAAAATGGCATCTCTCGGTCAACTTGTTGCGGGTGTTGCCCACGAAATTAACACGCCGTTAGGCTCTATTAATTCAAATAACGAAATGCTTAAAAAAATCATTGATAATAATATGATTTGCGAAAACGCCGAAGCGATAAAGGATATCAATGAAATCGACAGAGAGGCGGTAAAGAGAATTTCTAACATAGTAAAATCTCTGAAAAAATTTGTCCGTCTTGACGAAGCGGAACAACAGCCCGCCGATATCAACAAGGAACTCGATTTGACACTTCAACTCATTAATCACGAGGTTAAAAACAAAGTTACGGTAATCAAAAAATATTCAGAACTTCCGATGGTTAATTGTTACGTAAATATGATGAATCAGGTGTTTATGAATATTCTCGTAAATGCCTGCCAAAGTATAAAAGACAAGGGCGAAGTAACGATTTCAACGGGTGTCAGCAAAAAAATGCTTGTCGTTTCGATAAAAGACAACGGATGCGGTATTCCCGAAAAGGCTAAGGAAAAGATTTTTAATGTCGGTTATACGACAAAAGAATTGGAAACAGGCACGGGGCTGGGGCTTGCAATCTCGCAGAAGATTATCAAAAAACATAAGGGAACGATAACTTTTCATTCACAAGAGGGTGTCGGCACAGAATTTATCATCAAAATTCCGTGTAAGTAATTTTGCCCGATGCGGCAATTTCTTTCCGAAAACACTTATCGTCATTGCGAGTGAAGTGTGGCAATCCTTTTTGGTGCAAACGCTATCGCTTTTTGCACCCTACTACTTTGCGGTCAAAGAAATGTTGCGTTAAATGCCATAACCGAGATTGAAAAGCAAAAAATCTTTTGATTATTATATGGCTGGATTCTTCGGCTTCGCCTCAGAATGACGGTATTTTATCACTCTAATTAGCGGTAGGTTGGGTGAAACCCAGCAAAAAAATAATTTAAACCGTAATCTGCGTTATTTTTTTATGTTATAATCGTTTTGCAGAACAGGAGAAATTATGGCAATAAAGGCGCAAAAGGGTACAAAAGACGTACTTCCCGAAGAATATACACAATGGAAAAGTATTTTGGCAAAGGCTGATGAAATCTTTACAACGGCTGATTTCAGACAGATTGAAACACCGATATTTGAGGCAACGGAGTTGTTTCAGCGTGGTGTCGGCGACAGTACGGATATTGTCAACAAAGAAATGTACACCTTTGAAAAAAGCGACCGTTCTCTGACTCTCCGTCCCGAAAACACGGCGGGTGTTGTGCGTGCTTACCTCGAACACGGTATGTCCAGAGATATCCAGCCTGTTAAATTGTGGTATTTCGGCCCTATGTTCAGATACGAAAGACCGCAGGCGGGCAGACAAAGACAATTTCACCAAATCGGTGTCGAAATGTTCGGTGTTGAGGACGCTTCCGCCGATGCGGACTGTATCTATACCGCCGTTAAATTCTTTGAGTCGGTCGGCTTGCAGAATTTGTCCGTCGAATTAAACTCTTTGGGCTGCAATTCCTGCCGTGACAAATTCAGAGCAAAAATCAAAACTCTGCTTGAACCCGTACTTGATAAACTTTGCGAAGATTGCCAAAAACGTTTTGTTACAAACCCTTTGAGAATTTTAGACTGCAAAAGCGAGGATTGCAAAAGAATTTTTGAAGAAAACAAAATCCTTGAAAACCTTGCAAAACTCGAACTTTGCGAGGAATGTTCCGAACACTACAACAATTTAAAAGTATATCTTGATATGCTTAATGTAAAATATGTCGAAAATCCTTTTCTCGTAAGGGGATTGGACTATTACACAAGAACGGTTTTTGAAATCAAATCGGAAAGTTTGGGCTCTCAAAATGCGGTCTGCGGCGGGGGAAGATATGACAATCTGGTTGAAACTCTCGGCGGACAACACACACCCGCAATCGGCTGGGCTGTCGGTATGGAAAGATTGTATTCGCTTACAGAAAAGGCAGAACCTCAAAAGGTTGATTATTTTGTTGTTTCGGACAATATTGCAGAGGCGCTGAAACTTGCTAACGAGATAAGAAAATACGGAAAAATTGCCGAATTTGATTATTCAAAGAGAAAATTTGCAAAACAGATAGAAAAGGCTGCAAAAATTGCCAAAAATGCAGTTATTATCGGTGAAACCGAGATTGAACAAAACACAGTTTCCGTTAAAAACTTATCGACCTTTAAGCAAAAAACAATTTCAAGAGAAGAATTTTTTGCAAATATCAGCCGTTAATTGAAAAATAAACTTCTTTAAGGCGCTTTTTGCTGACGTGGGTATAAATTTGTGTGGTTGCAACATCGGAATGACCGAGAAGTTCCTGAACGACTCTTAAATCAGCACCGTTTTCAAGCAGATGTGTTGCAAAAGAGTGTCTTATCGTGTGGGGTGATGCTTTTTTGCCGATTTCCGCCACTATTTTTTTTATGAAGTTGTAAACGTCTTGTCTTGTTATTTCTTTGCCGTTCGGGCGCAAAAACAAAATTTTTGTTTTTAAATCAAACTTTTTGCAGATATAATCTCTTTCTTTCAGGTAGGTTTTTATTGATTCGATTGCCTGCTGTCCGACGGGGATAATTCTTTCCTTTGAGCCTTTTCCGATACATCTTACAAAGCCCGATTGCAAGTCGATGTTGTTTATTTTCAGTCCCGACAATTCGGAAACACGAAGTCCGCAGGCATACAGAAGTTCAAAAACCGAACGTTCGAGTATAGTCAGGTTAAAACTCAAAATTTTTTCTATATCTTCTATGGTCAGTACGTTTGGCAGTTTTTGTGCGAGTTTTGGGTGTTCGACGGACAGGGCGGGATTGGTTTTTATGTAGCCGTTAATGTTCATCCACGACAACCACCCTCTTATTGCCGCAATTTTTCTCACAACCGAAGTCGGCTTAAAACCTTTTTCTCTCAGGTTTTTTATGTAAAGCGAGATGTGTATTCTTGTGATTTCGTTTTCATCGTCGATATTTTGAGAGTTTAAAAAATCACAAAAATCCTCTAAATCCCGTTGATACGCTTCAACGGTATTTTGTGCCAAACCTCTCTCTGCTGTGTTATATTCGCTAAATTCCGCTATTTTATGAATAAGCATAAACACAATTTAGCACTTTTGGTTTTTTATCACATCATCAAAATCTATTAATTTTTCCCTGATTTTTTTATAAAAAAGTCTTGAAAAAATACTATGGATTGTGTAACAATAATTGTATGAATGGTACGGCTGAAAATCTGAATTTGGTATATACCTTAGAGGGCAAAATTTATATCAATTTGACCAACAAATGTACTAACCGTTGTGTTTTTTGTATCAGAAATTCTTCCGATATCATAGAGGGCAAAAATCTCTGGCTCTCAAACGAAAAGTTTTCCGCAGATGATGTGATATCCCAGTTTGAGCATGTCCTGTCGGAAAATAAAACCGCAAAAGAAGTTGTTTTTTGCGGGTTTGGCGAACCTCTTATCAAGTTTGATATGTTTTGTGAAGTTTCGGCTTACATCAAAAAAAATTATCCGGATATCAAAATTCGTGTAAACACTAACGGACAGGCAAATCTGATACACAAAAAAGACATTATTCCCGAACTTTCAAAACATGCTGATGCGGTTTCAATCAGCCTCAACGGCGAAAACAAAGAGGTTTACAATACCGTTTCACAGCCTGCGGATAAGGAAAATTCCTACAAGGCGGTAAAAGATTTTATTAAAGAATGTGTTGAAAAGAAAATAAACACGACAGCAACGGTTGTTTCGGGCTGCGATAAAGCACCCGTCAACACGGAAGAATGTAAAAAAATTGCCGATTCTCTCGGAGCAGCTTTCAGAGTGAGAGAATGGCTGCCAAAAGGTTATTAATCAGGTCATAACAATACAATAAAGAAAGGCACAGATATGACAAATTTAGACAAAATTATGAAACCGAGAACAATTGCGGTTGTTGGTGCTTCTACAAAAGACCACACAATCGGTTCGGATATCATGAAAAGATTACAGGAATACAAGTTCAACGGAAAAATTTACCCCGTTAACCCGAAAGGCGGAATTATCGAAGGACTTCAGGCTTACACAACAGTTAACGAAATTCCCGATGAAGTTGATTTGGCAATCATTGTTGTAAACGCAAAATTTGTTCTCGCAACAATCGACCAATGCCACGAAAAAGGCATCAAAGGCTTATGCGTAATTACGGCAGGCTTTAAAGAAACAGGCAAAGAAGGTGCTGAACTTGAAAGACAATTACTTGAAAAAGTAAAAGAATACGGCATGAGATGCGTTGGCCCGAACTGCTTGGGCGTTGTTAACACTAACCCCGAAATCAGAATGGACGGCTGTTTTGCTGAAAGCCTTCCCGAAAGAGGACACATCGGATTTGTATCACAATCAGGCGCATTAGGCGGCGGTATTTTGAACATTTTGAAAGACTTAAACCTCGGCTTTGCACAGTTTATTTCAATCGGCAATCAGGCTGATGTTAACGCTGAAACAGCCCTTGAATACTGGGAAAACGATGATGACGTAGAACAAATTCTTTTGTATATGGAATCAATCCAAAACCCTGCTAATTTCAGAAAATTGGCTACAAGAATTTCAAAGAAAAAACCTGTTCTCGCATTAAAGGCAGGACGTTCCGCAGCAGGTGCTTCAGCAGCATCATCGCACACAGGCTCACTTGCAGGTGCAGATAAGGCTGCAAACGCACTTCTTAAACAGTCAGGTGTTATCAGAGAATACTCTTTGAAAGATTTATTCTCAACGGCAAAAGTTTTTGCTAACTGTCCTATCCCGCAGGGTGACAGAGTTGCAATCATCACAAACTCAGGCGGCCCCGGCATTATGGCAACCGATGCGGTTTGCGAATACGGTATGCAAATGGCTAAAATTTCTGACGAAACAAAAGAAAAATTAAGAAGTTTCTTGCCCTCTGCAGCATCTGTTAAAAACCCGATTGATATGATTGCATCAGCACCTATCGAACACTACAAGCAAACACTTGAAACTGTTATCGCTGATGAAAACGTTGATATGATTATGGTTATCTACCTGCCGTTCTTGGGCTTGAAAGATATCGATGTTGCAAAAGCAGTTATGGAAATCAAGGCAGAACACCCTGAAAAACCTGTTATCGGCGTATTTATGACAAAGAATGAATTCTTTACAAAATTATCCGATATGGACGTTAATATGCCGTTCTTCATGTACTCTGAAGAAGCAGCAGACGGCTTTAACAGATTAAATCAGCAAAGACTCTGGATGAACAGACCCGAAGGAAAAGTTCCCTGCTACGATGTTGACAGAAACAAAGCAGAACAAATTATGAAGGGTGCTTTACTTGACGGACGTGACCAGTTGACTACTTTGGAATCAATCGACTTGCTTTCGGCTTACGGTATCAGAGCATGTAAATACGGCTTGGCTACTAACGAAGAAGAAGTTGCAAACCTCGGTAACTCAATCGGCTATCCTGTTGTTATGAAGATGACGTCAAAAACTACTTCACACAAAACAGATGTAGGCGGTGTAAGAGTTAATATTCAATCAGAAGAACAACTCAGAGCTGAATACCAAGACTTAATTGCAAAATTGACAGAAAAAGGACTTATCGACGGTCTTGAAGGTGTAATCATTCAGGAAATGGTTAAAGGCAACAGAGAAATGGTTTGCGGTATCGCAACCGACCCGCAGTACGGCCCGATGATGATGTTCGGCTTGGGCGGTGTCTTCATTGAAACAATGAAAGATGTTACTTTCAGAATTGCTCCTTTGACAGATGTTGATGCAGATGAAATGATTAAATCAGTAAAAGCATACGGCTTGTTGAAAGGTGCAAGAGGAACAACCCCCGCACAGATGGAACAAATTCAGGAAACACTTTTGAGATTGTCACAACTCGTTAATGACTATAAGTTCATTGATGAATTGGATATCAACCCGTTACTTATCAGCGAAAAAACCGGTGAAGGTATCGCAGTTGACGGCAGAATTAAAGTAAGAGCAGAAGAAGCAAAGAAAACACTTAACGTTGCTTGCTCATGCGGCTGCTGCTAATTCTCAAAATCATATTTGAAAGAGATGTATTGAAAAATACATCTCTTTTTTATTTTTGAGGGATTGACACAAAATGCTGTCGCATTTCTCGCAATGACGGAAAACGTCATTCCGAATTTATTTCGGAATCTGTCGGAAAAATTGAATAACAGATGCTGAAACAAGTCCGTAGGGTAGACTTTAGTCTATCAAAATTCATAAATAATATCGGCTGGATACTTTACCCTTTCGGGTTCAGTATGACAAAATTATAAAAAATATAGTCATTCTGAGGCTTTGCCGAAGAATCCAGCCGAAAAAATTGTCATTCTGAGGGCGAAACCCGAAGAATCTTATCAAAAAGATACTTCGCTACCGCTCAGTATGACATCGAGGGAAACACCCCTCACCCTGCCCTCTCACACAGGGGGCGAGGGAAAAAAGCAGAATGACAGATATAAAACTATTCGTCGTCACATTCTTCTTTATAAAACGGTGTGCATTTTGCACAGGTCGGGAAATTGCCGTTCTTTTCGATATATTCTCTCGTTATGCAGGCCGCTTTGTTTTGCCAGAGGTCTAAAATCCCTTCTTCCGTGGCTTTGCCCAAATTGTTGTAAAGGCAACTTGCCATCGAGCCGTCGGGGAATAAAAACGGTATCTTATACGGGGATAAACATTTTTTATCGCTTTTCAAACTGTACGACTTGTCGTCATTGTAATAGGCAAGCCTTTCCTCTTCCGTAAAATCGGGAAACTCTTTGAGAACGGCAGGGTCGTACTTCTTTTTGACATCTTTGATAATTTCGTTCAGTCTTTCCGCATATTCTTTGGAAAATTTTGTATCCTCTCTCATTACCATTCTCGGAATATACGGTGTCGAATAAAGTTTTGCCGTCAGTTTTCTCATTTCCTCGTCTTTTTCGGCGGTAATGTATCTCGGGTGGTTTAAAATGATTTCCTCGGGTTCATACTGCAGCATTCTGTCGATATAATCATAAATCTCGTCTATGTTATCGGGAAGCAGTACAAAATTTAAGGCAAACCACATCTTCTTTTCCCCGGGCAAAAGATTATGGTTCATTTCATAGATTTTCTTTAATGCGCTTTCCGCCTTTTCAAAAGCGCCCTTATGGTTTCTGATTTTGTCGTGGGTTTCGCCTATTCCGTCAATGGAAATTGTCATTCCGCAATAATTCCTTTTAATATCGGGAAGAAATTTTTCCAGAAAACAACCGTTTGTAACAACGTGTTTATGGATATTTCTGTAAGTTGCCCGTTCGATAATTTCCACAAAATCAGGGTGCAGTAAAGGCTCCCCGCCCAGCAAAATTAACGTTGTGTCGGGAAGATTTTGTTCTATATCTTCAAAAATTATATCCCACTCTTTTCCGCTCAATTCCTTCATCGGCGGGATTCCGTCCTGCGTACACATTTTGCACTTATAGTTGCATCTGAAAGTTATATATGTGATAAATTCGTTAATTCTGTCCTGCATAAAATTTCCTTTACCTGTCTTATTGTAGTGCTTTTGTTTGCCAAATGTCAAATATACATTTTTATTGACAAAAGGTTTATGTCGTTTTAACATGAAATTATGCTTGAAAATTTTTTATAATGCTTTTTAGCATTTTTTTTAGCAATAATAGTCAATAGTCAGTTTGAGAAGCGTGAAAATGGAACCAAAAGTTTCAATAATTATCCCTGTATATAATGCCAAAAGATTTGTGAAGGATTGTCTTACAAATTGTATAATGCAGACGATGCAGGATATTGAAATCATTGTCGTTGACGATAAATCTACCGATGACACGGTGGAAATCGTTAAGTCAATGATGCAAGAAGATGACAGAATCAGATTAATTCAACTTGATGAAAATCGCCGTCAGGGTTATGCAAGAAACGTTGCGGTTGAACAGGCAAAGGCCGATTATGTAATGTTTCTGGACGTTGATGATGCCTATCGTGAAGATTGCGTTGAGGAAATGTATAAAAAAATTACTGCCGATGATGCGGATATGACAATCTGCAAATTCGATACTCTCGATGATGCAACGGGACTTATTAATCAAAATCAGGCTGATTTACAGTTATATACAAACTTTGCCTATGTTGATGAAAAATTGTATGACGGTTTTATTTACAGAGATTTGGGCGAGGGTGAAGTCTTTAATAAAGCAAACGTTATCTGGGATAAAATCTATAAAAAATCGTTTTTGCTGGATAACAATATAAAATTCCCTGCGGGAATGTTTTGCGAAGATGATGTTTTCTCTTTTACAACGTTATTTAAAGCGAAAAAAATTTCCGTCTTGGATAAGTCTTTGATTTATTACAGAATAAACAGAGTAGATTCTTCAAGCAATTTGCAGGACAGAACGGGTTTTGACTGCTTCAGAATGTATGAATTGGTCAGAAATCTTTTGTGGGATTTGAATATTTATTACAGATATCAGTACGATTTTATGATGTTTCAACTCTATTCGTTTATGTTCTTTTATAAATACGTTAATCCGAAATACAAAAAAGAATTTTTTTACAGAATGAAAAAAGAATTAATGGCATATAAAGGTGTCTTGGATTGCAAATCCTATAAGGAAAGAGATGCGTATTTCTATGATATGCTGGAATGTATCCTTAAAAACAATTACTATCTGTATGAATTTAAAAAGAAATTTGTAAATAAAAGGTATAATAAAAACACTTAAAATTTATAAAAAGGAGAAGGGGGGATTCGAACCCCCGGTCCCTGTTACAGGACTCAGACTTTCGAGGTCTGCACCATAAACCACTCGGACACTTCTCCATTATCATGTCTTTGGTTTTCTGTTATAATCCTATCATGAAAAAATTTTCTTTTGCTATATTATTTTTCATTTTGTTAATTATTATTTTCATGGATTATTTTAACCATTCCTCATACGATGCCCTGTATATCACTGATGATTGCGAAATCGGACTTGATTTTAACAGAAACGGAAAAATAACCGAAGAAGAAATTGTTTCCCTGCCAAATATCAGAAACTTCTGTTCCGACAAAGATATAAAAGAAAACGAAAAAGTAATCGGCAATCTTTCGGAAACGGAAAAACTGTATTTTAAAATAATTTCAAAGAATTTTTATAAAAAAATCTTTTTAAATGCTTTAATTCGTGCCGACAACGATATCTATACCGCTAATTTTCAAAAGGCGGAAGAACTTCTGCTCGAAAACGGGCTTGCTCTGCCGAAAGACCAAAATAACCCTGAAAAATACAAAGAACTTATTCTAAAACATAAAAACGATGCAAAAAACAGAGAAATAGTGCTGCTTAATACCAAAAGTCTGAAATACCACAAATTAAACTGTCAAAACGGGTTAAAATCAGCAAAAAAAGAATATTTGTTTAAGGACGAACTTCCGCAAAAGGCAAAGCCATGTAATTATTGTTTCTCAACGGAAAATTTTTCAGAGCCTCTGAAACAGATTTCTTTTAAGGAAAATCTTTGCGAAAAAGTTAGTGATTACGGGAATATACGGGTTTTTACCGAGCATGGTGCGGGTGTCTATAAGCCCTCAACAAAATGTTCTTCCGTGCTTTGCAAGGCTTTGAAATCGGAAATTGATAACTCACGGCAAACAATTGATATGGCTGTTTATGATTTGAACAATATGCCCGAAATTGTTACAGCGCTTCAAAGGGCTGCCAAAAGAGGCGTGGAAATCAGGGTTGCAACCGATAACGACAACGAAAAAAACAATACCCAAACTCTGCAAAACATAAAAACTTTTGCGAAAGATATAACGACCGACAAAAAACCCGAAAAAGATGCCAACAGGCTTATGCATAACAAATTTTTTATCTTTGACGGCAAAAAAGTCTGGTCGGGAAGCGCAAATATCACAAATACTGGTTTGTCGGGTTTTAATGCAAACAACGCAATACTTATAACTTCACCCGAAATTGCGAAAATTTATACGGAAGAATTTGAAAATTTTATAAACGGCAAATTCCATTCCGCAAAAAAATCTTCCGAAAAACAAAGTGTTGTTATCGGCAAAACAGAACTAAAGGTTTTCTTTTCGCCGCAGGATAAGGTAATATCGCAGCAGGTTTTGCCTGCAATACGAAATGCAAAACGGTATATCTATATGCCGAATTTTATAATTACTCATCAAAAATTGGCACAGGAAATCGTAAATGCCAAAAAACGTGGTGTTGAGGTCAAAGTGATTATTGATGCGACAAGTGCCAGAAACAAATATTCTCAGCATACTTTGTTCAGACAAAACAATATTCCCGTCAAAACAGAAAATTTTGCGGGCAAAATGCACATGAAAACCATAATTATTGATGATGAAACGGTCTTTTTAGGCTCGATGAATTTCACAAAGAGCGGTGAGGTCTATAATGATGAAAACTGCATAAAAATTAAAAATACGGAAATAGCAAAGAATTTAAAAACCGAGTTTTTGGCAATCTGGAACAAAATTCCCGAAAAGTATCTTAAATATGACCCGTCGGCAGAATCGCCCGATTCCTTGGGCTCCTGTTTTGACGGTGTGGATAATGATTATGACGGAAATATCGACTCAAACGATACTGGCTGTAAGGCGTTTAGAAAATAGTGTCGCTTTTTCGGTTTAAAAAGAAAACCACCGTCTTTGCGAGGAGCGGTTTTTGTGAAACAAAAACTAAATCAAAGAAGCGGCGAAGCAATCCCTGAAACTGAACGGGATTGCCACGCTTTGCCGTCAGTCCGTTTTAAATTTTTCAAAACAAAAGGCACCCTTTAAGGTGCCTTTAAAGGTTGATGAAAACTTTTTTAATAATCTTCTCTTGCGACGTCTTCTTCGTCTTCAAGCGACGATAAATCTTTTGTTGAGGAAGTGTCAAAACCTTCAGGGAGCATGTCGCTGTCGGGCCAGATAGTAGAGTCGTCAAATCTGCAGGCGGATAAATTTTCGCAGGCGGTTAAGTCGGAATCTGTTAAATCTGCTTCGTTCAAAATACAGCCAACCATATCCGCATCGGTAAAGTTGCAGTAATTTAAGGTTGCAAAATTGAAGTTTGTGCCGTTTAGCAAAGAGCCCGAAAAATCACATTCAATGACATTTGCTCTTGTAAAATCAACCGATTCCAGATTAGCATCGGTAAAATTTACAAGAGATAAAGTTGTGTCCGAAAATGTACTTCCCGAAAGGTCGCAGTTTGTAAAATCGAGGTTTTCCAAGGTTGCGTTTGAAAAATCCATTTCGGTTAAATCAATTTCGTCATCTGATTTTGCTCTGTATGAATTAAATGCTTCGTAGTCGTGTAAAATCATTTCGGATAATTGGTCTTTTGAGTACATGCTCGAAATCTCCTTTTTATTATTACTGTTTCCATAGTTATTTTAACTGATTTTTGTATATTTGCAAGTATTTTGTCTTTTGAGGCGGTTTTTGTTATATACCTTTACAGAAGGTATTATTTTTTTTTGTTTTGGCAAAAAAAATTGTTAAAATCGTCAAAACGGTTATAAACACTGTTGCTTGACTTAGGTATAACTTTGTGTTAGTTTGTAGGTAGCGAAAAGGCTTGTGGCACTCTGCCGAGGGTTAC
>JAILHI010000046.1 GCA_024695865.1 Candidatus Gastranaerophilales bacterium
AAAAATCCTGAAAATAAAAAGACAAAAGCAACCTTTAATAAAAGAACTTTGACAAACATAGAAGAAAAATCTATTCCATTTAATGAGATAAGCAACATAAACCAATGAATTAAAGTTCTGTTGTTAGTACCTACTTTTTCAAAAAAAAGAAAGATTTGAAACAAAAAGTTAATACCCGTTGCAGTAATTATAAAAGGAAGCATTTTTAAAAAATATTCAAATATTGATACATCTTCTTTTTTAAAAATATATCTTCTAAAAAATATTACAGCACACGATGCGATTAATGAATCAACAAGAATACCTCCAAAAGGCAACCAAAAAAGAAACGCTGATAAAACTAATAGTTCATAAGTATTTACCAAATAACCTTTTTTAAAAGGAATCAAAAATGCTTCTAAAAAATATTTAAAAGGATTCTTTTTTAAAGTTTCTAATTCTTGTTTATTTATATTATTCTGTTCTTCCAATTTTCAAATATCCCTTCTTATCCTTTTTAAGATAAGAAACACTATCTTATCTTAAAATATAAATTCCAATTCAGTTGTAGGGTGCAAAAAGGAACGTTTGCACCATTCAATAATTTTTACAAAAATATTTTTATTATTATCTTTGTTATTTTCAGTCATATTTTCTCCTATATACCTTCACAAATTCAATTATAAAGGTATGTAGCCGGCATAGGCAACAATGTTAATGCCCTCAAGGTGGTAATCTTCACCTTTTTTACCTTAGAATGTAGGGTGCAAAAAGCGGATTTTGTCAAGGCTGACCGAGGTTGTAGGGTGCGAAAAGGTACGTTCGCACCAAACAACAAAAAGGATTGCCACGCTTCGCTCGCAATGACAAGTCTTTACGTCATTACGAGGAGCAGATGCGACGAAGTAATCCCTGAAAACGAAAGGGATTGCCACGAAAATCAAATTCACTTCGCTCGCAATAAACGGCAGTTTACAATTTCCGAATATTTATCGTTTCTGTTACGGAAAAGCCGCCGTTACTTCCCGTTGGTTTTCTGTAATGGAAAACAAAAGACGAAAAGACATCATTTGCCGACTTTATGTAATGAATATTATCGTGCGAGGTTTCGTATCTGTATTCCGTTTTAACGACATTTCCGTCTTCATCACGTGTCGTAACTCTTACGGGCGAGAACGTCGGGTCGTAGGTAACCCAGCCGTAATCGTCATAATAAACCTCAACCCAAGTATGCTGTGAGTCGTGTTCTCTTGCAAAATTTCCCGAAATGACTCTTGCGGGTATATTTTTTGCCCTGCACAACGCCGTCATAATGGCGGCATATTCACTGCATTTACCGAAGCCCTGTTTCAAAGCCGCTTTTGCGCCGATATCCTTTATTCGCTGATAAGTCATGTGGTTTTGGATATATTGATACATATTATCCAAAATTTCTTCTCTTGTATTTCCCTGTATTTTTTGTGCTATTTCAATAATTTCCGCATCATCGCTTTCAATAAGCGGCTCGCTTTTAAGATAGCGGGATAAATCCTCCGTTCCTGACGGCTTTAATTTCAACGCTTTGGCCGTTTTGATATCATAAGTTCTCAAATAGGCAATCCCGCTGATTTCAAGATTGATATCCTGATTATCTATGTCGGAATAAGAAAATTCTGCCTTTAAATTGCCGTTCTCCTTATACAATTTTGTCGGTTTTTTATTGATTTTGAGTTTTTCAAAATACTGTTTCCCTGCTTCTTTTTGAGGAATCATAACGGTAAAATCAAGAGAGTTTAGATGTCCGCTTACAGCAAGTTTGTATTTATAACTGAATTTGTATTTTGCAAAATTTTTGTAATCGGTTTGTGTATCAGAATTTAAGGTTTGCGTATCATTTTGAGAAGTTGAGGTTCGAGTATCATTTTGAGCGGTTTTTGTTTGAGCCTGTTGTATCTGCACCCCTGCCTGTTTGTGCGGCTTGGCAAAGACAAAACCGAATACGGCAAAAAGCACGATTATTACACCGACCGCAATGTATAAAGCCATATTTGATTTCTTTTTAACCTGCTTATGTTGTTTAACCATTACTCATAATCCCGTCAGACAGCAAATACAAAAGCGGAATGACTTAATTTGGCGGACTGGAACTATCCCGCCGTCGCCTAAAGGCTCTGTAACCAGATTTACAGTTATTAAATCATTCCGTTTATATTATTTCAGTATTCTTCAAAAATTTCAAGACTTTTATGCGTATTGTTTTGCAACGGTATAAAATTCTTCTTTTTCCTTATCCGTCATATTTACAAGCGGTAATCTCAAAACATTTTTGATAATACCTTTTGCGGCAAGTAAATCTTTAACGGGTGAGGGGCTCGGACACATAAAGAGTTTTTTGAAAATCGGGAACAATTTCTTGTGGATTTCAAGAGCCGCTTTGTTGTTGCCTGCCTTAAATTCGGTAATCATCTTTTTCATATCCGTACCGACTACGTGAGATGCAACGCTTATAACACCATGAGCACCTAACGAAAGCATCGGAAGTGTCAAACTGTCATCACCCGAATAGATTGCAAAATCAGCGGGACATACCTCCTGCATTTCGCTGATTAAGTCCAAATCACTGTTGCTCTGTTTAACCGCAACAATATGAGAATATTTTTTTGCAAGTTCGGCAACAGTTGCGGGAAGCATGTTAACGCCCGTTCTTCCGGGGATATTGTACAGGATTATCGGTAATTTTACGGCTTCCGCCACCGCCGAGAAATGAGCAATCATACCTCTTTGGTTCGGCTTGTTGTAATAGGGAACAACCGTCAGAATAGCATCGGCGCCGAGTTCTTCCGCTTTTTTTGCTGTCATTATCGCCGTTTGGGTTGAGTTTGAGCCCGTTCCCATAACAACCTTTACTCTGCCGTTTACAACCTTAATAACGAATTTTAAAATATCCCATTCTTCCTCGTGGGTAAGAGTCGGACATTCGCCCGTTGTACCCGCAACGAGTATTGCATCGGAGCCGTTATCGATAAGGTGATTTACAAGTTTTTCAAGCGCCTCATAATCAACCTCATAATTTTCCTTAAAAGGTGTAACCATAGCCGTAATTATTTCGCCGGCATCATATCTCATTTTAATCTCCTTTTATTAGAACAATTGCATTTCAATAACTTTTTCGGCAATTCTGACGGTATTCAGAGCCGCACCTATTCTGAGGTTATCGGCAACACACCATAAAGAAATTGCGTTATCAAAAGCAAGGTCTTTTCTTATTCTTCCGACATAAACGGGGTTTTTGCCCGCAGCATCAATCGGTGTCGGGAACACCATATTGTCGATATCGTCCATAACTTCAACACCCCATGCATTTTCAAGAAGTTCTCTTGTCTTTTCGGGAGTGATTTCTTTTTCAAATTCAATAGTTACCGCTTCCGAGTGGCTGTTATAAACAGGAACACGGACAGCCGTACATGTTATCGGGGTTTTTTCTTCGAGGTGAAGAATTTTCTTTGTTTCGTTAACTACTTTCATTTCCTCTTTTGTATAGCCGTTATCACAGAACACGTCAATCTGAGGAATTACATTGAACGCAATGTTTTTAACGAATTTTTTGTTTTCAAAAGTTTCGCCTTTTAACTTAGCCTCAGTGCTTGCGGTAAGTTCGTTTATAGCCGCAAGACCCGCACCGCTTACTGCCTGATATGTGCTTACGATAAGACGTTTGATTTTTGCATAGTCATGTAACGGTTTTAAAACAAGCATTAACTGTGAAGTTGAGCAGTTAGGGTTTGAAATTATACCCTGATGTTTTCTCAAATCTTCATCATTTACACCCGCAATTACAAGCGGAACGTCCTTTTCCATACGAAAAGCGCTTGAATTATCGATATAAACGGCACCTCTTTTAACCGCCTCTTTTGCGAGCGCAAGACTTGTCGAGCCGCCTGCCGATGCGAGTACAACATTCACGCCCTCAAAAACTTCGGGAGTTGCTTCTATGATAGTGTGCATTTCGCCCTTAAACTCTATCTGTTTTCCTGCGCTTTTTGAACTTGCAAGAAATTTGATACTTTCATAAGGAACGTTATTTTCTGCCAAAATTGATAAAATTTCTCTGCCGACAACACCTGTTGCGCCGAGAACTGCTATATGTGGTTTTCTCATGTTTTTTCCTCTAATAAACTGAATGTGTTGTTTAATTATCACGCAAAAACTGCATTGTTGCAAGAAACGTAATATTTGTAAATATTTTCACTATTTTCTAGGCATGCCGTGATATAATTTTTAAAAAGGAGGTTGGCTATGGAGGCTTTTACAATAGAAAATCTTATAAGAACCTATAAATATATTGCGATATTTTCAACCGTAGCTTTTATTCTGAAATTTATCATATTTTCAATGACGGTCGGCGACGGCAGCGAAGTTTCTTCGGATTTTGACTCGGTTTCCGATACGGATACATCATTCCATTTCTTTTCAATTCAGTCAGTTCTCGCCTTTTTAATGGGCTTTGGCTGGGTCGGTCTTGCGGCGCTGTCGCAATGGCATACGGAAATAAGTCATGCAGTTATCATTTCCGTCATTGTAGGCTTCGTTTTTATGTTCTCGTCAGCCTATCTTATGCTCAAGGTAAGATGTCTTAATCAGGTTGTTACTCCCGAGTATGACAAATGTGTCGGAAAAATCGGCAAAGCCTACACCACAATCCACCCAAATACAGACGGACAAATTGAAATAGAAATCAACGGAAGATTGTCCGTAATAAGCGCTATGAATAATTCCGATATTGAAATTAAAGCATTTGAACCCGTAAAAGTTGTTAAATTTGAAAATGAAAAATTATACATAGAAAAAGAATAATTAACAAAGAAAGGAATTAAAGATGTTTGATTATTCACTCTGGGGCTTTACGATAGTACCCGTTCTGATAATTTTATCGGTATTAGCATTTACTGCAACCCGATACAAAAGATGTCCGTCGAACAAGATTCTGGTTGTTTACGGTAAAACAGGCGGAAACTCAACCGCAAAATGTGTTCACGGCGGCGGTACTTTTATTATCCCGCTCATTCAGGATTATGCGGTATTGTCTTTGGCGCCCATGACAACGGAAATTGATTTAAAAGGTGCTTTATCAAAGAGAAATATCCGTGTTTCTGTACCATCAACCTTTACCTTTGGCGTTTCCACAGACCCGAAGATTATGTTAAATGCAGCAGAAAGACTTTTGGGACTTGCTAAAAACGACATAATTAATCAGGCAAACGATATTATTTTAGGTCAGTTACGTCTTGTAATTGCAACACTTTCAATCGAAGAAATCAACCAGGACAGAGAAAAATTTCTCGAACTGATTAACTTAAACGTCAACATGGAACTTAACAAAATCGGGCTTGAAGTTATCAACGTAAACGTCAGAGATATCACCGATGAATCAGGCTACATCAACGCTATCGGTAAAAAAGCAGCCGCAGAAGCAATCAACAAGGCTAAAATCGAAGTAGCGCAACAGGAAAAATTCGGTGCGGTAGGTGAAGCCGAAGCAAACAAAGAAAAAGAAGTTCAGGTCGCACAACAGATTGCACAAAAGAATATCGGTCGTGCGGAAGCCGAAAAAGAACAACGTATTCAGACAGCAAACCTTGATGCAACGGCTGTTGCAGGTGAGGCTGCCGCTAACAAAGAAAGAGAAGTCCAGATTGCTCAGCAGCAATCTATGATGAAAATCGGTACAACAACCGCAGATACCGAACAAAGAATTAAAACGGCAGAACTTCTGGCTCAGGCTGTCGAGGGTGAAAACAAAGCAAAAGCAAACATTGCGGAATACAATGCGGAATTAGCCGTCAAACAGGCAGCGGCTCTCAAACTCGGTGAAGTTGCAAAGGCAAATGCCGAAAGAGACGTCTTAATTGCACAAAAAGAACAGGAAGAAGCAAGAATCAAGAAAGAAGAACTTGCAAGACAGGAAGTCGAAAAGTTAAAAATTCAGGTCGAAGCAGATGCGGAAGCCGAACGTAAAAGACGTATCGCACTCGGTGAAGCAGATGCTATCAAAGCAAAATACTTTGCGGAAGCAGAGGGTGTTAAAGCCGTACTTGAAGCAAAAGCGGAAGGTTACGAAAAACTCGTTAAATTAAGCCCCGACAAACCCGAACTTGCAACAAGTTTCTTAATGATTGAAAAAATCAACGAAATCGTCGCAAGTCAGGTTGAAGCAATTAAAAACCTTAAAATCGATAAGATTACCGTTTGGGACGGCGGTTCGGCTGACGGCAACGGTGCAACGGCAAACTTTTTAAAAGGGCTGATTAAATCGCTGCCCGCAATGCATGACCTCGCCGCACAGGCAGGTGTAGAACTTCCTCAATATCTCGGAAAAGTTGAGGACAGTGTCGGCAAAGCGGAAGACCATGCCGGCGAAATAAAAAAAGAGCCTAAAATTATAAAGGGAAAATAAACAATCTAATCGAGCCCTTTCGGGCTCGATTTTATTTTAAAGGTTTTGCGGGCTGATTAGTCGATTTTTATAATTTATATGGGCTGGCTTCCTCACTTCGTTCGGAATGACAAAAACAAATAAGAAAAGTTTGCCCGTATTTTTCAGCCTCTCTCTCTTTTAATATGCGATTTTTCCCATAACAACCGCTTTTGCTGCACCCGTACACTCGGGGAGATTATTAGTCTTTTTCAGCAAGGTGCAAAGTCCCAAAATTGCAAAGGCAAGACATTCCTTATGCTGACTGCAAATGCCGTAATCATCGTGCGTTTTTACGGGAATTTGACCGAAATATTTTTGCAAAGCCTGCATCAAAACAGGATTATAGGCGCCGCCGCCGCCGATTACTACTTCGTCTATACTCGTTTTCGGAAAAACAAAATCCTCATAAGACTTATAAATTGCTTTTGCCGTCAGTTCGGTTACGGTTCGTATAATGTCGTATTTATTCTCGGGAGCGGTTTTTAAAATGTTTTCGGCATACTTATCGTTAAAATGTTCACGCCCCGTAGTTTTAGGCGGAACAAGGGCGTAATATTCATCTTTCATAAGTTCATCAAGCCATTCTTCATCAACCTTGCCCTGCTTTGCCAAAAGTCCGTCTTTATCGTAATTTTTACCGAAAAACTTATGTGAAAAATAATCGATTAGCATATTTCCGACGGAATTATCAAAAGCAAAAGTCGGTATATCTTTTGAAAGAACGGTAACATTAGCAATACCGCCGATATTCTGAATTGCCCTGTTTTTATCTTTGCCGAAGATTTTTTCATCGGCAAAAGGGACAAGAGGCGCACCCTGACCGCCTGCCGCCATATCTCTCGGGCGAAAATCACCTATTGTCGTAATGCCGGTATTCCCGGCTATTACGGATATATCCCCGATTTGAAGCGTTGATTTTGTTCTGTATCCGCCGATTTCTTTTTCTTGCGGGATATGATAAACCGTCTGCCCGTGAGAAGAAATAAAATCTATTTTCTCTTTTTTGAGATTATATTTTTCAAGCAGCAAATTTGCACATTTTGCAAAGTGCTTGCCGACAACAAAATTCAGAAAACAAATATCCGCCGTATTACCATTGCCGACGGCAATATCAAGAAGTTTTTTTCTGACATCTTGCGGATATTCGAGGGAATAAAAGCCGTCAATTTTGTATTCAAAATTATCAGACAGCCTGACAAGACAGGCATCACACCCGTCCATTGATGTTCCAGACATCATAGAAATAACAGAATAAAATTTTTTGTCCATGTTAAAATTATAATATATTTTTCAGATACTGATATTTTATGAAGAAAAATACACAGTAAAAAACAGAAAGGGATTGAAAAAATGTCAATAATAAAAAACATTTTGACTTTAAGTATATTGGGTACACTGTTTGTTGCAATACCTGCTGACGCATTCAGCCTGAAATGCAAATGTAAGGACGACGTGAATACAAAAAATACAGAAAAAACGCAAACCACCTTTGAACGCCCGTGGGGTACTTATACCGTCATTGACGAGGGCAATGGTTATCTTGTAAAAACCATCACCGTCAACCCGAAACAAAAACTGAGTATCCAAAGACACAATCACCGTGCTGAACACTGGATTGTTCTTGAAGGAACGGCAACGGTCATAAAAGGCGAAAAAGAATTGACCTTAAAAGCAGGGGATTCAATCGACATTTCCGTAAAAGAAATTCATTCTCTGCAAAATCCTTACGACACAACATTAAAAATACTGGAAGTTCAAAAAGGTGATATTATTGATGAAAATGATATCGAAAGACTTTCCGATATATACGGCAGAAAATAATTAAAAACATCAGGACGGATAATTATGAAAGAACAAATGCAGTTAACTCAAAGAATAGACGAAATTTTTGAAAGTCTTAAATTTGCAAAAATGAACAAAAGCAGGTTTGAAACTTTTATCGAACAACAGACAGACCCATATATTATTTTGCTTGCATATTACATTTTGTCAAAATCAAACGAGGCACAGGCATATCCCGCAATTTTAAAGGTTCTTCAATATGCCGAAAACCCCGCCGGTATGACGGAAGTTGAAGAAGAAGCATTGGCTGAAACACTTGCTCCGATATCAGAAAGCGATATGCTCGCAAAACAGATTATAAGTATTTCAAAAGCCATAAAAGAAAACTTTGAGGGCAAAGTTCCGAATACAAAAGATAATCTGCTCAAAATAACGGAAATTGACGATAACACGGCAGACTTAACCGTTGCAAAATGCTTTGATAAAACAAAAATCTATGTCGATGAAAAAATTCAGAGAGTATTTAACAGAATAGGCATAATCAAAACAAATACCCCGAAAGAAACAGAAGTACAACTTTCAAGAATTATCCCCGCAAAATACCACAGCGATATAAACACAAAAATGCAGTTACTTGCAAAAACCTTCTGCGCAAAAGAAAAACCGTTATGCCCGTTTTGCCCGCTTAATTATTACTGCGATTTCAGTGATTAAAATTTAAAAATTTTTATAAAAATTGCTAAAATGTACGTCCGAATATGACGTACATTTTGTTTATAATGAACATGTAAAAGAAAAAATCTTCTACATCTAATTTTTAATCTTCCATTATTTTTATGCAGATTTCCCAATCTGCATTTTTATTTTAAAAATTATTAAAAGGGGGGCGGGGCTTGAAAATCAAGCCCCGCCCCAATATAACTTTTACAATTCAATTTCCGTTTCAAAAAACCTGTTCCAAGGCAGCGAATATTTTGCATCAACGGGGTAATCCAAAATCTTTGAAAGAGTGTTTTCATAAGGTTTGAAACAGTTTTTAATCTCACCAATATCTGTGATATTTTGAGTTTTAATATATTTTCTTACATTTGCCTGATAAGCCCAATCATCAAGAAATCTCACTGCCTGAAGTTTTTTAAAGGCTTCTTCATCGGCATTCTCCGCAGTATAGGCACATATTGCCGCAGAGATTGCCGAACCGAAAGTATTTCCCGTTGTATTCCAGCCCGCATAACCGAAAAATTTATCATCAAATTTGTTTTCAAACAATTTTTCGACAAAAACGTTGTCCGAACCGTTAGCGTTTAAAATATCCGCAGCGAAATAAGGCTTTTCAAACTTTTCAACATGCCCGTCAAAACCTTGTGTTTCAACGTCCATAACAAGTTCACCCTGATGATTTTTAAAGTTGTTAACATACATTATCAAATCGGCATTACGAACATCAGAAACCGATGCACCTGCCGTTAAAATCTGCGACTCTGCCGACTTTTGAACAGATATATCCTCATAATTTGATATCAGATTAATTTCCGCAGGGTTAGTATAAACAGGTGCTATTTTGATATTTTTACCCTCTGTCAGACATCTTGCAAGCAATGTCAGAGGGATTTCATCAGCCCCCGTTTTTACAAAAGCATTTTTTCTTTTCGATGCTTCAAAATCAAAATAATTAGCCTCTTTTACGTTGAAGCCGTATTTTGCGCAATCGTCTTTGGAATAAATCAAAGTATCAAGGAGTTTATCATCATACATTTTAAGATACATTTTATTTACGAGAAAATTTCTTTCTCTCGTCGTCAGCCAATCGACAAGAATTTCGGGCGGAATTTCTTCCGAAAGTTTTTTCGCCGTCTGCTTATCCTGACCGTTACCCTCAACCTCAAATTTATGCAGATTATAAGAATACTCAAAAAGTTTTGTTCCCCATTCAGACCAGTATTCTTTTTCTTCCTCATTTATATTATTGTTGGAAATCCTCATAATACTTGAAAAAAGAAAGGTCTTGCAATCGTTCTTTTTCAAAAGAAGATTTCTGAGTTTCAGAACTCTTTGTTCCAAATCCTCAAAAGTTTCCTCACTTCTTCTTGACGGTATAAGCCCGCCATATATCAAGGTGTCAGCCGATATAACAATGTAATCAACATCTTGGATATCCTCAAGCCACTCAAAAAGGGCGTTAATCTCGGCATTCTTCGTCAAAGACCCCAAAAGGCGCCTGTCGGGCATTATCAGTTTGATGTCTTTGTTTATGTCTGCAATCATTTTCGGCAATTGATAACACACGGGTCTGTTATCAATCGGTATTAAAGCGATTTTTTTCATTTTAAAAATTCCCTGTATTTTACTTCGACTTTTTCAAGTTCTTTTAAAAATTCTTCCTTAAAAGGCTGCGGTGCAAGAATTTTACAATTTTCGCCGTATTTCAGCAATCGTCGTATTAATTCGTTTTTATCCTCGCCGCAGTTGATTATAACTTTATTGTGATTTGAAAAAGTCTGAATCTTCTCATTTTCTCTTAATCGGTAGTTATAAGTTAAACCTTCAAATACTTCAAAAACAACAGTAGTGGTAAGATTTGTTGCATTGTTTTTCAAAGGAACGATTTGAATACTTTCGATTTCATCTGCCAAAAGTTTCATATTTTCGGCACTAAAATTATTATAAACGTTCAGATAGATATTTTTATTTTCAATTTCAACACTTTGAGGTTCTGCGTGATATTGCTCATTTCGGTATTTTATAACCAGTTTTTGTCCCAAATCCACGTATTTTTGATAGAACATGGCTCTTTTGGATAAATCGTCGCAGCAACTTGCTTTTACCGCTTCGATTTTCTTTTTGAGGCTGGTTTTTACCGAGGGTTTTAAACTCTTATACAGAATATCAAGAAATGCCTCAAAATCTTTGCGGGAATTTTCCGCACAAGAGGAATTAAATCCTTTGTATATTTCTGCAAGCAAGTCCATTTCCCGTTCTTTGAGCGAGATGGCGGTAAGATTGGAACTCAAAGTATATTGTTTACCTTTTTTCTGAACGGAAATACCCGATACTTCAATTGTTGAAAGGTATTTTAAAAAAGTTTCGGGAGCCTCTATCGTTTGATAAAATTTGTCGGAAATATTATTTATCTCTTTGAGTTCAACATTTCCCCGAAACAAAAGTTTCAAAAATTCCAAAACTCTTACACAAGAATCATGTTTTTTGATACGTTTTTTCATTACTCATACCTCGCTCTGATTTTGCGTAATTTATCGGCAATTTTTTGTTTAAAATCATCAGGTTCTATAACATCGCAATCACTGCCAAAGGACAAGATTCTCTGAATTATCTTAAATTCACTTTTTACTTCGGCTTCAACTATGCAGCCCTTGCTGTTCTGCATAAGAATTGTTTCATCATCGGACTTAAAAAAATAAGGAACGGCGTATTTGTTCAGCCTGTATATAACTTTTTGCGTTGGCTTTTCCTGTTCGTTTGCAATCGGCTTAACCGAATGAATTTCTGTTATCTTTTCCGCATTAAAGTAGGAATAAGTATTTCTTTTGGGATACCAGCCCATTATATATAATTTGCCTCGTTCACAAAAGATATTTTCGGCAGTTATATTAACTATATCCGTTTTTTTAGACGATACATTGTAGGTAAAAACAATTTCCTTTTTCAAAACTTTTTCTTTTGTCAAAAGTTCCAAAACCGTCGGATTGATTTTAAAAAAAGGCTTTTTATAGCACAATAAATCCTTAATTTCCTCATCATCAAAAAAATCGGCAATTTTGTCGTAAAAGTTATTAATTTCAATAACTTTTTTCCAATCATTCGCCTGCAAAAAGCCCTGCCTGATTTTTAGCAATATTCTTGCCTGCGCTTTGGAAATATGATATTTGAAAGGGTGAGAAATCAGCACGTATTTATAGTTATTTGTCGGAACAGGTCGTGCAATCTCACAGCCGACGGATTTAAGAGAATTTATAGTCAGTCTGAGAGTGTCGTCAGAAACGGACTTTTCGGTTATGCTGTCCTGTTGCAGCGAATCTATAAGTTCATTCACGGAACAGGGTTTTTCCATAAGCATTTTAAGGATTTTTATTGCCCGATATGCCGTTATATTTATATTTGAATAGTTGTATTTTTGATTATCTTGAATTACAAACATCAACTTAAATCCACCACGCTAACACCATCTCCGCCTTCCGCATCTTCTCCGGGACGAAATTTTGCAACATAAGGACTGTCTGCAAGATATTCCCGAACAGCCTTCTTCAAAACACCCGTTCCGTGCCCGTGAATAATCACGGCATGCGGAAGTCTTGCCGCACAAGCCTTATCAAGATAATTTTCAAGTTCCGTCATTGCTTCTTCATACCTGAAACCTCTCAAATCAAGAGTAGATGAAATATTTCTCTTGATAAATTCAAAAGGCGCTTTTTGTTTTGCAAGCGGCTTTGATTTTTCTTTTACAATTTTTTTATCATACATGGCAAGTTTTTTAACAGGTATAACAGTTTTTACGCTGCCCATTAATATCAGAGCCTTTTTACCCTTATCGGAAAAGGAAATAAATTCAGCCTCCTGATTTAAGTCCCGAATGATAACCAAATCGCCCTGTTTTATATTTTCCGTATCGATATCGATATATTCCTCTTTTAACGACTCGTCCTGCTCCGATAATTTATCATGAATTTTTTTGCGGATTAAAGAATTTTTTCTGACCGCCATCATTGCATTTTCACGGGTTTCATCTTCCCTGAGTTTTTTCAGAACCTGTTTAATCTCATCTCTGGCGGAATCAAATGCAGTCTGGGTCTGTTTTTTGTATTCCGCAATAATTTTACGTTTTTCTTTTTTCAAGTCCTCGTATTGTTTTTCGAGTTGAAGTTTTAATTCTTCAATGATTTTTGCATCATTTTTTGCGGCTTCTTCCTTTTTGGCGGCATCTTCCCACATCTGTTCGATTTGGGCATATCTTTCCTGATTTTTTCCTGAAGTTTCGTGAAAAAACTCTCTTGAATTTTTTATAATTTCGGGATTTAGTCCGAGATTTTCCGCAATCGTGATTGCGTTACTGCTGCCCGAAATACCCTGAACAAAGCGGTAAGTGGGCTTCAATGTTTCGGTATCAAACCTGACGCTTGCATTTTCAAAGGAATTACCGTTTAAGGCAAGGTTTTTTAAATCACCGAAGTGAGTAGTAACCACACTAAAAGTTTCTTTTTCATTAAACCTTTGCAGAACAGCCCTTGCAAGAGCAGAGCCCTCGGCGGGGTCTGTTCCCGAACATATTTCATCAATTAAAACCAAAGTATCAGCGTCCGCTTTTTCTGTCATTTCGATAAGATTTTTGATATGAGAGGAAAAAGTCGAAAGACTCTGAATAATATTCTGCTGGTCGCCGATATCCGCAAAGACCTGTTTAAAAGGATAAATTTCGGCTTTTGTACAGGGCAGGTGAAAACCCGCCTTTGCCATTAAAACACAAAGCCCGATTGTTTTTAAAACAACGGTTTTGCCGCCCGTATTTGCACCCGTAATTATCGTACACAGGTTATTTTTGCCCGCATTAAAATCGTTTTCTATCACGTTATCACAGACTCGCATTAATACGGGATTTTTCATTGACTGCAAAACTATTTTCGGTTCCGCCGATATCTCTGACGGATTGCTTTCTGTTTTTTGTGAATATTTGCCCTTTGCAAAATGAAAATCGATTTCGGCAATAAGGTCTTGATTTCTGCTTATTTCGTCAAAATGCAGCCCTATTTCTTCGGAAAAACTTTTTAAAATTCTGTCTGTTTCAAGATTAATCAAAATTTCCGTTTCTCTCTGCCTGTTATGCAGTTCAGTGAGTTCTTTGGGTTCGATAAAAAAAGTCTGTCCCGAAGCGGAAACATCATGCACAATACCGAGAATTTTATTTTTAGCCTCGGCTTTTACCTGAAAGACCGTCCTGCCGTCTCTTTGAGTGTAAATCGTATCTCTGAGATTATCGGTAAAAGATGTATCCGTCAAAAGTCTTGAAACCGTTGATTTAATATTTGATAAAGTATCCGAAAGCGACTGATATAAACGTTTCAACTCAGCAGAAGCATTTTCTTTGACCTTCAGCGTGCTGTCAAATGTATCAAAAACCTTATCTTCAAAATCTTTAAAGACAGACAGTTGTGCGCTTATCTCATATAAAGACGGGGCTTCCTGCTGATTTTTATCCAGGAAAGATTTAACAAGTCTTGAAATTCTGAGTAATTCCGCAATATCCCATATTTCCTGCGCCGACAGTTTTATTCGTCTTTTTGCATCAGTTAGAGATTTAGTCAAATCCGCAAAATTTTCAAGCGGAACCTTTAAATTCAAATCGCAAAGTCTTCTCGCTTCAGTAGTATAATTTATCTCACGCAGAATATCCTCAATATCGTCATACAGCACGGCATTCAAAACTCTGTATCGGGCAGGCTCGCTCATTGCAAACTCGCTGACATATTCCTTAACTTTATCAAATTCCGTAACTTCAACAACTGATTTCATAATCTAGATTATATGACAAATACTTTTAAGATTATAAATTTTTAGTTTAAAAACCGTTACAAATTTTTATTTATGAGAAAAAGTGATATGATAATTTATTATGAAGAAAATAATGCTATGTTATCCCCCCGGGGACTTATCGACAAAACTTAAAAACAGATACAAATTCAATCTGCAAGACATAATCCCGCCCGCTATGCGTGCCTGTAATGATTTGGGCTATATGGCGACAACGCTTCAAAAAGCAGGAAACGATGTTCTTCTTAAAGATTATAAAATTACAAAAGCATCCGCATTAGATTTTCTTGATGATATTTTAAAATACTGTCCCGATATGATTGTTATGACAACCAGTTATGCAAACATTTTTGAGGATTTAAAACTTGTCAGAATGATTAAATCATCAAACCCGCAAATTGTCGTTCTTCTTAAAGGCGAAATGTTTTTTGATGCCCCCGAAGAAGTGCTTTCAAATCTTCCTCTGGGCAGTGTGGATTACCTTATCGGTTCAGATGCGGCATTTATCATGCCTTTAATCGTAAAGGCTCACTTTGAAGCAAATGAATTACTTTATCAGATTCCGTTTTTAACTATCTGTAAAAACGGTATTTTCCAAAAAACAAACTTCCATGCTCCTCACGGCAATATTGCCGAACTGCCGTTTCCCGCAAGAGATTTGATGCATAATCAGTATTACTACCGCCCCGACACAAAAAAAGTTACGGCAACAATATACACATCAAACGGTCATTCTTCGGACAGCATCTATTGTCCCGAAAAAGACTTATCCGCAAACACTTTAAATATACGTCCCGCCAAAAATGTTTTTGACGAAATGTATGAATGCTACTCAAAATACGGTATAAAAAGTTTTCTTTTCCCGTCTGACTCTTTCACAAACGATGAAAAATGGATGGAAGAATTTTGCGATTCAATCATTAATTCACCGATGAGAAACGATGTTGAATGGATTGCAAACGTTGATATTGCAAAATTTACGGAATACATGGCGATGGAAATGCGTGATGCGGGCTGTAAGTTATTAATCATGCGTTTTGATTGCGGAACAGAGGATTCTCTTTTAAGAATGAAAAGAGGATTTACTCTCGATGAGTGTTACAACGCCGTTGATATTGCGGAAAAACAAAAACTCAAAATTTTCGGAATGTATTCAATAGGACTTCCCTGGGAAAGCGAAGAACATATCCTTGCAACAAGAAAAATGATGATGAAAATATCTTCGGATATCATGTCGCTTGCAATGCCGATTCCTTATCCGGGAACATGTCTTGAAAAACTTTTCCGTGATGAAAATATTCTGAGAGAACAAACCGTTTTCAGCGATGCAATCAGAATACCAGCCGTCGGAACCAAATTTTTAACAAATAAAAAACTCAGAAGATTTCGCAGAAAAACCTTACTGCTCTATTACCTCAACCCGAAATACGCATGGAAAAAATTTGTTCAAGGTATCAAAAGACCGTCGTTATTTAAAAAATATTTTTACTTCCTGCTAGATTTATATTCAGACAAAAGACGATAGGGTTTATGAATCTTTAAAAATTCCTCGGTAACGGTTGCCGCAAGAATTTCGTTGCCTTTTTCGTTAAGATGAACTCCGTCTTTAACCGTTACGATACAGCCGTGTTTTTTGTTCTTGTTAATTTCCTGCCACAACGGAGTATTTACATCAATAATCTGCAGTTTTTTTTCTTGTGCAATTTGCCGTAAAACGTTATTAAGTTTAGAAACTTCAAGATTTTTTGGAGCGTTCTTATCTTCTGAATATACAGTCATTGTCATAAGAATAACTTTAATCTTGTTATTTTGTGCAGTTTCAACAATCTGTTCAACAGTGTTTTTAAAGTTTTCGACACCCGAATTAACCCTGATGTCGTTAAGTCCGCCCATTAAAAACATTATATCGGGGTTATGCCTCAAAACATCATAATTAATTCTGTTATACATCTGTTTTGTTGTCTCACCTTTGATGCCCGCAGGATATGGGGTTATTTCAAAACCTTCATTATTCAGATTTTTAATAAAAGTATGAAGATAACCGTAGGGCAAATCCCAGCCGAACCATGTTATCGAATCACCAAGAAATGCAATCTTCAGTTTGTTTTTTTGTTCAAAATAATAATATACTGCCGACATTCCCGCCAAAATAAAACAAAGTGCAACCAATATGACAATCGATTTTTTCATAACTCGGATATTACAATAAAAAAGAAAGCGGCGCAAGTTTTAACACTTTAAGTTCGGGGATTAATGTGATAAAATTAATAAGGATTGGAAAAGATTATGCAAAGCAAAGAAGAAATAATAAAAGAAATGCAGGAAATAACCAAACAAATGGTTATTGACGATATTGAAGAAAATCCCGACAGCGAAAACGAAGGTTTTGACTGCGATTGCTGCGGTCAGTATAAAATGCTTGCAGGCTCTGTCGGATACGGCGAATACCGACTTTGCAACGATTGTGTTTTGCTTGCGGAAATAAGTTTCAAACTTGGAAAAATTAAAAACATAAAAGAACTTATTGATGCAAACGAAGATAACCGTCTTGAAGGTATGTGCGAATTTTTAAAGCAGGAAGAATTAAAGGAAAACAACTGATTTGGCTGAAAAGGAAACCTATCTTCAATATAACCTGAAAGACGGAAGATTAATTCGCTGGCCGGATAATTGTTTTCCGCTGACCTTTTATATTGCACCTTTCAGGTGGTACAGAGGAAGGGGCGAAGAAACGAAATATTATTCCATGGTTCAGAAAGCAATACAGACATGGGAAATTGCTTCCGACAGAAAATGCCGTTTTCAGTTTGTTTCAAACCTCAATGATTCACAGATTAACCTTGAATGGAAAAGAGTGGACAGAAAATCTTTGGGTTATTGCCTTTTTAACTTTGACGAACAGGCAAGATTGTATTCCGCCGAAGTTCAGATAGGACTTTCAGACGGCATACTTCACGCAAAATATATGGACGAAAACGAAGTTTATCATACAATTTTGCACGAAATAGGTCATGCCTTGGGACTCGGCCACTCACCATATACAAATGACATTATGTACACCCCGCATCAATACGGCAATGTTTCTCTTTCAAGACGTGATGTAAATTCAATCAAATGGCTTTACAATCTTCCCTTGGGCGCAAGCGTAAACGAATTAAACTCAAGATTCCGTATGAACGAAAAGGATATTGATGTTGTTCTCTATCACGTTATACATTCAAACGACTCTAATGCGCAAGAAAATGTTACCCTGACAGAACAGAAAAACCTGTGGGACGAACAGGCTAAACTCGCAGAAATCAAAAAATATCAGGTTATGGCTCTGCAAAATATCCAGATTTCTCAAAATATGAGCGATTTTATAAAACAGGAACAAATAAGACAAAGAATAAAAAAACAAAAAGAAAATCAAAAAAACGATGATGACAATTAATCATATAAGTTTTTTTTATATAAATCAGATAACAAAAAGGCTCTTTACATGAACGATGATAAAAACAAAAACAAAAAAGTGGAAATTAAAGGCGATGACCCGAGAATGAGATTCAGAAACTCTCAAGACCCTTTGTATGTTGCCTATGATTTTCTCGAAAGACAATCTATCGGCACACTTTTTCAGGCCTTTTTAAAGGATATAAAATTCAACATCACCGAATTTTTCAAAAAACACAAAAAGAAAAAATAAAAAATCAGAAAAGCCTGCATTTAAAGCCTTTTCCCTTATTCTTTTTGACTTTTGCCATTTTCTCATACAAAAAATGGAATTTTGACCTGTTTAGTATATTAATTTTTGTAACAAACATATAATATACTATGTGAGTGTTGAATACATATTTGCGAGGCTATATGAAAATCAAAATTAAAGAAGCGGTCAAGAAAATGAAGGGTTGGAGTTTGTACAAATTGGCAAAAGTTTTAAATCTGCCTCAGCAAACCGTATATTCATGGGCAAGCGGACGAACACAACCGTCTTATGAAAACATGGACAGATTATGCGAAGCCTTGGATTGCACAATCGCTGATTTATTTGAAGCAGAACCTGTTCAGGAAAAACTTGATTTAATAATTAACGGATAGTATCTGATAATTAATATATAAAAAGACCGGCAAGTTATTTGCCGGTCTTTTTGCAAAAAAAAAGAATGATTTTATAACTAACTTTTTTATTCCGCCTGAAATATGATTTAATTACTTCTTCATCTCTCAGGACAAGAGCCCCTGACATGAATTAAGATTATTTTATCTTTTTTAGCTTTCGGAAGATTCTTACGTTAACACTGTAACAGCCGAATTGGAATTATATATTAATTATATTGAAATCATTCTTATATTATTTATAAAAATTTTAAAAACAATTTATTGCCGAAGAAAAGAAAAAAATTAAGAATTGTTTCATATGAATTTGCATTTATAAGCGAAAAGCAAAAAAAAAGAGCCCTTACCGAACTCTTTTTATTAATAACAGAAATCCAATTTATGTTTTCCCGCCAAGTACATGCCGCCTGTTGCCATGCCCGTACCTTTATTAATTGTAATTCCTTCAAACAGAGAACCTGATGATGATGAACTTGTTTGTCCGAAGATGCTGGGTTCGTTTTTAGTTTCAGTTGTCGGTTTTGCAGCCCCTGCAGGTTTTTGTTTGATTGTGTAGGGATTGTTTTTATTAGCATACATATAGTTATTTATGTCGGGACGAGTCCATTTTGAATCGGCTTTGAAAGGATTATCGCTGCAGTTATCTTTTGCTCCTTTCGGCTTTTCGAGCAAGTTGCTTGAAAATGCGGAATTTCCGAATTTATTATCCAAAAGTTTTGAAAAATCTTTCAGTCCAAACGGATTAGTATCAGACGTATTGTTGACTTTATTGTTTGCGGTAGCATTTGCTGCTATTGCTTCAAATTTACCGTTTTCGAAAAACGCCATTGATACTCTCCTCTAATAAATATAACTATTGTTATACTCTCTACTCTTATATAAAGTTTTTCTTTCGGAAAAAATTGACTTTTTTCAAAAATAATATTAAGTTTTGTAAACTTGCCCGCAATATTTACCATATTTGTCTAACAAAAAACAATATGACTTTAAAGAAAAAATCATTAATACATTAAATAAATGAAATTCGGCAAAATCTATTGAAAGCCGAAGGACAACATCGGATAATCAAAAGAGGACTAGGGATAAAAGAGGATGGAATGTATAACGGAGTATACCCTGCATATATAAAACCATACGTAACCCCAAGGCAAAATGTTCAGAGGAAAGAAGAACAACAGCAGCAGGGACAGCAAGGCTCGACTGCAAATCAGGAGGATTTGCAGAACAGAGGTAATGCTCAAACATACAGAACCACAAGTTATCAATTACCGGGGTATAACGGTTTCAGAGCGCAAATTCAGCAAAGCAAACCGCAGCAAAAAAAGGCTGCAAATGCTCAAAACATTAACATTTCACAAATAATAACGGATTTCAGAAGCACCGCAAATGCCGTAGGCGCACCTCAAGATATTACAAACGAGGTTTTTGCATATCTTGATTTAATTCAGACACAATCGGCAAAAGAATCCCCCAATAAAAAAATCATACAATCCAACCTTAAAAATGCGTCACAGGTTTTAGACGGTTATATTTCCAAAACACTGCAAACACCGTCAACTGTTGTTGAAAACTGGATTGATGCGTTATTTCTGCAAAATATTGATTTTAAAGCAGACCCCAACGCTATAAACAAGGATTTTAAATTAAATTTTGAAAACGAAGCAGAAGGGGAAAAAATCTCTGCCGCTGCCGATAAGGAAGAAAAAGCAGACGTTCAGAAGACAGTTTCCGACAGCCAATCCAAAAGAAACTACGTTCCCGAAGATGAAAAAATGAGGGCATTATTTGTTCATGCCAAACATTCCGTCAGAGAAAAAGACACAAAGACCGCTTTAATTTCTCTTAAAAGAGCGCTGAATTACGCAGTGGAAACAGAAGATGTGCAAATGCAGTCCATGATATATTTTGAGACAGCAGATTTATATAATAAAAACGGGCATTACGCACAGGCTTTAAAGGGTTATAAAATTGCCGCAGATATGACACAAGATGAAAACCTCATCGCAACCTCGTATATGAAAACGGGAAAAATTTATGATGAAGCGGGCTTAATCGAACCTGCCAAGAAGCACTGGTTATCCGCAATAGGTTATGCGGGTGAAAGCGACAATCTTCCCATACAGGTAAAGGCTTTAAATCATCTTGCAAAGGTTCAGAGTGAAATTTATGACAAGAAAATGACTTATACCTTTGTAAATTTGGCAAATTCACTTGCCGAAGAAACAAAAAACGACAAAATAAAAGGTTATTCCTACAAAAATTCCTCAAAAGTCAGTGAATATCTTGACGACAACGCAAAAGCACTGCAATTCTTAAAAGCCTCCACAAAAGCCTATTCAAAAGTTCAGGATAATAAAAACGTTATAGATAATTTTATTTCAGCCGCAGACATAATGGCAAATGTCGGAAATTCTCAAAAAGCAAGAGCACTTTTAAATAAGGCGTTTTTAACCGCAATTGATACCGATGACAAAAATGCGTTAAATATTATAAGTAATAAAATTGCACTTCTTGCAGCATAAAATTAAAATTTCGTCTTGACACTATAATATAAAAGAATATTATAGTTATGTAACTATTCGGGGGTATTTATGGACGAAAGAGAAGAACAAGAAACACAATCTGAACAGGAAGAAGTTGAAGAACAGGAACCTGAACAGGAAGAAGAACAAGAACAGGAAGAAGAAGAACCTCAAACCGAAGATTCCGAAGAGGAAAATGAAGAAGAATCGGAAGAAGAGGAAGAAGAAGAAGAAGAAGAAGAAGAAGAAGAAGTTGAAATACCTATAAAAAGAGCATATAAGGCAGAAATGTACAAATCAAAAGAAGAACTGCCGAAAATGATAAGAATAGAAGCCAGCACAATCTGTCAACTTCATTGTCCGTCCTGTTATATGAGACAAGACCCCGAAGGTGTGGCAAAAGGCTGCGGAAACGGAATGTTGTCCTTTGAAAACTTCAAAAAGATTGTCGATGACAATAATTTTGTAGAAATTGAACTTTCCAATCACGGCGAAATCTTTTTAAACCCCGAACTTGTTAAAATGATTGAATATGCTTATCAAAAAAACATAAGGCTGACTGCCGAAAACGGTGTTAATTTTAACAAATTAACGGATGAACAGGCCGAAGCACTCGTAAAATACAAATTCGGAAGAATTATTATATCCATAGACGGTGCAAGCCCCGAAACCTACAAAAAATATAGAGTTCACGGAGATTTTAATACCGTAATAAACAATATTAAAAAAGTTAATGCACTGAAAGAAAAATATCACAGCGAAGACCCCATATTAAGATGGAAATTCATTCTGTTCGGATATAACGAACATGAAGTTGAAAAGGCTCGCCAAATGGCTGAAGAACTTAATATGGAAATAGAATTTGTTACAAATTGGGATCCCGATTTTTCACCCTGCAAAGACCTTGAACAGGTAAAAAGACTGACAGGTGTTGAAGGGGAAACTCACACGCCTTATTCAAGATTAAAACAATTCAGAAAAGGTGAAATCTGCTGGTATTATTGCAATTTCTTATGGGAAGCACCTCAAATCAACTGGGACGGTCAGATTTTAGGCTGCTGTTCTCTGTATAAAGAAAATTTCGGAGGCAATGTATTTGAAGAAGGCTTATTAAATGCCCTGAACAACCCTAAAATGTTATATGCAAAAAACATGATAACAGGAAAGGCTCCTGCACTCAAAGGCATACCGTGTACAACCTGTTATGTTTACGAAGATTTGGTAAGAAATGGCGGAAAACTCTGGGTACCGTCTCCAAACTCAAAATGGAACAAATTTAAAGCCTTCATTAATAAATTTCTGAAAAAGAACGAAGAAGAACCTGAAGAAGAATATCAGGAAGAAGAATCTCAGGAAGAAGAAAATTAATCAAGATTTTTCAGAACATACAGGGTATCGTAAATCTGTTTCAGCAGGGCCTCGTTGTTTGCTCTGATATTTGCTTTGGAATATTTTTCACCTTCCTCGGAATAGGGTAAATACTTAGTATAGACAACACCTTCCGATTTGAGCATTGCAGATTCTCTTGCCGTTTCCGCAAGACTCATCATGGCTCGATATGAGGCATAATGTCTTTCGGGGCGATTTGCGTATTTTTTCTGAATGGCATAGGCGTGGTCGATATAATTACTTGCAACGGCATTGAACATCTGAATATTTCTGTCATCTTCAATATAATTTTTAAATTTATCCAAAATCGTTATTACCTGCTGAATATCTTTTACATATTCAGAGGTTCTGCTTTTTTTGATAATAATATCCACATATTCTTTGTTGGTTCTGGGAACTTCCTGTAATTTTGCGGGCTCTTTATCCCCCGTCTGAACAGGCTGATGCTTAACTTTTTGGGATTGAATTTTGTATCCCATTTCAGACTCAAGGTCGGGCAAAGTACCCTGATACCCTGCTCCCGCAGTTAATACGACAGTTAAAAGCAGCAAAAATATTCTTTTAATTTTCTGTTTCATACTTAAAATTATACTGATTTTACTCATAAAGTCATATATTAAATATATGGTTTATATTTTATCTTCCGTTTTGAAAAGAAGAGTGCAAAATGTTCTTTATTATCGGAAAAGAGAGCGAACTTCTCATTGATTTATACAAAAAGTTTGAAACGGAAATCATTAATGGCGAAAAATACTTTTTCTGAACGGCTTGTCTTTCATTTTTATGAAGTTCTTTATTTTTCGGATTGGAAGAAGCACCCTCGCCGTCCGCAAAAATTGTAATGGGCATATCAAGATATTTACAAGTTGATTTCTTCTTGACCAAAGCCCTTAAAACCCAGTCATAATCAGCGACGATTTTATATTGAAGATCAAAATTTCCGATTTTTTCAAAAAGTTTTGCAGATGCAAAAATGGCGGGGTGGAACAACATTCCGCCGCAAAGATAAACGTAATTAACGTTATTTTGTCTGCGGTTATTAAGTTTTCCCGTTGCTTTTTCAAGAAAAACCAAATCGCCGTAATATAAATCCACATCATCTTTCATTTTTTCTGCGGCGAGTTTCAAAACGTTTTCGTGCAAAAAAACATCATCTGCATTCAAAAAGACTATATAATCCCCCGATGCGTGCGCAATTCCTTTATTCATGGCATCGTAGATACCTCTGTCTTTTTCGGAAAAGATTTTAATTTTATCGGATTTTTCCTGATATTTTCGGACAATTTCAAGAGTTCTGTCCGTTGATGCTCCGTCTATTATAAGGTATTCAAAATCATCAAAGGTCTGATTAACAACACTTTGAACCGTTTTTTCAATGACCTGTTCCGAATTATAGCAGACTGTAACGACAGATATTTTCATATAACAACCCTTTTGGCTATTATTATATCAAAAAAACAGATAAGAAAATCTTTAAAATTACGAATTTATCTTCAACAGTTAATATTTTTTCAAATCTTTTAGAAATTTAGAAATTGCACTTGCAACATCGTCAACGACATTAAGAGCGGAAGATGTTGATTTTGTTATTCTTGAAACATGGCTGAAAATTTTTAAAGCCTGAAAAACGCCAATAACACAAAGCAAAAAATCAAAAATTTTACCGCCGATTTTTTGAACGGTTAAAGTTTTAACCTCCTCATTATCAGAATTAAAATAATTTCTTATTTCCATAAATGCCTCAACAAGAGCCTTAATTGCACTGTAAGCCGCAAAAATTCCGATTAAAAACCATGCATAAATTGCCGTTGCAGAATCAGAACACAGAAATATTATTGCGATGATTACCAGCGATGACAAAATCCAATGCTCCAGCACAATTTTGCAAAGCGCTATAAAACCGTTTTTCCAGAAACCGATAATTAAATTTTTTATGATTTCAAGCATTTTCATACCTAAATTATATTACAAATTGATTGCAAAAGATTTATTATTTCTTAAATTAACAGACTATGAAGAATTTACATTTAAGACAATTCAATGTAAATTATTAATATATAAAAATTTTCGGGAATAGAAATTTAATTATGTTTAAAAAATTAATCAGTTTTATAAAAAACAGTTCGTTGGTTTTCAAACTCAGCACAAGTATTCTTTTAACAATCTTAATAGGCTCATTTTTGTTAAGTATTTTTATATCAAACTATTCCAAACCATTATTAAAAGAACAGGTTATTTCCGCCGCCTATAAGGCATTGGGGGAAGTTAACCACAGCCTTGCACAAGGTGCGGATATAACAGAGCAGTCCATTGTAAATACGGCAAGAATTTTGGAATTAAAAGACAGCATCAATGATGATGATTTGAATTTATTGGCTCAGGCGGGTTTAGAATCTATTACAAAACAATACGGGCATTTTTATGAATTTTTTATCTATATCCTGCCAAAACACAGAGAATTATCTAACGGTACTTTTTATTACAGTTACATAAAAAACGGGGAAATCCACACTCTAAAATGGAAGGAAACAGGTTTTGCCAAAAATCGTGAATGGCTTACTTCTGCTCTAAACACAGGCAAAATCCACTGGACAGAACCATATATGGCAGAAAATCAAATCGGTGAAAAAATATTATCCTCGAGTGTTTCCATTCCTTTTAAATTCAAAGGAAGTTCCGATTGGGACGGTGTAATAGGCACATCGGGCAACCTTGACGCTATGCGGCAATGGCTTAACAGTTATAAATTTGAAGCAAACGGAAAGTATCTTTTGACCTCGGCAAAAGGTTTATATCTTGTGCATCCCGATAAAAATATCGAATTAAAAAAGACAATATCAGAACTTGCCGATGAAATAAATTCAAAGCAGTTAAAATATGTGGCAAATCAGGTAAAAAACGGAAAAAGCGGTTTTGTCACAATGCCGAAATCTTCCGTTTATAACAGCGAGGTCGTTTTTGTTTACTCGCCTATACCAAAAACTAACTGGAGTTCGTATTTGGTATATTCATCAGACAACTTCTATAAACCCATTAAACATTTTCAGTTGATTTTATTATCTGTTACCGTCTTTGGAGTTTTATTGCTAATCCTTTTTGTAAACTGGATATGTAAATTTACAACAAGCCCTATTATTAAATTATCCAATGTGGCTGAAAAATACGGTAAAGGTGAATTTGAAACAGAACTTCCCCCCGTAACCTCAAACGATGAAGTAGGTGTATTAACTCAGGCTTTCTATACCATGAGAAATAACCTTTTAAATCTGTTAACCATTCAGAAGGAAAATGCAAAAGAAGAACAAAAAAGAGCATCAGAACTTGAAATTGCAAAAAAGATACAAGCCTCTGTTCTGCCGGTTGATTTTCCCAAAACAACTCATTTTGATATATTTGCCTCTATGAATCCCGCCAAAGAAGTCGGCGGAGATTTTTACGATTTCTTTTTTGTTGATGAAAACCGTTTTGTCTTCTTAATAGCAGATGTTTCGGGCAAAGGTATTCCTGCCGCCCTGTTTATGATGAATGCCAAATCTTTATTAAAAAGTAATTTATTAAGCGGCTATCCTTTAAATATCGCCATAAACAAAACAAATAACGAACTTTGTGCCACAAATGATGCGAAAATGTTTATAACGGCATTTATTGCAATATTAAATACACAGACAGGCGAACTTGAATTTGTAAACGCAGGTCATAATCCGCCCGCTATTAAGTTAAACGATAAATTTGAATATTTAAAATCCGATAATAATTTAGTCTTATCGGCATTAGAAAACTTTGAATATAAATCTTCAAAGATATTTTTAAAACCCGAAAACAATATTCTGATATATACGGACGGTGTAACAGAAGCGCAAAATATAAAAGAAAAATTTTACGGAGAAGAACGGTTAATAAATTTATTAAACAATAAAATGCAGGAACCAAAAGAAATAATCGAAACCATAACAGCCGATATTAACGGGTTTTCTGACGGAGCATCTCAATTTGACGATATCACAATGCTTGATATTAAATTCTTGGGGTAAACATAGTTTTTAGTCGAAAAAGCACCGCAAATGCAAAAAGAAAAAAGTATTCAATAGTTTTTTACATTTTATGCAAAAAACTATTGAAAAATGCGAAGTTTTTTACTATAATATAAATAAAAGGTTTTTGTATGTTCGATAGACCCATTTACTTAAATCAACTTATAAAATTTAAAGACAAAGAACAAATCAAAGTTATCACAGGTATAAGACGCTGCGGTAAATCTTCTTTGCTTG
The DNA here is from genome assembly GCA_024695865.1 of Candidatus Gastranaerophilales bacterium. Lineage (GTDB taxonomy): Bacteria > Cyanobacteriota > Vampirovibrionia > Gastranaerophilales > Gastranaerophilaceae > RUG841. Next base: position 27,030 of record JAILHI010000046.1, read on the forward strand.
AATTATTTGAACAATATCTAAAAAAACAGGAAATCAGCGAAGATAATATCTTGCAGATAAATTTTGAAGATTTGAAATATGCCCAAATGACATATTTAGAACTTAATGAATTGGTTGAAAATAAAGCAAAATCAGTTAATGGCATTTTATATCTTTTTCTTGACGAAGTTCAAAAACTTGATAAATGGGAATTAACAGTTAATTCATTAAGACTAAGGAAAAATATTGATATTTATATTACAGGTTCAAATGCTTATTTATTATCTTCTCAGTTATCAACATATCTTTCAGGCAGATATGTTGAAATAAAAATGCAGCCTTTGACATTTAGTGAATTTTTGACTTTTTACAACTTAAATAATATGACAAAAGATGAGAAATTTGATTTGTATATCAAATATGGCGGAATGCCGGGATTAAAAGATTTTAATTTTGATGAAAAAATGATAAGACAAATGCTGGATGGTATATTTTCAACTGTTTTAGTTAAAGATATATTAACTCATGCTGATGTTAAGGATGTTTCATTACTGAATAAAATTACAAGTTTTTTGGCTGATAATATCGGAAATCCTGTATCATTAAACAAAATTAAAAATACACTTTTATCGGAACAATTAATAAATAAAGGAATACACTTATCCGCAATAGATAATTTTATAACTCTGCTTGAAAATGCTTTTGTTTTTTACGGCATCAAACGCTATGATATCAAAGGAAAAGAATATCTGAAAACTCAAGGTAAATACTACATGGCAGATATTGGTTTAAGAAATTTCTTCCTTGGTTTTAAAGATATGGATAGAGGTCATATACTTGAAAATATCGTATTTTTAGAACTATTGAGCAGAGGTTATAATATTTCAATAGGGAAAATTAACACAAATGAAGTTGATTTTATCGCAACAACATACAAGGAAAAAATATATATTCAGGTTTGTGAAACATTATATTCGGAAGAAACAAGAGAAAGAGAGTTAAAACCTTTAAAAAGCATAAAAGATAATTATGAGAAAATCATTCTCACAAGAGATAATGTTTTTGTTGATACAAATGATGACGGCATAAAGATATTGAATATTGTTGATTGGTTATCAAATACAGATGGAGGGCAGGCTTAAGCCTGCCGACATATTATCGGTAGACTAAAGTCTACCCTGCCTACTTTAAAAAAGCCGAAAGTCTAAATTCAAAACTCTCGGCTTTTGTTTATTTTATTTATTTACACTTATTTTCCGTCAGGGAAACTTGTAAATTCCGTAACTTCCTGTTCGGGTATTCCGTACTTTTCTTTTGCATCCTTAAAGGCCTTAATCATAAATGACATATTTCTTGCAAGGTTTCTCATTGTTTGCAGACCTTCTTTATCTTTTAAGACATCTTCGGGAGTAAAACCATGTGTCATATTCCAATATGTACTTGAAACAACAGGCATTGAACTTACAGAAAAATATTTATTTATAACATCAAACGATGATGTATTACCGCCTCGTCTTGCATTTACTACACAAGCAGCCACTTTCATGTTTTTGGGAAAAGAAGTACTATAAAATAATCTATCCATAAAAGATATTAATGTTCCGTTTGGTGAGGCATAATAAACAGGACTTCCGACAACCAATCCGTCAGCCTTTTCAAATTTTTCCGCTGCTTCGTTTACAATATCATCAAAAACACATTTGCCTGTTTCACGGCAGCGATTGCAGGCAATACACCCTCTGATATCTTTGTTTCCAATGTGTATTAATTCTGTTTCAACTCCTTCATCATTAAAGACATTTATCATTTCGTTTAATGCTGTAAAAGTGCATCCGTTTGGTTTTGGGGAACCGTTAATTAATAATACTTTTGACATAAATATTTCCTTTTTATTTAATTTTCCTAAATACTTTTTCCTAATTCGTAGGCTTGGTTCGGATAGGGTGTTTGTTTTAAGTGTTCAACACTTTCAATTCCTATTGCATTAATTATTCCTGCATTTTCCATATTTAACCAACTTATTATTGCCTGATAATGATGATTTAACGGTTCTTTTACCGCATCAACGGGTGCGTGCTGAACAGAAATCAAAACGGCTTTATTTTGTTTTGCTTTTAATTGAGGGTCGATACTGTAAAATCTGTCTATAACTTTTTTAAGAGTTGATGACATTCCGAAATAATACATCGGTGTAACAAACACAATAACATCGGAATTTACAAGATGCTCTTTTAATTCAACAAAATCGTCTTTATGAATACACGGTTTTGAGCCCATTTGACAGGCATTGCAAGCGATACAGTTTTTAATATCTGCTCTTGCCGTATCAAATTTATATATTTCGTGTCCTTTTTCTTTTGCCCCACGAAGAAACTCATCTGCCATATAGTTTGAAGTTCCGTTCTTTCTCGGACTTCCCGTTAATACCGAAATTTTCATAATCACTCCTAATCACTAAAAACTCACAGATTAATCATAACATAAAAGAGTTACAATTGTTATTATAATGGTGTGGGCAATGAGTGAGCGTCAGAAAAATAATGCCGAAAAATTTTCAAATTCTAACTTTCAACTTTTTTGTTGTATAATAGAACTATGAACAATATGAACGCAGCAGTAATAACAGGTGCAAGCAGCGGTTTTGGCAAGGAATTTGCCAAACTTTTAATCAACGACAAAAGTCTTGATAAAATTTTTGTGCTTTCAAGAAATGAAGAAAAATTAAATAATTTAAAATCAGAATTTGGTGATAAAATTCAGCCTTATGCTGTTGATTTATCCGATGTTGAAAATATCAAAAACTTCGGCAAATTTTTAGAAACTCAAAATGTGAATATAAAAATCCTGATAAACAATGCAGGTTTTGCAAAATTCTGTTCTTATGAAGATATTTCCATTGACGAATCCCTTAATATGATAAACCTTAATATATCAGGTGTTGTTGCAATGGGTTTGGTTTGTCTTCCGTTTATGGAAAAAGGCTCACATATTCTTAATATTGCATCACAGGCAGCCTTTCAGCCCGTACCTTATCAAAATATTTACAGCGCAACAAAATCCTTCGTAAAAAACTATTCACAGGCTTTGAATGTAGAATTAAAAGAAAAGGGAATAACGGTAACTGCAGTTTGTCCGGGGTGGATGAGAACAGAATTGTATAATCGGGGCTGCATAAATACAAAAAAAGGCACAACAAAATTTGTATTTATGGCTGAACCTGATGTTGTTGCCAAAAAAGCACTAAAAGATGCCTACAACGGCAAAGATATTTCCGTATATGGTCTTTATGTAAATATGTGCCGAATTTTGTCAAAGTTTCTTCCCGAAAAATTAATAATGAAAATCTGGTTATTGCAACAGGGATTAAAATAAAAGTAAAAAATTTCGGTTTCATTTTTATGCTATCATCAAATAAAGATGAGGTGCGGTTTTGATAGAAAGATTATCAACAAAAGAATTACTGACAAAGTCTTTAAAGGAACTTGCTCAAACAAAACCTATTGATAAAATCACGATTAAAGACATAACTAATAATTGCGGTTTATCGAAAAGAACTTTCTATCACAATTTTCAGGATAAAGCCGAACTTGTATTGTTTGAATATTCTTTTAATTTAAGCAAAGTTTTTAATGCGGGAAATAAAGACTTGTCCTGGCTTGAACTTATGCACAAAGCAATTATGGCAATAGTCAACAACTATGATTATTACAGAAATGCTTTCCACGTCTTTGATTCTTCAAGTTCACCAATTAACGCAATGAAATCAACTGCAAGCAGCACCTTTGAAGATTTTATAAAATTAAAAACAGGCATTAAAGAACTTACGGAAGAAGAAAAAATTGCACTTAAAATATACACCTTTGGTATTTGGGCTTACGGTATTGAGTGGACTAAAAACGGTATGCCGATTAGCGTGGAAAAACTTGCAAAATACTATGTAAACTCAATGCCGCATATTCTGCATAAGTATTTGATATAAAATACTGCACATTTTAAGGCATCCTATTAATATTTATATATATATTATTATCGTTCATACCGGAAGAATAACTCTGAACGACAGGTATTGGAACACCTATTTTGAGTTTTCGTATCTTAACGACACAAAAAGATCAAAATTGGTGGAACATGTTTAAAAAACAATTTTCTTTAAACAATTAAAATAAATTCCAAAAAGCAAAGTTAATATTGGGTTAGAGTTTGTTATTTATATCCTAAAAAATTTGTCCTGTTTCGGACAAAATGGGAAAAGGTTACTTCCGACTGTGGCACTTGAACTTCCGACCTTTTTTCAAAAAGATCAAAATAGGTGGAACTTTTTTGAAAAAAAATGATAAAAATTTTTTTAGAACTTCCACCGCCCAAACCCAAACACACCCTAAATCTTGCCGAATAATTATTTTAATCGTTCAAATAAAATGTCCTGTTAAACTATACCTGAAAAAATACATCCCATACTAAAAAAGAATTCCGAAGAAGTCTAAAAAATGGGGCAAGTGATGGGACAAGGGACGAACCCGATTTTGCCAAACTTGCTCAACAATGTTTGCACGAATCAGAGATTATGACTAGGTTAGAGAAGTGGTGTGCATAAATTTTATAAAATTTCTAATATTCACTTTGATTTTTTCGGTGCAAAGTTTTTCAAAGTGGATATTAATCAATCCATGTGATTTCTTGTTCAACTTCCCAAAAACTTTTTCCCTCAAAGATTTTTGCGTTCTGAAAATCTTCTATATTTTGTTGAGGATTATTAGACTTACATTCAAAAATAGTATCATTATCTATTTTGGGATTTGTCTGTTTTACAATGATTTCATGTGTATAGATTTTAAAGTCATTATAATATGATTGAATAAAATATTGTTTCTCTTTACATGATATTTCAAATTCATCACCGTGATACATATTATCAAAAAATTCATTTGTATTTCCATTAA
>JAILHI010000092.1 GCA_024695865.1 Candidatus Gastranaerophilales bacterium
GCGAGAAACAAGCGAGCAGAGGCTACTCTGCCGCAGCAAAAAACATCCTGTGAATGTTTTTTGCAAGAGGTTGATGGCGATGAGCCTTGCCCGTAACGCCGTTTATTGCGAGCGAAGTGATGGCTTTTGCCCGTGGCAGTCCCTTTGAATGTTAGTCTTAGATTGCCTCGTTCACTTTGTTGTCTCGGATTTTGTTTAACTAAAAACGATTTTATCCGTCTGAAAGCTGTCAGCGTGCACCCAGTTATCGTGAGTGTTTGAACGTGTTTCAAGCCGTTTGATTGCTTTGAGTTCGTCCGTTTTAATCATCTGTTTTATTAAATTAAAGAGTTTTACATTATCAAAGCCGTGCAGGTCAAAGGCTTTGCCCATGGTGTGCGGGGAACAATACAAATTTTTTTTGTCTTTGACCATTTTGTCCATGTTTGAACGGAAACCGCATTGAGTTGTGCTGCCGCCGAAAAGCCACGAATTGATTACGATACCGCTTCCGAAGTTTTGGCGGATTAAGTCCAAATCCCGCAGGATATTTTCGTCAAAAAACGCCCATGCAAATTCGCCGTAGCGGTTGAAAACGAGCGGGCTGACAAGTTCCTGTAATTTAAAATATTTGCATTGATAAATCATTAATTCAACTTCAAAATTTTGTCTAACTTTTTATTAATTTCGTCAAATTTTTTATCGGTTTCGGCTAAAATCTGTGTTTTTTGCTGATTTTGTAACTGTAAAAACTCGATGCGCAGATTTGCCAAATCGAGTTTGGTTGCAAAATAGTTAGCCTGAACGAGCGTATATATGACAATTGCAACGATTGCGATATTTTCTTTGTTTAAAAACTTTTCCATAGATTTCTCTTTTTTTCACAGAAAAATTACTAATTATTTTTTTCAAACTTTTTTTTAAGTTTTTTATGTCTGCGGACAAAGTGCATAAATTGTCGTTTTTGGCGGAAGTCCATAATATCCCAGCATAAATCGGAAACCCACGCAAAAAAGCCCTCTGTGTTTGAGATAATTTCTTCCGCAGCATTTGAGGCCTTTTTCAAGGTTTTTTTATCTGAAAGCACATCGGTTTCCGTTTGCTTGTCTTTTGATTTTGACAGGTAATCAAAAAGGCTTTTAAGCATATCGTTAAAAGCCTTTAATGCAGATGTTATACCGTACATTTTATACCTTTTGAAACATTGCAACAACATCTTTGATATCGTTGATTAATTCTTTGATGTCGGCAGTGATTTCTCTGAATTTGTCCATTTTTTCATTGTTTCCGATAAGTTCTTTGATTAAACCGAAAAAATCCGTTAAATTAAATGCCATAATTTTATCCTTTCTTTTTATCTTTATTTGTCAGGCTTCACCGACCTTCATTCTTTGTTTTTTAGTTGTAGGGTGCAAAAAGTAGTTGTAGGGTGCAAAAAGGAACGTTTGCACCAAAAAATATTGCTTCAATATTTCATTTCTTGCAAAGATGTCTGTTACGTTTCGAGCGCCGTGATTCTGTCCGACAATTTTTGCAAAATACCGTACAAATCACCCGCAGGCAGAGTGAAGTCCTGATTTTCCTCGTCAAGCGTGTAGTAAAGTGCCGAACCTGTCGCATTATAAACCGACTGAACGGCAGTTCTGTGAGCGGAGTCAACGATTTTCGCCCCGTTTTTTGTAACGGTGTAAGGTATCGTGACGGTATTGCCGCCGATTGTGTATGTGTCCGAGCCACGTACCATGCCCGATACAAGCACATTTCCGCTGCCGTAAATAACAAATTTTGTCAAATCAACCGAGCCGCCGAACCCTGATGTATTATTAATTTGTCCGATAACAAAAGAGTTTAAAGAAGTTCCGCATACGGCTGATGAGGTTTCGTTAAAGACTTCTGTTCCGTTTACATTGCCGACATAAGCCGTGCCTGTGTTTTCAATCGATATTCTGTATTTTTTATTTGCTTCTGCCGTCGCAGAATAAAAAACAATGTCAGAGGTTGCATTGCCTGTGTTAGAAGCAATAACTATCATTAAATTGCCGTTGCTTAACAGAATTTGCGAACCGTTATAATACAGATTTCTGGATATATTTAATATTCTTTGGTCGCCCGAAACGCTTGCGCCCGTTGTAAATTCAATATCAATTTGCCAAGTCGTGTAATTTCCGAGTTGTACTGCGGAAAAAGTCAAATAATTACTTCCGCTAAAACCGCCTGCAATCCCGCCCGTGATTGTCGGGCTTCCGACAACGGTAAAATTCGTAATATCGAAGGACGAACGATAGCGGCTTATAATATCTGCATAAACAACGGCATTGTCTGATACGCTGCCTGTTATAAGGGCATTTGATAACAGTAAATTTTGCTGTAAAACGTTGTTGTTTACATAATTTGCGTCATTAGTAAAAGCAGAAACGTTGACAGGTACTGTCGGAATTTGTGCTTCGACGGCGGAAACTTCCTGTTTTGTTGCCAACCCCGAAACATCGGGGATTTCGGATTCTACTGCCGATACTTCCGATTTTGTGGCTAATCCCGAAATATCGGGTATCTGATTTTCAACCTCGGCAACTTCGGCTTTTGTTGCAAAAACCGAAATATCGGGGATAACTTCAAGTTTAAACGTTGCATTTATTGTGTTTTCGGGCATAGTTATATCAGCATTCATGGTAAATCTCCTCTTTTGCGGTAAAGTTCAAAACGCCGTCACACGTTCTTTTTCTGCCGTTTGAATCCCAGACTACAAAATGAGCCTGATTAGATGCGGATAATTTAGCGGTATCGTTTTCATCGAGTTCGACTAAAAGCGGTGATGACGGGTTTTCAAACTCTTTGATGATGATACCGTTATTTATAACGAGAGCCGCTTTGCTGACGGGCAAATCGGCATCAAATTCTATTTTAAAAGGCTGTCCGTTAAAGGCTTGCAGGTTATCGCCTTTAAAAATTGTCATTATGACCTCTCTTTCTTTGAATATTTTAATTTTTTCAGTACTTTTTGTTGGGTTTCACCCAACCTACATTCTACGCTCGCAAAGACGTCTGCCGTCATTGCGAGGAGGGCAAAATGCCCGACGTGGCAATCCCTTTCCGAAAACACTTTCCGAAAAAAAACAATAAAATTAATAAATAATTTCAATCGAAGCAAGCTCATCAATTATTTGAGCCTGTTCAATCTGCGATTTATAATGCAAATATTTTTCGTTCCAGACGGTATTTTTAAAATCCGCAATTAAAGCACCTAAAATGCCAAAGTCCTCAATTGTCAGTTCGACAATCCTGTCATCTTTTGAAAGCCAGAATACCGTTTCCCTTTCTCCCTCGTCCTCTGCGGGAGAGGGTTGGGGTGAGGGGTTTTGCAGCATCAGCATTGTTGCGGTCAAATCTCCGACCGTCTGGGCATTTGTTTCAAACTGAGCGTCTTTAAAAACGACATAGCCGTTTTCGATTGCCTCTTTTGCTTTTGCGGTATTTTCGGCAATTTTAGCCTGTTTTAATTCGGCAAATTTATTTTCAAAATATTCCTTATCTTTTTTAACGTAACTGCCGTTTTCAAGGGCGTAGTCGTCCTCTGTTTCGACAATTTCGGTAAAGTGCATACAATCGGTATTTTCGAGTTTTTCTCTTGTATCCGAAACAAGAGCAATCAAATCATTTTGCATACCTAAAAACATAAAATCTCCTTATACTGCGCCTTCATCGGCGTAACATCTGAACCAGCGGAAGTTTGCGATACCATAATAGACCTTAATTTCATCACCCTTTGAGCAGGGGATTGAAATGCTTGCTTCGCCGTTATTCTGGTTATTTACCGCTGTCCAGAACGAGTTTTTTGACAGGTTATACATTTGAAGATAACTTGCCGAATAGGCTGAAAGTTGGATATAGCCGTTATATTTGGCAATAACCGTTCCGTTTGAAGCAGGCAGGGTTAAATCGCAATAAACACCCGAGGGCTTGCCTGACGGCGACTTTGAGTTGGTGTTGTAACCGTTTTGGTTGTAGGGAAAAGTTTTGCAGCCTGTAACGTTGCAATTACTAATATCCATACTGCACAGGGGGATTTTGTTATATTCTTCCCAGTTTGAGCCGTTATATTTCAAAACACGGCAGGGTTCGGAGGAGGTATCAAACCAGACGTCATTTGTTGAGGGAACGGGAGGTTTAGCCTGTCTGTAAATATTATTTTTAAGCAGTTCTTCCGAGCCGTCAGTCCCGATGAATTTGTTATAGGTACCGTTTGAGAGGTACTGTGCATCATCGGAATTTAATCCCGTAACGGTAATTTTTTCGCCGTCGGGCAGGGTTGCAGTCACAGCCGGATAATTTCCGCCGATTTTGTAATTTATAAAGGAGCCGCCCTGAAATTTTACGGACAGAAAGCCGTTGCTTCCGTTGTAGGCACCGTAACAGCCCGCATCTCCGCCTTTTCCGTAGCCTCGGTAAAGGCTTGCGCCGCCTGCGGAATCGGCATTAAAGGCGACAGAGCCGTTATTTCCGTTTGAATTTAAGGTTGAACTGTCAATGGTTGTATTGACCGTAACCGTTCCGCCAAAGGACTGAACACGGTTATCCCATGTTGCGTAGGCGCCCTGTGTGCCGCCTCCCGCCGATATTAAATCGCCTATTGAGGTTGCACCGCCCCCGCCGCCGTAACCGCCGTTGCCTGCGGCAGAACCGCCTGCGCCGACCGTACAGGTGTAAGTTCCTGCGGGGATATAGATTTTGCCCGCAAAAGCGGCACCCGAGCCGCCCGAGGAGGTGCTTTTTACGGAATAAACATTCATTCCGACGGCTCCGCCCGCTCCGCCGCCGATTGCAACAACATCATAATAGCCGTCCTGTCCGATTGTCAGGGTATAAGTTCCGGGGGCAGACCTGATAAACTCGTCTGCTATCTGTGCTTCTATTAAGTCTGCATTTCCGTCGGCATCGACATTTCCCGAATTAACGGTAAAAATGTCGGTTTTTGGAGGCAGATTATTGTATTTTAAGTGCATTAAACATTCGTTTAAGATATCGGGATTGTATTCCGAAACCTGTGAAACTGTGGGGTTATCGACCCAGTTATATCTTTCTGTCATAATTGCTCCTTTTAGTATCCGAAAATCTGAACGTCAATTTTTGCGGTGGTTTTGGTGCCGTCATTGTTTATTGCATAAATTTTTGCTGAAGTCGGTGTTTTGTCCGCCGTTGAAGCGTAGGCATAGATTGAATCCGTGACCGTTGCAACAATTCCCGGGGTTGAGAAAAATTCCGCATCGGCATAGTTCAGAAGATAGCCGTTTTGTGCGTTTGTGATTTCTATTGAGCGGCTGTATACTTTGTCAGGAACATCAATGTTTGCAACAACATCGGCAAGATTTGAGATTTCACCCGTTCCTGCTTTGAGGATAATTTTTATCTGAAAATATCTGAAAGAATAATCGCCTTTTGCAAAGGTGATAAAATCTTTTTGGGCGAGTTCGATTTCATTGTCCGAGTATCTGAACAGAATTTCATAGTTTCCGACGGCTTTAAAATCGAGGGAAAGCGTGTTTTGAAAACTTCTGCCCAAATCAAAGGCTTGGCTTATGTAATAGCCGCTGCTGACGGTATTTGCACCCCAAAGGTTGTTGATTGTATAGTTTTCACGTTCGGCATCGTTCCAGACACCGTTCAGATTTTGCCATTTGAGGTTGTTTGTTTCAAGTTTTAACGTGTTTTGATAGAGGTAAGTTTCGAAGAACAGCCCGTCGTTATCCAAAATCTTCTGCTGCAAAATTATGTTTTGTTTCGGGACAAATTCAACCGAAATCACGTCAGATGCGGCATTTTGAGAGTAATTGTATTTGTTTTTTGCCTTAATTAAAAAGGTATAAAAGCCTGTTGAATCTATATCACAGGAGAAAAAACCGTCCGTAAGGTCGGAGCAGATTTTTTTTGCGGAAGCCCAGGAGGTGCCCTGCCTTATTTCGTAGGTCAGATTGTCGGTTTTATCCCATGAAAAATTGAAAATATTTTTCGATTGGACGACATTGAAATTCGTAACATCGGGCGGATAAACGTATAAATCGTTGAGTTTTGTAACAATCAGCCTCGGCTCCATACTGCCTAAAGTATCGAGATACAGCCTTTCATCGTAGGTTTGCCAGTTTACCGTAAAAAGCCCGCAGCCGTTATCGGTTACCTTTGTAACTTTAACCTTGTAATTTTGAAGTCCCATTAAAATACTGTCAAACTGAATTACATCGCCGACTTCAATGTCAAAGGCTCTGTAATCGGTATCGAAAGAACCGTAATAGGCTTGCAGAACTTTGCAGTTAGCGTAATACCACGCCAAACGGCTTGCCTGCTCAAAATTGGTACAGGACAAGATGTTTATTGAAGTTTCAACGGGGGTGCCGTTTCTGTACTCGGGAATTTCCGCAAAGGCTTCAACCCTTTGCCATTCGTGCTGCGGGGAGATATAGACACATTTTAAAATGTCATATTTTTCTTCGCTCGGAACCGAGTTAAAAACCTCATTTGAGATGTCGTTGACGGTAAAGACTTTTGAAACGTATTCGGGCTTGTCGATTTTAAACTGTAAAAGTCCGTTTTGCAGGAACAGCCCGCCACGGCAGGAGCGGTAGATTTCGTCCAAAAGGCTTCTGACACTTGTTTGGGAATCGAAAATCATGTTGAAGGTAAAGCGGGGTGAATTATTGACGATTTTATCACAGTAGGCGGCAGCCTCGATAAAACTGTTTAAATCGAAGATTTCGGCGATTAAATCATCGTCAGGCTCACCGTTTTCATCGAGAGCAAGACCTAACCCGTTATATGCCGTTAAAAAATCGAATAAGACCCATGCGGGATTTTCGCTGTATTGCACGGTGTATTCGTTTGGTGAGGAATAAACTCTTATTTTTTTACCGATAATTATAGCGGTAAGGTTATAATTTGAGGAGATTTTTTCATCGTTAAAAACGGTAAGGCCGAGGCAGGCAACGTTTTTAAGTGAGCCGATGACGGCGGTTTGTTCGCTTCGGTTGTTACCGGGGACGACAGAGGGAATAGCCTGTGTATCGGTGCCGTAGAATTTTTCGACCTGAGAAGTTGTTACCGAGGAAAGCGGGATATCGTTAATTCTTATGTCCGTAATATCTGTGATTACGCCTTCTGAAAAGGCGATAACTTTTTGGGAAAAATTTTCCTGCGTATTTTGCCAGATGAGGTTGCCTGCCGTTTTGACGGTGCCGTAGATTATGGGCAGAGGCAAATCGGGGTTGGTTTGTGTTTGTTTGACGGCCTGATAGGCGGGCGATAAATCGAGCGAGTTTTTTGAGGAAGAATTATTTTTATTGACACCGCCGAAGATAAATTTATTTGCATAACTCAGTGCGGTAGTTGCAACTGATACGAGAAGGGCGGTTCCGATTGTTGTGAAAAGAGTTCCGAGAGCCATAAAACCTCTAAAATTACGTATTTACACGAAAGACTTTATAATTTTTGAACATTTTTAATCTGCCTGTTTGCAGGGAATAGTTTCGGAAGACGTGGATAATTTTTCCGTATTCCCAGTAGATAGCGACGTGAAGTTCATCTCTGAATTTTGTAACGATGATGTCGCCTGCCTGACAGGGTTCTGTTGGGGGGATTTCGGTGCAGTGTTTTTTTATTTTGGAAAGTCCGTACCAATAGTTTTTTTCGTCATTTACGGAGCGCAGTTTGTAACGGGGCTTGTCTGGATAGAGGAATTGAACGGGGTAAAAACAGCCCTGATAGGTGCCGTCATCGTTGAACATCTGATACGGTCTGCCAATGTTGTGAAGTAATTCTCTTATTTTTTCCTGCATAAAAATCCTTTCTGTCATCAAACTCACGTCATTGCGAGGAGGGCAAAATGCCCGACGCGGCAATCCTTTTCAGCAGGTAGGGTGCAAAAAGGAACGTTTGCACCGATACAATATATCGTCATTGCGAAAAATGCGTCAGTATTTTGTGGCAATCTCTTTCCGAAACTACCTTCCGCCAACCTGCAAAACTATACTTTTATAACTGTTTCAAGGACACAACTCGGGAAGCCTCTGAAATTCAAAACATTTCCGAGTTGCGAGCATCTTGCAAAGGTGCGGTC
>JAILHI010000096.1 GCA_024695865.1 Candidatus Gastranaerophilales bacterium
TACAATACAAAGTAATAATTTTATATAATCAAAAAATGATAAAAATAAAATTAAGAGAATTGCTTTGGGAACATAATATCAGCGGCAGAGAACTTCACAACGCAACAGGTATAAGTGAAGCGAAAATCTCTGAAATTATAAGAGGTAAAAGAGTTAATATCAATATGTTTACCGCCGAAAAAATTTGTCTGTTTTTAAATTGTAAAATTGAAGATTTAATAGAAATAACAACAAAATAATATGTAACGATAAAATTAAAAAATTCTTGCAGAATACTTTTGTGCATGACATGATAACAACGGTATGTTAAAGAATTTAGCGGGCGGCCACCCTAAAGGCCTATATTTATTATTTTCTGTCGAAATGTGGGAAAGATTTTCCTACTATGGTATGAGAGCAATGCTCGTTTTATACATGATAGAAAAACTTTCCTTTAACATATATTCTGCAAGCAGCGTATATGGTTTTTATACTGGTTTTGTTTATCTGACACCGCTTTTGGGCGGATACCTTGCAGACAGATTTTTGGGTCAAAGAAAAAGTATTTCAATCGGTGCAATTGTTATGCTTTGCGGGCTTATGGCTCTTGCAAGCGGTATTAAATGGCTTTTCTTCCCCGCTTTGACCTTAATGATTATCGGAAACGGTTTCTTTAAGTCCAATATCAGCACCATTGTCGGAATGTTGTACGGCGAAGACAAACAAAAGAAAGATGCGGGCTTCACCATATTTTATATGGGTATAAATCTCGGCGCCTTCTTTTCACCTTTGGTTTGCGGTACGCTTGCCATGAAATTCGGCTACAATTACGGTTTTGCGGCGGCGGGTGTCGGTATGCTGCTCGGTTATATTACTTATAAACTCGGTGAAAAGTCTTTGCTCGGCGAACATGGTTTGCACCCTGTTGCAAAACGTGCGGTTGCAGACGATAGCGAAAAGAAAGAACTTACTCTCAGAGATAAAAGAAAAATCGGTGCATTATTTATTTTAATGCTGTTTTCGATTTGTTTCTGGATATGCTTTGAACAGGCAGGCTGTTCCTTGACTTTATTTGCTAAAAATTCAACGCAGAGAGTTTTCGGTAATTTTGAAATAGCCGCAGAATACTTCCAGTCTTTAAATCCTTTGTTTATTATCACTTTGGCACCTTTAATGTCAATGTTATGGGGCTTTCTTGCATCAAAAGGAAAAGAACCTACTTCGGTTGTTAAATTCTGTATGGCATTGACTCTGATATCTCTTGCAACCTTTATAATGGCAATGGCGGCGCATTTTACGCACGGAAATACTTATCTTGTATCTCCTTTCTGGCTGTTTTTTGCATATTTTACCTTTACGGTTGCGGAACTCTGTTTGTCGCCGATAGGTCTTTCACTTGTAACCAAATTGGCACCCGCACAGTTTGCTTCACTGCTTATGGGAACATGGTTCTTATCAAGTTTTGTCGGCAATCTTGCGGCAGGCTTGTTTGCAGGTTTCTATGATACAATCAGCCATACGGTATTTTTCCTTATTCTTTCGGCAACCGCTTTTGTAATTGCAATGATTTTGACTTCTTTAATTCCCGTTTTAAAACTCTGGATGGGTAAAAATTAGTTAAAATAAAGTTTGTTTTCGTTGTCTGTCGGATTTGATGTCGAAAAATATACCCCAAGAGTCAAAAAGACGATTAACAGTGCTGTGTGTAATATTGTATCCATTTTATCTCCCTGTATTATCTATACGGATATTTTTTTCGGTTTCAAGCATTGTTTATAAATATATACATTCTGCCAAATTTTTCGGTTTGTATTAAAATATTTTTATTGATTAACTGAGAGGTTGTATTATGCGTGATGAATTATTATCAATAATAGAAAAAAACAGCCGTATAGATTTAAGAGAACTTGCGGTTTTGCTTGGCAGAGAAGAAATTGATGTTTTAAACGAAATATCGGAACTTGAAAATAAAGGTGTAATTTGCGGTTATCATACGATGATTGACTGGGAAAAAACGGCAATCGAAAAGGTTACTGCTCTTATCGAAGTACGTGTTACGCCGCAGAGAAATCAGGGCTTTGATGCCATTGCGGAAAGAATTTACAATTACCCCGAAGTTGATTCCGTTTATCTGATATCGGGCGGATACGACCTCTTGATTACCATTGAGGGAAAATCACTTAAAGAAGTTTCGTCCTTTGTTTCGGATAAATTATCAACACTCGAATCCGTTTTAAGCACGGCAACTCACTTTATTCTCAAAAAATACAAAGACCACGGTGTTGTTTTTGAGGGCAAAAAAGAAGATACAAGAGAGGTTCTTTCATGAGAAATCCCCTTTCGGACGAAATAGTATCGATAAAACCGTCAGGAATAAGAAAATTCTTTGATTTAGTCAGCGAAATGGACGGTGTAATTTCGTTAGGTGTCGGCGAACCCGATTTTGATACCCCATGGCATATCAGAGATGAGGGTATTTATTCTCTTACAAAGGGAAAGACTTTTTATACCGCAAATTCGGGCTTAAAAGAACTCAAACAGGAAATAGCGAAATATATTAAACGCACGCAAAACGTTTCTTATGACTATGCGTCTGAAGTAATGGTTACGGTCGGCGGCTCCGAGGGTATTGATATTGCTTTCAGGGCAATGATTAATCAGGGTGATGAAGTTTTGATACCTCAGCCGAGTTACGTTTCTTACGAACCCTGTGCAAGACTTGCAGGGGCAAAGCCCGTTATAATTAATTTAAAGGCGGAAAACGAATTTAAACTCACCGCAGAAGAAATTCTTGAAAATGTAACAGACAAAACAAAACTTCTTGTTTTGCCTTTCCCGAACAATCCGACAGGCTCGATAATGGAAAAGGAAGAACTTGAAAAAATTGCAAAAGTCATTATCGAAAAAGATTTATACGTTTTGTCCGATGAAATTTATGCGGAACTGACTTACAAGGGCAAACACGTTTCAATTACATCTATTGACGGCATGAGAGAAAGAACGGTTCTTATAAACGGTTTTTCAAAAGCTTATGCAATGACGGGCTGGCGTTTGGGTTATGCCTGCGCACCGAAACTGATACTTGAACAAATGCTTAAAATTCATCAATACTGCATTATGTGTGCTCCGACAACAAGTCAGTATGCGGCGATATCCGCATTAAAGCACGGCGATAAAGACGTTGAGGAAATGAGAAATTCTTATAACCAAAGACGAAGATTTTTGATGCACTCTTTCAAGGAAATGGGGCTTGATTGTTTTGAGCCGTTCGGCGCTTTTTACGTGTTCCCGTGCATAAAAGAGTTTGGAATGACAAGCGAGGAATTTGCAACGAAATTTTTAATGGAGGAAAAAGTTGCAACCGTTCCCGGAACAGCCTTTGGCGACAGCGGCGAGGGCTTTTTGCGAATTTCTTACGCTTATTCGCTCGATACTCTGAAAAAAGCCATGGAAAAACTGAAGAAGTTTGTTACCAAATTAAGAGCGGAAAAATAAATACAAAATCGGTGCAAACGCTATGCCGTCTTGAATTTTGACGGTTCAAAATCTTTCACTTCATTTTGTTTTTACTGCTCGTAAAAACTTTCATTTCGTCAGATTTTTCACAGGGACAGCGTTTCCTCGTTTCACTCGGTCAGCTTTGTCAAAATTCGTTTTTTGCACCCTACGCACTTTTTGTCATACTGAACCCGAAAGGGTGAAGTATCCAGCCGATAAATATTTTTTCGTATATAATATTTTTATATATAATAGTCTGCTTTTAGGTAAACGATAATTCATGATTAGAATATTTATATATTATATT
>JAILHI010000102.1 GCA_024695865.1 Candidatus Gastranaerophilales bacterium
TTAATCTTGCTTCAAGGTCGTCTTTTCTTAAAGTTAAAAAGTTTAATCTTGCTTGATTTGATGATAAACCCATTGTTTTACGACCTCAACTTCTCTCTACTCTTATATAAAGTATTACTCTCTCAAAAAATTGCCTTTTTGGTTTGATTTATTGTTACAAAACTTAATATTCCGCTTTTATTATTAAAGTTCATGAATTTTTAAACCGATATAAAAAATGTAAGTGAATTAAATAAGGTTTTCAATAATGATAAAAAAGTTAAGTACCTCGAACAGTAATATTTCAGAATGTGTAACATTTTTGTTGCGAGGTGCACAAAAGAGGAGAGTAGCAGCACTTTCATGTGCAAAGTCGGTTAATACCGATTTAGGATTAGGCAAGATGCTTGCCGCAGTTAAGTAATTTAGTAATGTGTACTAAGTGAAAGTAAAGAGAAATTTTAAACCGATTTTAAAAATCGGTTTTTTTTTGCTTTAATGCGGCTTTTTTCTTATATAAAGTTTCAGTTCTTTTGTGCGGAGTTCTTCGTGGGTGTATTTTGAACTTGCAATTGTATAAAACTCGTTTTCTTCCGTATAATTTAAAATCTTTTTCGAGCCGTAAACAAGATAGTCAAGTTCATTTAAAAGGTTTATAAAATCAGAGAACGATAATCTGTTGATTTCATCAGAATTGAAAATATAATCAGAAACAATTGCAGCATCGTGTTCGGTAAAGCCTTTTGTAATCATTGCCTGTTTTAAATCCTGCTGATTTTCATAGGCAAGATGTTCCCAGGATTCAAGGCAGGGTGAGCCTTCACCCGTTCTTAAGTATCCGCAGTCAAGATTTTGCAGCGAGCAGTTATGTCCGTTATCGCTCGGCCACAGGGGTGAGCCCGAAAGACAGATAACGCCTTTATCCGTAATAAGATTACCGAGATTAATAAAGAATTTTTTAACATCTTTTATGTGTTCCAAAACATCAAGTCCGTATATGATATCGAATTTTCCGGGCAGATTTTCGATATCTTCTACTTTTTGATTGACTCTGACGACATTTTTACCGCCCCGAAGTTCAAACCCCGAATAATGAGAGTCTAGAGATACAACTTCTTTTGCCCTCAGGGCTTCAAGACCTTCGGTAATCGGATACTGGATATACGGCGTAAGGTTTAAAACTCGTTTGCCGTCGAGAACATATTTCATGTTGATATCGGAAATACCTGCTTCAAGATAGGGGTTCATGTTTAATTCATGCAGCCAGTATAGTGTCGGTAAATCGCTTGTGATGATGATGCGTTCTGTATTAAGGTCGTCCTCGCTGAATTTTTCTGCGGCAAGTTTGTAAAAATTATTCTGTTTGTAATAGTGATAAATGCGCAGCATGTGAACATTTAAAACCTTTTTGAACGCAGTTTCTATTTGCATAGGTGTATAAAACTCTGACGGCTCTTTTTTATAATATAAATCCGTAATGAGTTTTATTTCATTGTCGTCAACATTTTTTGCTTTAAGAGAATTTATAACATCATTTTTGGTATTAAAGGTCAAATGCTCCCAATTATCAAAGATATTTGTTTCATCGGTATAACGATGATTTTCCGTGAAAATTTTATGACCGCATGCCGAGGTGCAGGGCATAAACCCTGAAAGATAGATGTCTGTCGTAATGTCTGCGGCTTTGGATAATTTTTCGCAGAATTTGTCCAAATCGGTAATTTTATTAAGAGTATCAAGTCCGAAAATCACATCAAACTGTTTGTCCGCAATATCAATATTTTCAAATATATCGTTATATTCTGTTATGTATTCGGATTTTTCCGTGTTTTCCGCAGGATTGACGGAGGTAACCGACTTTGCGCCCAAAGAGATAAATATTTTTGAAATTAATTCGTTTTCATAGGCTGATAAGTTTAATATATTTTTGCCCTGAACGTTGTGTTTGTTGTTAAAGGGAATTATTATATCCGAAACGGCGGTATCGACATTTGACAGGTCAATTTTTTCGATATTGTCCTTTTCGGGTTTTTCGGGCTGCAATTTTTTCATTTTGAGAACAAATAAGCCCGTTTTTAAATCGTGTTCAAAATATTTTTGTTTGGCGAGTTCAAAGTATTCGTTAGGTTCTGTTCTGACATAACATCTTTTAAAACTGAAAACCCAAGAGTCTGTTCTGTAAACTTCAAACATGGCAGAGCGTGAATAGGAAATTCCGCCCTTTTCGGCACCTGCGGGAAAATGTGTTACGGCTTCTATGATGTCTGTCGGTGTACTTCTGCTGATTTCAATCGGATTGTATATCCAGTCCGCAATTTCTTTGCAGTCATCGGCAGGCAGACCTTTTTCTTCAAGTGCTTTGGTTATTTCTTCTTTTGAATTATAAATCAGATGTTCCCATGGTTTGAACGGGTTTGATTCCTCATAAAAGATGTATTTGTTTTCAATCCAAATGTGGTGTCCAAACGGCCCCGTCCACATGGGATTGCCCTGTAATTCGATATCACCCGACAATTTGATTATTCGTCTTAATTCATCAAAGAACCATCTTAAATCGTTTATGTGTTCGAGAATTTCAAGCCCGATAATAAGGTCAACCGATTCGTCTTTGAGATTGTTTACTTCATATTGATTTAACAAAACAATCTTGCCGTTTTCGATTTCTTTATAGGAATAATCGGGGTTGATAAAATAAACCTTTTGTGCGCCCTCTGCCAAAAGAGCCCTTGCATTATCGATATTCGGTTCATAAAACATAAAAATAACGTCTTTGTCTTTTAAAGAATACAAACCGTCCATTTCTTTAATAAAATGGCGAACGTAATCATTAATTTTTAAGTCGTTAATATTCATATCAAATACCTAAATAGATTTAAACTTAAAACAGCCAAAAAAGCAACATCGGTACAAGTTTATTCTTTTGACAAGGTAATTGTCAGAACATCGGTTTTGAGGTCATCTTCATTATATTTTTCTTTTGCAAGTTCAAAAAATTCGTTTTCTTTAAAACGGTTGCAGGTACGTTTTGCCGTAATTGCAAAATTCTTCAGTTTGTATTCTTCAAAAATTCCGTATCTTGTGTAATTTATACCTCCGTCGGCTTTTTCTCTGTTTCTGTTTGTTGCGGCTTTAATAATTTCGGTTGGTGTATGTCTGCTGATTTCGGTTTTATCGTATATCCATCTTGCGATTTCATAGGCATCATCTTCGTTAATACCTTTTTGAAGCAAAGCGTTTCTTGTTTCCGTTTTGTCCGAATAAGTTAAATGTTCCCACGGTTTAAACGGGTTTGTATCCTCATAGTAAATGTATTTTCCCGTAAGCCAAATGTGATGTCCGAGCGGGTTTGTCCATACGGGATAGCCCCGCAGTTCCGCTTTTCCGCCCTTTTTTAAAACTCTTTTGATTTCGGAAAAGAAGTTTTTTAAATTGTTAATATGTTCGAGAATTTCAAGTCCGAGTATGAGGTCAACAGAATTATCCTCAATAAGATTTAATGTCTTTTCGTTTAGTGCGGTAATTTTGCCGTTTTCTTCGGTTTGGTGTTTAAATTCCGCATTTACAAAGTAAACTTTTTCGGCTCCGAGTTTTAAGATTGCCCTTGAATTATCGAGAACGGGTGTTGTATGGAGAAACATGACAGTTTTGCCTGCAAAAGAATAATTATTATCCATTTCCCGCAAAAAATGATAGATGTAATTTTGAAGAACAATTCCGTCGAGATTCATAATAAAAAATGCCTTAAATCAATTTAATATCAATTTAAGGCAAAAATCAAGATTTATGTATCTTGCGGCTAATCGGTAAATCTGAATTTGATAAGAGCAAGCACTGCGTGAATACCGTCTTTCCAAGTGATTTTCTTACCCTCCTCGAAGGTTCTTCCCTGATAGGTAATCGGAGCCTCCTTGAGTCTTGCTTTTTTCTTGAGAACTTTAGCCGTAATTTCGGGTTCAAAGTCAAATCTGTCCGATTTGATTTTGATGTCTTTGATAAATTCTGTTTTAAAGGCTTTATAACATGTTTCCATGTCTGTCAGTTTTGCACCGAATAAGATGTTAGTCATAACGGTAAGCATTTTATTTGCAAAGAAATTAACTTTTACAACGGTTTTACTTCCCGTTAAATCCAAAAATCTTGAACCATAGGCAACATCTGCTTCGCCGTCTAAAATCAGTTTAATAACACCCTCATAGTCATTTGGGTCATATTCAAGGTCGGCGTCCTGAATTACGGCAATATCTCCGTTGACGGCAGAAAAGGCTGTTCTGAGAGCGGCGCCTTTGCCCTGATTGACTTCGTGATACATAACGGTGTATTTGTTTTCCAAATTCTTTAAAATATCTTTCGTTCCGTCTGTAGAACAGTCGTCAACGAGAATTATTTCTTTTTCAAGACCGCAGAACGATGCTTCTTCTACTTTTTGTAAAAGTTTTTCAAGAGTGTTAATTTCGTTGTAAACGGGTATCAAAATACTCACTTTGTTCATTTTATATCCTTTCAATGTTACATTGCGTTTTAAAGTTTGCAGTTTATATAAAAAATATTGTATAATTTTATCGTATCAAAAATAAGGTTCAATCGTATGAATATTTTAAATGAGGGTTGTGATTTAGAAGAACGAGTTCGTTTTGCCGATAATTTGTTTAACGAGGCATTGCAAGACTTTGAAAACGGTCAGTATAAAATCTGTTCCGAAAAAATGAACACTGCTCATAAAATTTATTTGCTTGCAGACAAAACCGAAAAAATTTCAATTTGTCTTACTTTTTTAGGCTTAACAAAATATTTAAGCGACAGAGAAACCTATAAAAGCAGTCTGCTTCTGCTTGAAGATGCGAGATTTCTTGCGCAGGAC
Source organism: Candidatus Gastranaerophilales bacterium (assembly GCA_024695865.1). Classification (GTDB taxonomy): domain Bacteria; phylum Cyanobacteriota; class Vampirovibrionia; order Gastranaerophilales; family Gastranaerophilaceae; genus RUG841. The sequence goes on from JAILHI010000102.1 coordinate 4,838, forward strand.
GTACTCGGTGAAAACGCATGGGGTGTCAGCAAATGGGCATTTGCCCTTATTGCCATGAACGAAAAAAACTATATAGAAGCGCTTTTGTATCTTAATCGTGCGGCTTATATGGTTACGGATTATCCCTATATTTTAATGAGAATTTACGAATCTCTGACCTTCCTTAATTTCAAAACCAAAAATTACGAGAGAGCCTATGAGTGTATTGCAAAGGCAAAAGAACTTGCCGAAAGTTGTAATATTAAAACGGCAGTTGACAGAATTAACGGTATCCATAAAGATTTGAACGAATCGAGCGAGGCTGTCTATACGGAATCTTTAAACAAAATTGAGCGTCCGCAGGACGCTTCTATTCCGAGCGACCCTCTTATCGCTCTTTTGAAGATTGCAAGAACTATCAGTGCGGAAATTGATTTAGACAGACTTTTAACGACCATTGCGGAGCAGACAAAATTTGCTCTTAAAGCAGACAGATGTACTGTTTTTCTCATCGACAGAAAAAATAACGAATTATGGTCAAAAGTTGCACTTGGTATGCAGGGGCATCAGGAAATCCGTTTCCCTATGGATAAAGGTCTTGCAGGACATGTCGCTATGACGGGCGAAACAATAAATATTCAGAATGTTTATAACGATGACAGATTTAACAGGGATATTGATATTCAGACGGGTTACAAGACCTCAAACATTCTTTGTATGCCTATCAGAAACCTTAAATATGAAATAATCGGTGTTTTTCAGGTTATAAACAAATACGAAGGCAGTTTTACCGATATGGACGAGGATTTGCTTGTAACAATCGGTTCAAGTGCAGGTATTGCGCTTGAAAACAACAGGCTTTTTGAAACACAGCAAAAAATGATTGAGGAGCAAAAGAAATTATTTAACGGCTTTATTGATACTCTTGCCGCTTCTATTGATGCCCGTGATAAGATTACCGCAGGTCATTCTATGCGTGTTACTTTATACTCGAATATCCTTTGTCAAAAGGCGGGTATCGACAAAGAGCATACGGAAACGATATCGCAGGCGGCAATGCTACACGATATCGGTAAAATCGGTATTAAAGACTCGGTTTTGCAAAAGAAAGGCAAGTTAACAAACGAGGAATATCATCATATTCAGACTCACGTTAAAATTACCCACGATATTTTGAGTAAAATTGCCGCAACGTCAGAGTCTTTTAAAGATGTTGTTGAAATTGCATCATCTCACCACGAAAAATTCAACGGTCAGGGGTATTTCAGACATCAGGACGGTTTGAGCATACCTCTCGGGGGCAGAATACTCGCCGTTGCCGATGTATTTGATGCAATTACTTCCATAAGACATTATCGTGACAGAATGCCGATTCAGGACGCAATTAAAATTATCAGAGAGGGTGCTGATAATCACTTTGACAGGAGAATTGTGGATTTGTTCCTTTCCGTTACCTGCGATAAGATTATTGATGTAATTCTTTCGGACAGTGATGTTGTTCTTGATTTGTATTCACGAAAAATTCTCGAACAGCATAATCTTTTTGAACTTGAAAAATTAATCAACAGCCCCGAACAGAGCGATGAGGATAAAAAGTATATTGATACCTTTAATACGTTTTACATTCACAATATTGAAAGGATAAATGTTGAGGAATAAAACGGTATTAAAATATTTTATACTTTTTTTGATTCTCTGTTTTGCAAATATTTTAGGTGCTTTTTCGGCAAATATTACCGATATTAAAAAGGAACAGGAAGCCTTAAATTTTTTGCAGGAGGAGGATTTAGCCAATCTTGTTCTTTTTTCGGAATATGATATGGATTATGACAGGCACTTATATTACAATCCTGTGGCGAGAGAAATTGTCAGAAAGATTGATAATGCCGAAACTCTTGTAAAGCAATCCAACATATCCGTTGCTTACTATGATTTTAAGCATTTAATCGACCAAATGCCCCAAAACGATTTTTATTTTATGACAATTGCTTATAAACTTTCCGAAATCGGTTTTTTTTCTCTTGCCCACAGTGCAATGATGAAGGTTCGTGATAAAGAACTTTGGGGACAGCATATTGATTTTATCAGGGAAAATTGTTTTCCTGCCGACCGTTCCAAAATTACGGAAGAAGTATTTTTTGCGGGGCTGTTAGCGGATATTCTGTACAGTAATCTCACTGACGAAAGTATCGCACAACTTCAGAAAAAAGACTCTGCTCTTATGGATTGCGATTATGCAAAATATATCAGTGCTTACGCTTATTATGCCGATAAAAACTATGATAAGGCATTATCCCAGATTAACAAAGCCATTTCTGAAAATCCTCAGAATATCTTTTATAAGAAATTAAAAGCGGAAATCTTAAATGATTCGGGAAAAGAAAAGGCTACAATCAGCCTTATTAATCAGTTAAGCAGAACAGATATTTTGTTTACGGACATTCAGAGAGAAATTGATAAAATCAAATATTACTCTTTGTCGCAGACGGAACAGGACGAAATCAGGCAAAAATATTATCTCTCTTACTATTTTTATCTTAATAAGGACTATCAGAGAGCAATCAATGAATTAAAAATTCTTATTATGAAAGGCGAAACAAGTCATGCGCCCGAACTTCTCGGAAGATTGTATGAAGTAACGAACAAATCGTCCGAAGCAAAAAAATTATATACAAAACAAATTTCAAAGAACAAAAAATCGTATTTTGCCCATAACGGACTCGGAGACATATATCTTTCTGAAAGAAAATATGCGGAAGCGCTATCCGAATATAAACTTGCTCACAAATACAATAAAAACGACCTTGAAACCCTCGTTGCGCTTGCTGTTGTTTATGACAAACTCAACGACAAAAAAAATTCCATGAAATATGCCGATAAACTGCTACGCAAATACCCGTTAAATTATAAGGGATTATATATTGCTTCAAAATTCAGGAACGATGAAGGCCACTTAAATCTTAAAAAATCCATAAGTCAAAATCCCTTGTATGCGTCCGGCTGGCTCGACCTTGCAGAACAGGCTTTGTCCGCAAATGACCTTGTTTCTGCCGAGGAATACATAAACGCAAGCGCATACATTACAAAAAATGACCCGAGATATTTTTATTACAAAAGTCTTTTAAATACACAGAAAAAAGATTATAATACTGCCTTTTCCGATATTGTCAGGGCAAAAACTTTATACAAGGAAAAAATGTCTTATAAGGAGCAAGATGAGCAATTATAATGTTTTAATTACGGAAGACCATTCGCTTATCAGATTTGGTCTTAAAACGGCATTGCAGTCAAAACCGTATATAAATGAAATCTTTGAGGCGGGCGATGCGCAGACGGCGATAAATTTTGTCAAAACAAAAAAAATCGATGCCGTGATTATGGATTTGGGGCTTCCCGGGGTAAACGGTATTGAGGCGACCGAACAAATTAAGCAGTTTGCTCCCGAAATTAAGATTCTTATTCTCACATCACACAAGACGAAAGAAGAAGTTATAAATGCCATAAAGGCGGGCGCTTCGGCATATTGTTCCAAAGAAATTGAGCCTGAAAATCTTACGTTAATACTGTATTCGGTGCTTCATGGGGCTATATGGTTTGACCCGTCAGTTTCGGATTACATTCTGGATATTGTAAAATCAGGAAGTCTGAACGCTCAGCCTGCACATGCGAATGATTACAATTTAACAAGACGTGAATTACAGGTGCTTTCACTTATTAAAGAGGGTAAAAATAACACTGAAATTGCCAAGAAACTTCATTTGAGTGTTAATACCGTTAAGGCGCATGTCAGTGCCATTATGCAAAAACTTGAAGTTGATGACAGAACGCAGGCGGCCATTAAGACTATCAGTAACAATATCATATAGTATTGTAAATATTTTCTGACTTTATAACTTTATGGTAAAATATTTTTGAAAATATACTATCCGAAAGGCAGAAAATTATGAGAATGTCACACCTTTTTTTTGAAACTTTGAGAGACTTTCCTGCAGATGCAGAAGTTACAAGCCATAAATTTTTGGTAAGAGCGGGATATATCCGCAAGTTAACAAACGGTATTTACAATTATCTTCCGTTGATGTGGCGGGTTTTAAAGAAGGTTGAAAACATTGTTCGTGAAGAAATGGACAGAGCGGGCGCACAGGAAATTTTAATGCCTTTTCTCCAGCCGAAAGAATTGTGGGAAGAATCGGGCAGATGGGATGTTTACGGTAAAGAACTTATGCGTTTGAAAGACCGTCACGGCAAGGATATGTGTCTTGGCCCGACTCACGAAGAAATTGTTACGGCTATTGCAAGAGAGGGTGTCCGTTCCTACAAACAACTGCCATTAAATTTATATCAGATTCAGTCAAAATTCAGAGATGAAATCCGTCCCCGTTTCGGACTTTTGAGAGGCCGTGAGTTTATTATGAAGGACGCCTACAGTTTTGACAGAAATGAAGAGGATATGCAAAAGTCCTATAAAATTATGGCTGATGCCTATACGAGAATTTTTGACCGATGCGGTCTTGAAACAAAGCCCGTTCAATCGGATTCGGGTGCTATCGGCGGAAATATCAGCCACGAATATATGGTAATCACGCAGACAGACAGCGGCGAAAATGATGTTTTCTATTGCGATGATTGTGATTATGCTGCAAATTCAAACCATGCGGTTTCCGTTTTGCCCGAAGCAAAAACAACGGGTGATTGGGATAAGGCGGAAAAGGTTTCAACGCCAAATGCAAGAACCATTAAAGAACTTGCAGAAATGCTCAAAATTGAGGAAACCGTAATCTGTAAATGTCTTGTTTATATTGCGGATAAAGAGCCTGTTCTTGCGCTTATCAGAGGAGATAAAACGGTTGAAGAAACAAAACTTATGAACGCATTGCAGGCGAAGGAAATAAGAACGGCGTCTGATGCAGAAATCGAAGAATTAATGGTAAATCATGGCTTTGATGCCCGCCCCGGATTTATCGGCCCGAAAGGCTTTGATGATGTCAAAATCGTTGCGGATAATTCGGTAAAAGAACTCAAAAACTTCGTTATGGCGGTAAATGAAAATGACGTTCACTTTGTGGGTGCAAATTTCGGCATTGATGTTGAACTTCCGAAAATCGTAACTGATATAAGACTTGTCGAAGCCGGTGAAATGTGTCCGCAATGCCATAAACCGCTTAAAGTTACAAGAGGTATTGAAGTCGGTAATATTTTCCAACTCGGTACAAAATATTCAAAGGCGATGAATGCTACATTTACGGACGAAAACGGCAACGAGGTGCCTTTTGTAATGGGCTGTTACGGCATCGGTATTTCAAGAACCGCTGCTGCGGCTGTTGAAAGACACCATGATGAATACGGCATCAAATGGCCGATTGCGATTGCGCCTTATCATGTAATTGTCGTTCCCGTAAACGTTCAGGACGAGTTGCAAATGAAAATTGCCGAAGAAATTTATAATAAATTACTTGAAAACGGTATCGAAGTTCTTATTGATGACAGGGACGACAGGGCGGGCGTTAAGTTTAAAGATGCCGACTTAATCGGTATTCCTCTCCGAATTACCGCAGGCAAAACCGTACAGGAAGGTCTTGTCGAATTTAAGGTAAGAGAAACGGGCGAGGTTGTTAAAATCACTCCCGATGAAGCGGTTTCAAAAACCATCGAAACAGTAAAAGCGGCTTTGAAAGTATAATGACACAAGAAAAATTAAAACTTACAATTGCGCATCTTTATCCGAAATTACTCAATATTTACGGTGATTTCGGAAATGTTCTGACCTTAAAACGCCGATGCGAATACAGAAATATCGATGTTGAAATTGTGAATGTAAATATCGGCGATGAAATTGATATTGCGAATAACGATATTTATTTTATAGGCGGAGGTCAGGATAAACAGCAGATTGAGGTTTCACGTGAACTTCAGAAGCAAAAAGATAAACTCACGCAGGCTGCAAAGGACGGCAGAGTTTTCCTTGCAATTTGCGGGGGGTATCAACTTTTGGGCAAATACTATTTGCCCCATGATAAAGACAAACTTGACGGTATCGGGATTTTAGATGCCTATACCGTTGCGGGTGATAAGCGGTTTATCGGTAATGTTACGGCTAATACCGACTTTTTGGAACCGAACACTCTTGTCGGTTTTGAAAATCATGCAGGTCTTACTTATCTTGAAGACGGAACATTGCCGCTTGCAACCGTTGTTATCGGAAACGGCAATAATTCAAAGGATAAGACAGAGGGAGCAAGAAAAAATAACGTTTTCGGAACTTATCTGCATGGTTCTGTTTTGCCTAAAAACCCTCATTTTGCGGATTATCTGATTAAAACCGCTTTGGAAGTGAGATATAAAAGACCGATTGAACTTGAAAAAATTGATGATGCTTTTGAGTGGAATGCTCATAATGCTCTTGTCGGTAAAAAATACTAAAATATTTTTTGATTATCTTTTGTTACCCAAAAAATTAACCTTATACGTCACTGCGAGAAACAAGCGAGCAGAGGCTGAAAGGTCAAGGTGATGAACCTTGCCCGTAACGCCGTTTATTGCGAGCGATGTGATGGCTTTTGCCCGTGGCAGTCCCGGGAAAAATCTGTTAAAGAATTTAAAATTATTTTTGCTATAATAGCCAAATGATTATTTTTTTATACATTTAATAACGTTTCCGCCGTTAACTTCATACGTAGAGTCAATCTTGCAGTTTTGTTCTATCCAGTCGGACAGATAAATGTTCCAGCCGAAATAACTGAATTTTGATGAGATGTAAAAATAAATACGAGAGTTTTTATCAAGTGCATCTAATTGTTCAATATTACTGTCGGCATTTGAACTGTCTATAATATTGTCATGGTTTATTTTGTTGTTTTTGTCATACATTTTAATCACGTTATGAGCCGCCCAGAAAGAATCTGTTACGACATAATCTTTATACGAAATATCCGATTGATTTAAAAATGCAGCAAAGTCACGGCTGTTTGTTCTCATAATACCGCCATAAGCAAAGAATTTATCTTTGAAATTAATAATATCGTCAATTATGTAATCAATAGTGCGATAATTATAAAAAGAACAGATTATAATCAAAAAAACAGGAAAGGATAACTTAACTTTTTTAAAATCGGCGTTGTCGATTAATTTTGCAATTATTAATATCCCGACAGGAATGAGATAAAGACAAACTCTCTCGGGACAAAACGGATATAAATGAAAATAACCCAATAATGCGGCGGTTATAAAGGGTAAAGACAGCAGCGATAACGAAAATTTGTCTTTGAGTAACATTAGAAGTAAAGAAATTATCAGGATTACGCATATTGCTATGTAGTTGGAAATATTCAAACCGCCCGATGTGAAAAACGGAATTAAATTTGCCCAATCAACAGTTGTTTGCGGGAAAAAGAACATATTGAACCAGTTATTATCCCAATAAGTTTGTAACACATTATTTTGCAAAGTCGGCAGGCAGTTTACGACAAAGAAAATAATTGCTGTTATAAAAGGGATAGCCGCATAAATCAAAAACTTTTTTATAAAATCATCAGGCAAAGTCTTTTTGAAAAATTTATACAGAAACAGAGTTATGATAGTTGTTCCGATAATGAAAACCGAGGTGTAGGAAAACAGCATAAAAATTGCCGTTATAATGCTCAGAAACATTATTTGTTTTAAAGAAATATTTTCGTTTTTTATTTTGTAAGCGACAATCAGTATCAAAATCGTACAAGTGATATCTGTCTGATACTGTTTTAAAATCCAGCAATAGTATATAACAGGCTGCGAAAGAGCAAAAACGATATTTGCAAAAATGACAGAACATCTGTTTTTTAAGGCTGAAAAAGTTAAATAACAAAAAAGAAGAACATTTAATATTGAGAACAAAAATATCGGTAATTTTAAAAGTGTGTCGTTAAAGCCCGTTAAACCGTAGATGAATTTGTATAAAACCAGAAACAAAGGCGGTGTGCATTGTGCTTCAAAAAGCGGTAAAAATAACTGCGAATACGATTTTGAACTCAAATTTATAAGAACAGACACTTCATCGCAAAACATGCTTAAATTTGCGGAATAAACTTTATATCTCAAATAAATCGCAAAGGCGCAAATACAAAACAGCAGAAGCGAAAAAGCAGCGCTGATAATACCTTTGTAAATACTGTTATTTACCAAAGAATCATATTTGTTGTGCAGGTTTGTTATAATCTCTTTAATCATCGTGAATATTCTAAATCATAGTTTTTGCCGTTAATAACCGCCCAGTTGCACTCAAGTTCAATCGAAGTCTTTGAACCGTCATTAAACGTAAAGGCATAGATTGTCGTGTTATCGGTGCAGGACATTTTGGATTCACCCGCTATTTGTATTCTGCTGAATTGACGGCAGATTTTTTCAATATCCTTTTTATCCCCGATATCTTTTTCTGAAACTCCGCCTTCGGTGTATCTGAGAACTTTTAAGGCTTTGATATTATCGGGTGTAATTTTGTAATAGTCCTTGCACTGAAGTAACCGTGTGTGAGGCAGAATTTGTTTGTAATCTGCCATTGCGGACAGTGAATTGCCCGATAAAATCATCAAAATAAAAATTAAACCTGAAAATTTTTTCATATTTACTCTTTTTCTATATATCCTGCTGTCGGGAGATTATACATATCATCAGTAATGGGAACGTATTTACCATGCCAGTCATGGTCAGTAAAGCCGACGGTTGCCTTGTAAATTTCACCCGTATCGGTATCCTGAACTCTTTCGTAGCCCATTGTTGCATCGCTGCGTTTTTGGCTGAGAATATCATAAGTTTTTTGTCTTTGGTTCCAGCCCGATGTGATTATATCAGAAGTTTGGTTGCAAATAGCCTGAATTGCCTGTGCGTTTTTAACAACCTGTCCCTGCTGCTGATAATAGCCGTTTATAAATTTATCGCTGAAACGTATAGAACTTACACAGCCATTGAGAACGGGAAGCCAATCTACAAGTTCGCCCTCGGGAACGGTATAAAAAACGGTATTATAAACAATGAGAATAACAACAGGCGGCATAGGCACCTCTTTTATGGTAGCGGTGAAGATTCCCTCTGACTTTTTGCCCTGTTCGTTTTGATAAACAGCCCTTTCAATAGCACCGCCCGTGATATTTCTTCCGAGTGTCTGAACGGGTGTGTAATTTTTAATAACGGGAACTTTGAACGGTAAAAGTTGCTGATTGTAAGCATAAGCCTGCGTAAATACTTTATAAAAAGCCGTTGTAGTCTGCGGGTTTATGGCGGGTAAAATTGCAAATGGGGCATTCGGATAGTGGCTTTTGTAAAAATTTCTCATTTGCTGGGTTTTAAGATAACCCTCTGTTTTCATATTGAAGAAGATTTTATAATCGGGGTTCTTCGGGTCATAAGCCATAAACGTATAGTGAATATAATCGGAATTGCCGACACCGACAACCCAGCCCTTTGGAATCTTCATCGAAACAAGACCGTTATTATAGGTCTGCAAGGAGGCTGAACTTGCGTTGTTTTTCGTAATTTTTGTTTTAGGGCCAAAAAGACGCAATTTGGCGGGTTTTGAGGTGTTCTGCCGTTGTTTTGTTGTTTGGATAGTGGTTTTGGACTTTTTGTTATCAAACAAATCCGCAAGGTCGTCGATTATCTCACTCTCGATAAGGAAAAAAGCCAATAAAGCGAGAAAAATCAATCCGAAGATTGCGCAAATCACTGAAATAATAATTTTTTTCTTCATATAACACCTGTTTTCTGCCAAAATACAACAATTATTATCAATATTTACTTATGATTATATGTCTGTTACTTCAAAATATCAGATATTTTTCATCGTGGTTGTCATTGCGAGCGAACAATGTGAGCGTGGCAATCCCGAACAGATTTTTAAAGAGACTGCCACGGGCAAATGCCATCACATCGCTCGCAATAAACGGCGTTACGGGCAAGGTTCATCACCTTGACCCTTCAGCCTCTGCTCGCTTGTTTCTCGCAGTGACGTATTTGCTTGATTTTTGTGTAACTTGGGTAAATACTTTCTTATTATAGCAAATTTTGGGCTGAAAAATATACAAAAAAAGGAAGAAAAGAAATTTTTTAAAAATTTTCAAAATTAATGCTTGTCATGTGAAAAATTTTGTTTTAATATAAATACACAAAAAGAAATATTTTTTAATAAACAAGCATGTAAACATGCAAGTCAAGATGTATTAAAGGATTAGATAGAAGGCTTAAAAAATGACTGAAAAAGACAATGTTGAATTAAACGAACAGGATTCAAGACAACGAATTTTGGTTGTTGATGACGAAGCAAGTATCAGAAGAATCTTGGAAACACGTTTAAAAATGATTGGTTACGATATAGTAACGGCAGCCGATGGTGAAGAAGCAATCGCTGTCTTTAACAAAAGCAATCCCGATTTAATCGTATTAGATGTTATGATGCCTAAAATTGACGGTTATGGTGTTGTAAGAGAAGTCAGAAGAACATCTGATGTTCCGATTATTATATTAACGGCATTAGGCGATGTGTCAGAAAGAATTACAGGTTTGGAATTAGGTGCTGACGATTATGTTATTAAACCCTTCAGCCCGAAAGAACTTGAAGCAAGAGTTAAGGCTGTATTAAGAAGAACTAATAACAAGGAAGCCGTTGTTCCTACAGGAAAAGTTGCTAAAAACGTTATTACAACGGGTAATATTAAAATCGATACTGCAAGACGTCAGGTCTTCAGAAAGAACGAAAGAATCAGACTTACGGGTATGGAATTTAGTTTACTTGAATTACTCGTTAATAATTCGGGACAGGCATATTCAAGAAACGAAATTCTTCAGCACGTATGGGCTTATCCGCCGGATCACAGAATTGATACAAGAGTTGTTGACGTACATATTTCAAGATTACGTTCAAAACTCGAGGCTGACCCTGCTAACCCCGAATTAATTCTTACGGCTAGAGGCATCGGCTATATGTTCCAGAGAATTGCATAATGCAATTTATAATAAAAAAAGGGCTCTCGATTGAGGGCTCTTTTTTTATTAGTAATGCTTTTTCTTAACCCGCACACCTTCGACTTCGTGAACGTTTTCAATGGCTATAAAAGCCGTAGGGTCGATTTCTTTCGTTAAAAATTTGATTTTGGTAATTTCAAGTCTGGAAATAACACAATAGATTAAACGTTTTTTTCTGCCCGAATAACCGCCTTCCGCATCGATGTATGTAACACTTGTATCCATAGCGGTCATAATTGCTCTGCCGACCTTTTCAGCATGGTCGGTGATGATAAATATAGATTTTGACTCGTTCAGACCTTCAAGAACAATATCGATGACTTTGTAGGTAATATAATAGGTTAAAACGGAATACAAAGCACTTTCCCAACTTTTATAAACAATTCCTGCGGCAAAAAAGATAAAAAGGTTAAAGAACATGATTATTTCGCCAACTGAAAAAGGTGTTTTCTTTGCAAAGGTAACCGCAACCATTTCCGTACCGTCCGTTGAACCGTGATTTCTTAATATTGTACCGACGCCGATACCGAGGATAACACCGCCAAAGATACAGGCAAGAAACGGATTTTGCAGGGTTTTGTGATGTAACAGTTCGGGAACAAATGCCGTTGCCGCCGCAAGAAACACGGTTGCCATAAAGGTATAAAATACAAACTGCTTACCGAGCCTTTTTAGAGCAAGTATTATAAACGGGAAATTAAAGGCTACGATTATATAGCCTAACGGCAAACCTGTTTTATATGCCGTCATCATTGAAATACCGATTATACCGCCGTCAACAATTTTGTTCGGAATAAGAAAACATTCAAGCGCAAAGGCGCCGATAGTTGCACCGATAAACAGGAAAACAATTCTTCTTAATACTGTTTTCAAAAAATTAATTGTTATTTCCCGTCCGAAAATCTGCATAATATCTCCTGTGAAAATTATATACAATAGGAAAATAAAATAACAAAATGTAAATTTTTCGTAATTAAATTCAGTTTTTGGTTATATGACCCGCAACAAAAACTTGATGATAAAACCAGTTTAATATACAGTAATAATACAGAGTGAGGCTGAATTATAATGAAAATTTGCGATAACTTAAATACATCTGTTTGTTTTAACGCTTCTTCGATAGGAATAACCTATTGTACGCTTACAAATGCAACAAACGGGCTCGGCTGGCCAAAGTTATCAGACGAGGTTTTTGACGGCAATCTCATTGATTGGGATAAATTTTTCGATGCCAGAGCCAAAGAAATTGAGAGTATCAAAAACGGCACCCAGCGCAAAGAGTGCCAAAACTGCCAGTTAATATCGGACGAGGATTTTGTTGACGATAAGAAGATTCGTTACGTGCTTCTTTCGCCGTGGCAGGTCTGCAATTCAAACTGCATTTATTGTTTGGGGCACGTACCGCCCCTGGAAAAGGATAGTCCCGATTATGATGATGAATATAAACGGCTTGTTGAGCCTTACGATATGATAAATATTATACGGGATATGATTTCTCACAACGTTCTTGCCGAAAACACGGAATTTGATTTTGCAGGAGGAGAACCTACATTATATCCGCATTTTGACGAACTTTTGAACTTTTTGATTGATAACGGTATGCGCAATATCATTATTCACACCAACAATATTCAGTATTCAAAGGCGATTGAAAAGGGTATTGCACAAAACGCAGTCAGCCTTATGATTTCTATTGATGCAGGTACAAAACAATGCCACGAAAAAGTTAAAAGGGTAAAATCCTATGATGATGTCTGGGCAAATTTCAAACTTTATTCATCTGTAAAGCCTGATAATTACACTATGAAACTTTGCACAAAGTACGTTATCGTTCCTGAAATCAATGACAGTTGGGAAGAAATTTATGAATTTATCAATCAGTCTGTCAAAAACGGTGCGACACATTCTGCTATCAACGTTTACAATCAACTTTTAAACAATATGGCTTATGAAGATAAAATGTTGAACCACTTATACGAATTGTCCGAAAGATTTATAATAACCGCAAAATCAAAAGGACTCAAAGCAATGACCTTTCCGAATATAGAATATGTTTATAAAAAACTCGGGAAAAAAGTTGTCTGGTAACAAAAAAGAGGTCTTAACAAGACCTCTTTTTATTCTTTTGTTATTCTAATTACGAGGGCTTCGCCCGTGGCAATCCCTTCTGTTTCAGGGATTACTTCGTCGCTTCGTTCCTCGTAAATACGTATTGAGGATTGTGGTATCTTACGGATAGTAACCTTAATTAATTACCCCAAGCCTGAGTTTTTATAATTTGGTAGCCTAAAATATTTTTTCTGTAAACATCGTAGCCGCCGAGTTGTTTAATTTTTCCGTTCTTCATTGCTTTTTGAACGCTGCAGTCGCCGACACCTACAATACCGAAGTAACTCTGGCAGGTTGCAATACCTGTTTTCGCTGCGGGAATAGTGGTATATCCGTCACCGGGAGTAATTGCTTTTTGGTAAATAAAACCGAGAATTTCGGCATTTGCGCAAATAGAAGTTGACAATAAAACAGCAAATACTGCAATCATTTTTTTCATATGTCTTTTCCTTTCTTAATCAGACTATATCTAACCTTTAATATTTTACTTGAAAGATTAACTTAAATTCAAGTTAAAATTTATGAAAATCAAAGTAACTACAAATATTAAATGCTTTTTCATCAAGCGGCAAAAGAAGAAGATGTTCCGACAATTCGTGTTCAAAACAACCCTTTGGAAAATTTGTGGAATATTTTAAGGTATAAATATCATTCATATCTAAATATTTACCGATTAGAGCGGATTTGTCCGATAAAAACGGATAGACATAGGGAACATCAAGAGTGTCGGGATTGATTTTTAAACGGTTATATTTCTCAAAGAGTTTTGAATAATTACCGAATATATTTAAACGTCTTTGCTTTTCGGCATTTTCATCAACGGCAGATAACTGTTTTTTGGTTTTTTCAGACATCAATTTTATCGACTCATTATCAATAGTTAGTTCGTTTTTACAAAAGGATTCATAATCGGTAATTTCGATATTTCTGTCTGCATCTGTCTGAAAATCATCATGAATTATTTTATCGGAAATGAGTATTCCGCCGTCATTAACCTTTAAGAATTTTCTCGGTGAAGAAAAGGCGGCACAGCCTGTTTTTTCCGCAAAAAGTGCATGTGCGTTATCGGAAATAAGATTTTTGTATTTATTGGATAAAATTTTGTTTTGCCTGCCGCAAATGCCGAAATAATTGGGATAGAGAATGTAATCATTTTTATCAAACGCCATTTCGGGCATAAAATCTTCATCAATATGATAAAATTTAACGGCGATATCTTCTTCTTTAACGGCATATCTGACAGCCTGACAAATGTAATACGGAAGATAAATCTGCTTTATCCGAAAAGCCCTTATAACATACCGCAGGCAGTTTCTTGCGGAATTAAGGAAAATTTCATTTTTATTTTGATTTTCGATAAACATATTAAAATAATAGCAGAATTAGCAAAAAATATTATTTTTATTTTAAAATATAACCGTAACGACAAATGACTTATTTCTGTAAAATGTTACAATAATATCCAAAGAGGAAAATATGTTCACAAAAAAGAATATTTTAATATTTATATTTGCAATAACGGGTTTAGCGCTTTCTTTATGGCTTTGCAAAATCTATTACGATGCAAATTTTAACCCCTATGCGTTCAGCAGTTTTTGTTCCGTAAACGATTTGATTGATTGTGACGGCGTTGCAAAGACTTCTTTTTCGCAGTTTGCGGGATTACCGCTTTCCGTTTGGGGAGTTTTGTTATATTGTTTTATTTTGTACCTGCTCTTTGCGCCAAAACTCGCTCAATTCAGAATATCTAAAATTAATCTATCGCATGATGACAGTTTGTATTTCTATCCTTTTAAGTTTTCGGAAGTGTTTAAAAACCCGCACAGTTACATATTTTGCCTTTCAACACTTGCTTTTGTTCTTTCAATGTGTTTGGCTTGTATTTCGATTTTTGAGATAGAAAAAATCTGTGTTTTATGTTTTACAACCTATTTGGTTGATTTTGCTTTAGCAATCGTTTCCAAAGACTATTCAAAACCCGCTCTTTTTGAATTAAAACAATCATTTACCGACTTTATTGATGCCGTAAAAATCAAAAAATATTTAATCACCCTCATTGCCGTTTGTTCGGTATTTGCAGGCATACTTGTATATTTATCCCAATCAAAAATTCTTACTCCCCAGTTAAAAAATATCATCAGTGAAAAGATATCAATTGATAACGTTTACTCTAGCGGAAATACGCTCGGCGACAAAAACGCAAAACTTATTGTTCATGAATACATGGATTACAATTGCGCATCTTGTTATCTTACAAACTTATCACTTAAAAGGCTCGCAACGGAATTAGACGGTTTTCTTATCGTTCAGCACAATATGCCGTTAGACCCCGAGTGTAACAACCTTGTTACAAGCGGTCATGAGGGCTCTTGCAGAATGGCAAGATATGCTCTTGCCGCAAAAAAGCAGGGCAAATACTGGGAAGCAAATGAAATTCTCTTTGATAAAACACCGTCAAGCGAAAAAGAAATTATAAAACTCTTATCTCACATAAAGGGTATCGATAAGAATAAACTGATTTCCGATGCAAATTCGCAGGAAATCAAAGACGAATTAAAAAAAGACATTGATGAAGCGCTTGAAAAACAGATAGAAGGCACCCCGACAATCATAATTAATCTTAAAAAGACTACCGGAAACATACCCTATCTTGACCTCAAAGAACGTCTTTTAAATTCTGGTGCAACGGAAAAGAGCCAAAAATGAAACAAATAATGCTTCACGCCTGCTGTGCGGTATGCGCAGGCTATCCGCTCGAACTTTTAAAAGAAAAAGGCTATGAACCTGTCGTTTATTTTTTTAATCCGAATATTCACCCCGAGGAAGAATATACCCGCCGACTTAACGAATTAATAAGGCATTGCGAAAAATACGGTTATAAACTTATTATCGGTGAAAATTCAACGGATGAATGGTTTGAATATGTCAAAGGACTTGAAAATGAGCCTGAACGGGGCGAAAGATGCAAAAAGTGCTTTGAATACAGACTGAACAAAACGGCAGAAAAAGCAAAAGAACTTGATATTGATACCTTTACCACCACATTATTCATAAGCCCTCACAAAGTAAGGAAAGATATTTTGGAAAAGGGTATTCAGGCTGCGGAAAAATACGCTTTGATTTTTGATGATACCGATTTCAGAAAGCAAAACGGTTTTTTAAAAACAATGGAAATAGCAAAAGCAGAAAACTTTTACCGCCAAAAATACTGCGGCTGCATTTATGCTCAAAAGATGCCGTAAAAAATTATTAAAGTTTTATAATGACTTAACTATTTCAACAATCTGTTCATTAGAGTAATTAAGGCAAAACTTATCGTCGCAGCTCACGGAACGCTTATCCCAAAGGCACGGACGACATTCGCAATCAGCCTTTATAACAAAGATATTATCCTTTTCGGGAATAAGTTTCTTTTCGTCTGTCGGGCCGAAAAGTGCTATCGTTGATGCACCAACGGCAACCGAAATGTGCATGGGCGCAGAATCACAGCAGATTACAGCCTTTGCACCTGCCATTAATTCCGCAAGTTCGAGAATATTCTTTGTTTTGCCGTAAAAATTGTGTAAATTTGTAGTGTCTTTGTCTTTCAGATGAGATAAAATTTCGGATATACATTCATCGTCATCGGGGCCGCCCGCAAGAGCGACTTTTTCGCCGCTATTAAGCAGCATTTCTACTAATTCAGCCCATTTATAATTTTCATAACTTTTGATGATATTTTTTCTGATACTCATTTTGCTGACACCCGGGTGAACAAGAATTAGCCCCTCGGTTAAATCAGATTTTTCAACCTCAATTTTAGGGTTTTCGTAAGGCTTCCCCGTCAATTCGGCAACGAGGTCGTGATACATTCTGCCCGCATATTGATGTTTATTGAGTTCTACCGCCGTTGTGAGAAGTTTTGCGGTAAAGCCGCCGCAATTATAGCCGATACGGTTTTTAATCCCCGTAAAAAACAGAAGAACAGGTATAAGTTTATTGGAGCCTGACGATACAACAATGTCATAACCCCCGAATAAAGCCTTAAAATAAAATTTTAAAAGTTCAAAATATTTGCTATTTGATTTAATGTCCGCACAAATAACATCATCAATATCTTTGCAGAGGTTAACAATGCTTTTGCTTCTTGGTTCAAGACAAAGCGTAACTTTTGCATCGGGAAACTTTGATTTTAAACTTCTCAAAACAGGCATGAATAAAATTTCATCACCGATTCCGCCGAAATTAACAGCTAGTATTTTTTTTATATCCTTCATAGACTAAAACGGTTTTGTCTGACTTAATTTGTTTCTTAATTCTCTGAAACGTGCAATATCTTCCTGTGCCTTGCCCGATTCTTTGAAAACAACCTGACTTGAAGGGTGAACCATCAAAATGTAATCAATATGAATTTCCAAAAAATTATATCTGCGAGGGGGAGCAGAAGTATTTCTTGATAAAATTTCCGCATTTGTTACGGCAAGAAATCTTTTATCCCTGTCGTTCAACAGGTCGGTTAACTCTCTGTTTGTGTTGGTGTATTTTGAAACGTAAACCGTACCCTTGATATCGTGGTCAACGGTCAATATACACACTTCTATTGGGATAGTATCAGTTTGCTTTGCCATACTTTAACCTCTTGCTGATTTTTTTTTATTATAACTCGTTATGAAATTTTAATCAAATTTGTTACGTTTTCCTACTGTCTTTGATTGAATATTTGATAATTACCGCATTATCGGGTTCCAAAGTCAATTTTAATTCGTTTAAGATTTTGCAGTGATTATGATATTTGAAGCCCATATCATCGTCTGCAAAAACTTCAATATGAGTTGCAACACCTTTTGTTAAGGGGAATACCGAAACATTTCTTGTCTTTGAATGGTTTGCGTTAACAACGGTAATAATAACATCATTATTTAAAGTTCTCTGATAAGCGTAAACATCCTTGTGGGTTGTTTGCAGCATCTTAAAGGAGCCTTTTGTAACAATATCGCCGAACGACTTTCTTAAAGCAATTGTTTCTTTAAGTTGCTTTTGCATTTCGGGCATATCGCCGCCCGGTTTTCTTGAATAATTGAAAATATCAATCTGGTTTTTATGTGTATGATATATGTCGCTGTCTGTATAGGTTATCGGCGCTTTTTTGCCCGAGTATGCGTAATCGTATTTATCGCCGCTTTGAAAACCGTCAACGTAATACGGGTTTAAAGGCAGAGTTGCGTTCATATACATAATTGCCGTCGCAAAGTCTTTTGAAGTAATATAGGCACTCTTTAAATCATGAGAATCAAAGCAGCCTATAACGGACTTTTTAATGCCCTTCTTTTGAAGTTTAAGAATATGCTTAAAGATGAAAGCAAAATCCTTTGACGATTTGAAATTAAGGAAATTAAGACAGTTTCCGTAATATCCGTCAAAACCCGCTTCCAGAAGTTTTACGTAATTAGCGGTCGGCGAAGGAACCTTGGGCGGTGCCCATGCCTCTGCCGTTTCTGCCAAAAACATAAATTCGGGGTCTTTGCTTCTCGCATAACTTATCAATTCTTCCCAAAACTGTTGGGGTTTAATCGGCGCTACATCGGCCCTTATACCGTCTGCACCCGCTTCAATAAGCATATCGATATACTCTTTGTGTTCATCAAGTAACTTCTGATTTAAACTGCCGTCCTCTTCAACGGTTTTGAAAAGCCGAACATCTGTCCAATCAACAGGAATAATAGCATTGCCGTCTTTATCCTTAACAAACATATCAGGATATTTCTTTGACATGTCAACAGATGCGCATGCGGGAATGTCAACCATAACTCGTATATTGCGTTTGTGACATTCGTCAATGAACTTTTTCAACTGCTGCCTTGATGTAAGTTTTGATTTTGTATCTGTCAAATTCTTATCAATATCGGCAATTTCAGCCATTGCATAAAGAGAGCCCGCCGTGCCTATTGCATTGATTTTTCCGACGGGATTTATCGGCATCAAATGAATTGCGTTAATACCGTAATCCTGCAACTCATCAAGTCTGTCAATCGCATTTAAAAAATTGCCTCTGACTTCGCCTTTTTCGACCTCAACAATGCCGTTTCCGTCCTTATCAACGGCATTAAAACTGCGCATGTTAATTTCGTAAATTACTGCGTCATTGTTTAAAAATAAGGTTCTCAAATCATTTTTATATGCCTGTGCACCAAATGCCGAACCTGTTAAAACCCCTGCGGTTAAAACCGCCAATAAAAATTTCTTTCTCATAATATAAGATTATATCAAAATTTTTTCACATAGTATAGTTTTTGTCATATAATTTATATATAAAAAGTTAAACTGAGGTCTTTATGAAAGAAAAACTTGAACAATTATATCAGACAATTTCGGCAGAAATCAACAATGCCGCTACTGTTGCGGAACTTGAAGAAGTTAAAAACAACCACATGTCCCGCAAAAGCGAACTTAATAATATAAGAAAACAATTAAAAGATTTGTCGATTGAAGATAAAAAAATTATCGGTGCTCTCACAAATAAAATTTCTCAGGATTTACAGACACTTCTTGATGAAAAACAGGAAGTTTTAAAAACCGCCGAAAGAAATGAAAAATTAAAGTCTGAAGTTATTGATATTACGCTCCCCGGGGATTATCTTCCGTCAGGAAAAATGCACCCCATTACAAAATCAATCAATGAAATTGTTCAAATTTTTCAGGGCATGGGTTTTTCCGTCATAAAACACGAAAATTCCCCCGAACTTGAAACGGAATATGTCAATTTCGATATGCTGAATTTTCCGCAAGACCACCCCGCAAGAGATATGCAGGATACGTTCTATGTTCAGGACAGAGATAACGTTATTTTAAGAAGTCAGACCTCTGGCGCTCAAATTCGTGAAATGTTATCCCATAAACCGCCTATCAGAGTTATTTCCCCCGGCAGAGTTTTCCGCTGTGAAACAGTCAGCGCAAGAAAACACAATCAGTTTCACCAAATTGAAGGCTTACTGATTGACAAAGATATCACTTTTGCCGACTTAAAGGGTATTTTAAACGAATTTATCAAAATTTATTTTGAAGGTGCAAGACCGACAAGATTGAGAAACAGTTTCTTCCCCTTTACCGAACCCAGCTGTGAAGTTGACGTTCAGTGTATAATGTGTAACGGCAAAGGCTGCAGGGTATGTTCGGGCTCGGGCTGGTTAGAAATTTTAGGCGCAGGCATGGTAGATGTCAACGTTCTTAAAAACGTAGGTCTTGATCCCGAGGAATATTCGGGCTTTGCGTTCGGTATGGGCGTAGAACGTATGGCTATGCTTAAATATGCCATTGACGATATAAGATTATTCTTTAATAACGATATCCGCTTTTTATCTCAATTTAAGGGAAAATAATATGCTTACAAAGCGCATTATCCCGTGTTTAGATGTAAAAAACGGACAAACCGTCAAGGGAATAAATTTTGAAAATCTTAAATTTGCGGGCGACCCCGTTGAACTTGCATCAAAATATTCCGAGGACGGCGCAGACGAACTCGTTTTTCTGGATATAACAGCAACTAACGAGGGCAGAAAAACTACCGCCGAAATGGTTGAAAAGGTTGCGAAAAAAGTCTTTATACCATTTACCGTAGGCGGCGGCATAAAATCCGTTGAGGATATGCAGATTCTTTTAAAGGCGGGCGCTGACAAAATTGCAATAAACTCTGCCGCCGTAAAAAACCCCGAGTTACTTCGGCAGGCTTCAGAATATTTCGGCTCGCAATGCGTAGTTGCGGCTATTGATGCAAAATATACCGACAACGACTATTACGTTTTCATAAATGCGGGCAAAAAAAATACGGGCATAAAACTTCTCGATTGGGTTTCGCAGGCTGAAAAACTCGGTGCGGGCGAAATTCTGCTCACATCAATGGACGCCGACGGCACTCAAAACGGGTTTGATATCAACATGACAAAACTTGTTACCGATAATGTAAAAATTCCCGTCATTGCGTCAGGCGGTGCAGGCGCAAATTCAGAGCATTTTGAAGAAGTTTTTAACAAGGCAAATGCCGATGCCGCTCTCGCCGCATCAATATTTCATTACGGTACCTTGCTGATACAAACATTAAAAAAAGAACTTATCAATAAAAATATTTCTATAAGGAGCAAAAATGGCTGATACAATCGAATTTGACCCCGGAATAAGCGAACTTTGCGATGATTTTTACAGCGAAGTTTATGTAATAGAAAACGATATTGCAAATATGCCGCAATATCCGAGAAAAGCACGCTATTATTCTGTTACGTACAAACGAATTTTAAAGACCTTTTTAAACAATCTCGCCTTTTATCAGGGCTGTCTTGCGTGGGCATATTACATAGTAAATACACATTCAGAGTGCAAACTTTCGGGTAATCCTTTTAATTCCTATACGGAAGAACAAAAATCCCAGTATGCGCCGACGGCGATGGTTGATTTTGTAACGGAATATCTTGAAAAATTCAAGTCCGATTTAAAATATTTCCACATCAAAAATGTTGTTTTCCCCGAAAATACAAATGAGATTTTGGAAACCTACCGCTCATTTTTGGCTGAAAACGAAGGTTTTATAAATGTTCATAATGTTTCTGAAGTAAAATTGCCCGAAAAACTCAAATTCATCATGCCCGCAGAGGACATTAAAGCCGTTATTGATAAGGCAATCGAAAATAAAAATTTAAATCTTCTCCTCGATATAAAATAAATAACTACACATAAGGCGGTTACAAATTGAAAATCTTAAACAAAATTTATAATACATTAATAAGAATATTGTCAGGCTTTGTTATCGGAAAAGAACAGAGAAAAATTTTTCGTGCAAAATACATAAAGCACAAAAAATCCTGTACAGATTCGCCGTTCTTCAATAACGAAGTTCACGGAAAAATTTATTACCCCTACTATTCAAAATCGGCAAAACAGGAGTCTGACGAGTATAATATGTATAACAAAGACGGTCAGCCGATGAGAACGTTTTTCATTCGTGATGATAATATGTCTAACTGCCCGACCTGGTATCAGTCAAAGTATTTTATCTTTGACCGCTTTAATTACGGTTTGAAAGTCCATTTTTATTCTCATTTGGCAATGTTAGAACAGATGGGTAATCCCGATAAAAAATTCGGAATGTTTATCGAGCCTGAAAGTCTTGTTCCCGAAGATTACAGAATTTTCGATAATAACAAAGGGCTTGAAAAGGATTTTGATTTGATTTTTACCCACACCGAGAGATTTTTGGATAAGTTTGACAATGCAAGATTTTATTCCGTCTGCGCAAAAGTCTGGCACGTAATGCGTGACGAAAACGGAAATCTGCCTGAAAACTGGCTCGAATTAAAAACAAAAAATGCCTCAATTGTATCCTCGGATAAAACACTTTGCGACCTACATAAATTAAGACTTCAACTTGCTTTAAAATGCAAAAGAGATAACATTGCAGATACTTTCGGCACCTTTGACGGCGGTCAGTTTACCTCAATAGACAAAAGCCTTACAAATTACAGATTTTCTTTTGCCATAGAAAATGAAATTGAGGGTTATTGGTTTACGGAAAAAATTCTGAATTGTTTCGCAAATATGACAATCCCGATATATTTGGGCGCAACTCACATAGACAAGTTCTTCAACCCCGACGGAATAATCAAAATATCCCCAAAAGATGTTGATAATATTGAACAAGTTCTTAAAAACTGCACGGAAGAAGAATATCTTTCAAGATTAGATGCAGTTAAAGACAACTATTACCGTTCGTTAAAATTTTTAAATTCGAACGACTGGCTTTATGAAACCTATCTGCAAGACCTTGTTTAATACTTTTCCCGATTTTACGCAAAAAAAATGCTGCTAATATGCAGCGTTATACTTAATAATCTTGGGAGGAGATTTGGGGATTTGTTATATTCGCATGCTACAATACATGTTTCAAAATGTTTAGTCTTTTTTTTGAAATCTTAATAAATATTTACAAATGCTTGATAAACATGTGAATTTGCTTTATATATTTAGGCTTTTTATTTTATAATATATTACTGTAAGGAGTAAATAACATGCTCATTGACGATATAATA
>JAILHI010000103.1 GCA_024695865.1 Candidatus Gastranaerophilales bacterium
GTTTAAAACTGTCTGTAACTCAATAATAATAACATTTTATGATATGTTGAAAACCTGTTGAAACTGTGTTTAAAATATGTTTAAAAATTTAAGTTTTCAACATAAAAAATTTAACTGAAAAAAAATTCGAAAGTTTTAAACAAAAAAGAGAAAGTTATCAACATTTTTTATAATAGTTTTCAACATAGTTTTCAACATTCGCAAACTGAAAATTTTATATTATACCAAAAAAATGAGGCATGGAAACATGCCTCTCTATTGATTTTTAACAAATGTAAAAATTTTTTTTGAAGATAGCCATGCTTTCCGTATGTTATATGTGTTGAAAACTTTACATATATTATTTTGGTTATATTAAAGTACAGTTGTAGGGTAGACTTTAGTCTGCCAATAGTTACTGAAACATAAAAGGATTGCCACGAAAATCAAAGATTTTCTCGCAATGACAATTTACGTCTTTGCGAGGAACGGATTTTGTGTAGGAGAAAGTCCGAAGCAGCGAAAACATAAATTGACGGCAACGAAGTGACGAAGCAATCCTTGAATCCTAACGGGATTACAACGAAATTCAATTTTCTTTTTTCTTCAAATCATCGGGATTTTTTAAATTATGGACATCTCTTGCGACTTTTTGATGCTCATAACTGAGAGCAAAATTATACAAAGCCTGCATCAACTTTCTGCCGGACTCTCTCTTTGCAATAATCAAAAAATCACCGTAAGCGTTTTCTGCGGTGTATAACTCTGCTTTTATTACCCTGTCAACATTTGTTACGGGTAAAACCTGCAATTTTTCTTTTAACCATCTGTATAAAAGTTTTACCGATGATTCGCTTTCATTTGCCTGCAAGTATTCCGAAAATTCTTTTAAAATCATGGTTATTGATTATATCTGCGTTTTGTTAAATCGGCTTTTCTCATTCTGATGTTTTCTGGGGTTACTTCCATAAGTTCGTCCTCGCCGATGTATTCCATGCAATCCTCCATAGACATCTGTTTATGAGCCTGCAAGGTTACCATAACATCTGCCGTTGCACTTCTCATGTTGGTTAACTTTTTGGTCTTGCATACGTTAATTTCAACGTCCTGTGGTTTATTTGCCTCGCCTACAATCATTCCTCTGTAAACCTTTGTTTTTGGCGTAATAAAGAATACTCCTCTGTCCTCAAACTGAGCAAGTGCGTAAGGAACCGCTTCACCTGTTTCAAAAGCAATTAAAGAGCCTGTTCTCTGTCTGGGAATATCGCCCGCATAAGGCTTATATTCGTTAAAGGTGTGATTCATAATGCCCTCGCCCGCGGTTGCACGGATAAATTCACTGCCAAAGCCGATTAAACCTCTTGCGGGAATGTTAAATTCAAGAATTGTTCTTGTGTCTGAAGTGTGCATCGAAAGCATTTCACCCTTTCTTGAAGAAAGTCTTTCAATACAATATCCCGCATCTGCGTTAGGAACATCAACAGTTAAGTTTTCAAAAGGTTCACACTGAACGCCGTCTATGGTTTTCATAATAACTTCGGGTTTTGAAACCTGAAATTCATAACCCTCACGGCGCATTGTTTCGATTAAAATTCCGAGATGAAGTTCACCACGGCCCGAAACCTTGAAAACATCGGTTGAGTCTGTATCTTCTACACGCAGGCTGACATTTTTTTCAAGTTCGTCATAAAGTCTTTTTCTTAACTGACGGCTTGTAACGTATTTTCCCTCTGTGCCTGCAAACGGGCTGTTGTTAACCGAAAAATTCATCTGTAATGTAGGTTCGTCAATTTTTATAAGGGGCAATGCCTCAGGTTCGTTAAAGGTGGATATCGTTTCACCTATCTGAACTTCGGGAAATCCGACAACACCCGCTATATCGCCCGCATAAACAACATCTGTTTCTTCTCTGCCGAGGTCTTTGAAAGTGTATAATTTTGCAATCTGTCCTCTTTTTGTTGAGCCGTCACGGGTTATCAGCGTAACCTGTTCTTTTGCCTTTAAAACACCGCCTACGACTCTGCCTATCGCAATTCTTCCTACATAATCGTTATAATCAAGTGTGGTTACGTGGAATTGCAGTTTTGCCTCGCTGTCTGCGTGCGGCGGATTGATGTTTTCGACGATACAATCGAGCAAAGGTTTAATGTTTACTCGTTCATCGTTCAAATCTTTAATAGCATATCCGTTTAAACTGCTTGAAAAAATGTACGGAAAATCGAGCAAATATTCATCGTCCGTTAACTCTGCAAAAAGGTCAAAAACTTTGTCCAAAGCATTCATCGGGTCAGCTGCAGGTTTATCGATTTTGTTTATTACAACAATTACTCTCAAACCGAGTTCAAGCGCTTTTGAAAGAACAAATCTTGTCTGGGGCATAGGGCCTTCTGCCGCATCAACAATAAGAAGTGCGCCGTCCACCATACCGAGAACACGTTCTACTTCACCGCCGAAATCTGCGTGACCGGGGGTATCGACGACGTTTATTTTATATCCGTCGTAATCGATTGAAATGTTCTTTGAAAGAATTGTGATGCCGCGTTCTCTTTCAAGGTCGTTGCTGTCAAGTACACATGCCTGAACCTGCTGATTTTCCCTGAAAACACCTGCGTATTTTAACATACAATCAACAAGTGTTGTCTTTCCGTGGTCAACGTGTGCGATAATTGCTATATTTCTTAATTTCTTACTGTTCTTCATTGTTCTAACCTTTTTACCGTAAAAATTATATTACAAAAAAATTTTAAAACAATTGTTATTGTTATTTTTCACATTGATGTAAAAATGCAGGTTGGGTAAATCCCAACCTGTTAAACTAAAAAATATATTTTTTAGTTTAAATACGAACGAAGTGAGTCGGAGCCTTCTGCAAGAATCATGTTTTCTGTCTTAGTTTTTGCTTCACGGCTTCAAGTCGTTCACTTCGTTTTGCTATACGCAAAACTTTCGCTCACACGACGTCCTATGTAAAAACCGCTGGATTCTTCGGCTCTGCCTCAGAATGACAGATTTTTTTTCGGAAAGGGATTGCCACGAAAATCAAAGATTTTCTCGCAATGACGAAGTAATCCCTGAAACCGAATGAGATTGTTATTCTTTTTTTTGAGGACATAAAAAAACGGGCTGTTATTAACAGCCCGTCTTATATTTTTTTATTAATTATTCGGTTTTTGTAAAAAATCTGGAATATCAAGTGTTGTAAACGGGTCATTCGATTTTTGAACGTTTTGTTGTTGGTTTGAAACGAATTTCGGCTGTTCCTGTTGGGGAGCCTTCTGAACAGGTTCACTGTTGTTCTGAACAGGGGTAATGTTTTCAGAACCTGAACTTGAAATCGATTTGCCCGATAAAATTTTGTTTATATCAACAAATCCCGGTTTTTTGTCTTTATCTTCTTTGTTTTGTTTTGAATCAAAACCGGTTGCGATAACCGTAACCTGAATTTCGTTTGTATTCATCATATCTTCGTTAATAACTGCACCCAAAGTGAAACTTGCTTCGTCTGAAATTTGTTTCTGAATAACTTCGGCAGCAGCGTTAACTTCGTGGAGAGCCAAATCAGGCCCGCCTGTGATGTTAACGATAACACCCGTAGCACCTTTGATTGATGATTCAAGTAAAGATGAACTGATAGCGGCTTCTGCAGCCTGAACTGCTCTGCCGTCACCGCTCATAACACCGATACCCATTAAAGCGGTACCTGAATCCTGCATAACTGCTCTTACGTCGGCAAAGTCAACGTTGATAAGTCCGGGGACGGTGATAATATCCGAAATACCCTGAACACCTCTTTTAAGAACTTCATCTGCAAGTGAAAACGCATCTTTTAAAGTTGCTCTTTTATCAACCAGTTCGAGTAAATTTTCGTTAGGAATAACAACGATTGCATCAACTGCTGCTCTGAGTTTGCTTATACCTTCGTTGGCAAAATTCATTTTCTTTCTGCCTTCCATATTGAAAGGTTTTGTAACAACGGCGATAGTTAAAGCACCGCTGTCTTTTGCGATTTTTGCAACAATCGGAGAAGCACCCGTGCCGCTTCCGCCGCCCATACCTGCAGTAATAAATACCATATCGGAGCC
The DNA here is from genome assembly GCA_024695865.1 of Candidatus Gastranaerophilales bacterium. Classification (GTDB taxonomy): domain Bacteria; phylum Cyanobacteriota; class Vampirovibrionia; order Gastranaerophilales; family Gastranaerophilaceae; genus RUG841. The sequence continues at coordinate 4,062 of JAILHI010000103.1, forward strand.
TTTAACGGCATCTTCAATTTGTTTATTGCTTTCAAGTGCTGCTTTTTCACCTATTGTCGGATTTCCGCCTGCACCCAAGCCGCCTGTTAATTGTGCGCCAAGTTGTATTCTTTTATTTTCTTCGACCTGCGATAACTTTAAAACCTGCATATCGGTATTCATAGCCCAGAAGTCTATGCCGCTGACGCCGCTTTCAATCATTCTGTTAACAGCGTTTCCGCCGCCTCCGCCTACACCGATAACCTTTATTTTGGCTGTATTTTCTAATTGTTCTGAATAATCATTATACATTTTATTATTATCCCCCAAGTGTCACTTAATACCTGCTTTGAGCAAATATTCTTTTGTATCATAAACGGCGTAGGAACATAAACTAACCATTCTCATATACCGCCTTATAGTTATTATACTATTAAAAAGACGAAAAATAGTAAAGAATTAAATATTTTTTTACAAAAAAATGTTATAAAATTTAATAAATTTATCCTACAAAATTTTTATTGCAGTTTTTAAAATTTGGTTTTGTGATTACAGCACTGTTTCTCAAAAATCTTGAATAAATGCCGATATCGGAACTCATTTCGTCAAGAGATTTTATCGTTTTTCTGATTTTTGACCTTTTTATCTTTAAATAGAGAAAATTTATAACAGGCAAATTTAAAAACAGAAATTTTAAAAGTTTAAAAAATGTCATATTTTTGCCGTTAAGATTATATTCGTCAAAATATTTGTAAGCGAAATAATCGTTGTCGCAGATGTTTAAAGTTCTGTGTTCTTTCTTTTCTTTTTCAAAAGGTGAAGTGGCTCTTTTTGAAGGATTTTCTTCATATCTGTAAACAGGTATGTATTTTCCGAGAGTGGCAAAAGGGTTATCTTTTGTTTTGGAAACAAAATCAAATTTTTTTATGTTTTTATATAAATTTTTATACAAAATACACCCTTTCACAAATCACACTTCACATTTAAGATTACAATTTTTTTCGGAAAAAACATACCACCGTTTGAAGTATTTTTTCACGGATTTTGTGAAAAAAATCCATGATAAAGCGTGGCAATCCTGTTGTATTTTATCAATCAAATTATTAATTATTAAGTTTTGTAACAATAAATAATATCAAAAAGGCAATTTTTTGAGAGAGTAATACTTTATATAAGAGTAGAGAGAAGTTGAGGTCGTAAAACAATGGGTTTATCATCAAATCAAGCAAGATTAAACTTTTTAACTTTAAGAAAAGACGACCTTGAAGCAAGATTAA
>JAILHI010000088.1 GCA_024695865.1 Candidatus Gastranaerophilales bacterium
ACTGTGACAGGTGATGTAACAAACACTACAAATTCCGTTATTTCAAGTGCTATTTCGGTAAATGAAGGTGCAAGTTTATCGACAAGTGCAGATGCAATCGGACATGATGTTGTAAGCAGCGGTACGGTTGATTTAACAGGCGGAACTTTATCACAGACGATTGCGGGCGGAAATACTTCTGTTTCGGGTGATGTTGCAGTTGATGATGCGGCAGGATATATTGACGGAGCGGTTGCGGTTACGACGGGTGCAAATCTTAAAACAAATGCCGATAACGTTAACGGAGCAATAAGTGCCGCAGGTCAGGTTGAACTTACGGGCGGTGAACTTACGCAGAATGTAACAGGTACGGGTACAACAAAAATTGCGGGAGATGTTATCAATTCCGCAAATGTTCAGACCTTAACGGAAGTTGCATCAGGCTCACTTGATAATACAAACGGTCAACTTGCAAGTGTAGTTGTAACAGACGGAAGTCTGAAATCCGATGCAGACAAAATTTCGGGAACCGTAACGAACAACGGTACTTATGAGGTAACGGGCGGAACGATTTCAAATGATATTTCAGGTAACGGTAATGTTAACATTACGGGTGATACAACCGTAGATACCGCAGTTTCCGCAACGGGAACGGTTAATGTTGCAGAAGGTGCTACTTTATCTCTCGGTGCAAATTCGACAGATATGTTTGGTAGTGCAAGTCAGATTGAACTTAATGACGGCTCCGTCTTAAATCTCAATAACGGAAATGCGACACCGACGACAGTGAACAACATTAATGTTGCGGCAGACAGTCAGGCAAGTGTTGAAATGGCGTGGGGAGATACTGTTAATTCCGCAAGCGGCAGTGTTGACGGTAACCTTTCTATTACAAAATTAGATTTGACTAATACTGACGGTTCCAGTGTTTCTTATGCGTTCTCTAATTTGGGAACAGATATTGCTTTTGCTGATGACATTGAAATTGTCGGTACTTCAGAATCAAGCAACTTTGTAAGATACGATTCAACAACAGGTCAGATGAACAGTAAGACAAATTCACTGCAAACTGCTGTTGATGATACAAATGCAGGTGAAAAATCTATATATATTATGAACGGCAGCGAATCGGGCGGCAACGATACTTTGGTTGGTGATTTAACCGTCAGAGGTAACGGCGGCGCTATCACGGGCGGCGGTATTGTTGTTGGTGACGGTATTACGGCAGGTGCAGACTTAATACTTGAAGATGTCAGCATCAATAATGTAAATGCTGCTCAGGACGGTGCTTTATTTGTAAACGGCGGCAACACTCTTGAGATTAAGGCTGAAAATTCCGATGTTACAATGGGTAATACAAGCGGTTCTCAAAACGCCATTTATATGCAGAGTGATGCAAACGGAACGGCTGACGTTACAATCTCCGCAAATACGTCAAGAACGGTTGATATTACTGATGATATCCGTTCAAATAATGCAGGAAACGTTCTTACGTTAAGCGGTGCGGGTGATATTCACCTCAGAGGCATACTTGACCCGTTAACAGTTAATATGAGTGCTGCAAATGTTTACAGATACAATCAGGATCAGAATATTATCTGGAATTTGAACGGCGGTATTTTACATTACGCAAGTGACAGTTATCTGAGCGGACTCGGTAATGCGATGAACTTTAACGGCGGTTCTCTTGATTTGATGAACGGTGCGGCAACAAATATCAACCTTACGGCCTTGAATGTCAACGCAAATTCAAACATTTTTGTTGATGTTAATGCTGCAAGTCAGACAATGGATACTTTAACTGCTCCTGCAATGACGGCAGCCGCAAATCTCAATGTTGCGGGTATGAACATCTTTGGTGCACCAGTTGCGACAGAATTTGAAACCTTATTCGTTGACGGCGCTACTCTTGGAAACGGCGCATTAATCGGTAAGGTTACATCGTCCGTAACCAATGTTGATACAGGTGTTTACAAGTACAATGTCAACTACGTTGATGACGGTACAACAGGTAAATTCAAGTACAGTGTTGTTACGACTCCGAAGGCTTATGATTCATACAGCCCTGCAATCTTTGCATCAAGTGCGGCTATGCAGGGAAGTTATTTGAGTCAGTTAAACAACTACGATACTGCGTTTAGTAATATTGACCAGACAATGCTTTTGACACAAGACCAGAGAAAAGCCCTCAGATACGGTAACAAGTATGCCGCTAACGATGAAACAAATCCGCAGGTATATTCACCTCTGTACTTGCAGAATGAAAACAAAGGTATCTGGTTCAGACCTTATGCTTCATTTGAACAGGTTCAGCTCAACAACGGCCCTGATGTGAATAACGTAATGTACGGCTCGCTTGTCGGCGGTGATACCGAAATCTTCAGCATAGGCGATAGCGGCTGGGAAGGACAGGTTTCTGTTTATGCGGGTTACAACGGTTCTCACCAGACTTATGAAGGCATCGGTATTTACCAAAACGGCGGTTTAGTCGGTGCAACGGGTGTCTTGTTCAGGGGCAACTTCTTTACCGCATTGACGGCTAACGTCGGTGCAAGTGCCGCAAATATTAAGACAAACTTCGGCAGCAATGATATGACAATGCTGACAACGGGTGTTGCTTCAAAGACAGGTTACAATTGGGAATTGTTTGACGGCAAGTTAATTTTGCAGCCGAGCTGGACGATGTCTTATACCCTTATTAATCCGTTTAACAATTATACAATGGGTAACGGTGTAAGAATCGAAAACAGTGCTGTTAACGCCTTGCAACTTGCCCCCGGATTAAAGATTATCGGCAATCTGCCTAAAGGCTGGCAGCCTTATTTGGGTGTTAACATGAGATGGAATATTATGGACGATACCAAGGTTAAGGCGGGTTATGTCGGAGTACCTGAAACCAGCGTTAAACCTTACATTGAATACGGCTTAGGCGTTCAGAAGATGATAGGTGACAGATTCACAGGCTTTGGACAGGCAATGTTCAGAGGCGGCGGAAGAAACGGTGTCGCATTCACCTTCGGCTTCAGATGGGCTTTGGGCGAACTGAATGACAAACATCAGAAGAAATCTGAAAATATGACCAAATATTCAGATAAACTTTCTGATAATCAGACACAGAATATCAATGTTATTCAAACTTCCGAAGGTCAGAAGTTGAGCAGAAAACTCAATAAAATAAGCAGGTAATTGAGATTAAACAAAAAACGGGGTGATAAACACCCCGTTTTGTATATTTCAATGTCTAATTATACAAGTGCAATTTGTTTGCTTTTTTCGGAAGCAGGCAGGGTACAAAAAGGAAACGTTTCACCAAAATTATACAAAATGGCTGGATTCTTCACTTCGTTCAGAAGGACAAATTTACATACAAAAAAAGAGCCATTCGGCTCTTTTCCTTTAATGGTGGTAAATAGAGAAATTTAAAAATTTTTTGTCAAATTTTGCAGAGGTTACTTTTTTCACTTTGCAAACTTAAATTTGTGTCAACATAAATTTTATTATATTATCGTTATATGAAAAAATATCTTATTTTATTTGTTGTATTTTTTATATTGTATGGCAGTTTGGCAATGTCTGCTGAAGTTAAACAAAAGAATAATCTGAAAATTGCATTTCTTGGTGATTCTATTACCTGGTTTGGCTGGAATACTCCCTACGGATATGTTCAAAAAACAGTAAAAGCATTAAATGATGAGGGTTTCATCATAACACCGTTTCCCGAAGGGGTTGGCGGAAATGTAACACAAGAAATGCTTAACAGAATGGATTCTGATATTTTAAATAACAAACCCGATATCATGTTCTTTATGGGCGGAATTAACGACATTTGGCTTGAAAATAACAGAGTAAGAAAATATCGGAAAAATGTTGAAAAGATAATTGATAAAGCACAAAAAGACAACATTGAAGTTATTCTTATAAATTTAACTGTTATTTCAGAGGATATTAAAGCCCCTAAAAACAAAAAGATTGCTAAATATAACAAAATGCTGGAAAAAATCGCAAAAGAAAAGAATGTTCAGCTTATTGATATTAATACGCCGCTTTGGAATGAAATAAACAAATATGACAAACACGGTGGTATTGTTACGATACCGGACGGTGTGCATTTGAATGAAAAAGGTAATGACATATTATCAAAAAAGGTTGTCAGCGATTTTTTGGAAACACATAAACCATAAACTTACTTTTTGTAAATAAGTGGTTTTTATAAATCTTTATTATTTGTTTACTAATGCCATCCTAACCCTGCTTTAATATTGTTGCCTATACCGGCTACATACCTTTATAATTGAGTTTGTGAAGGTATATAGGAAAAAAACATGACTGAAAATAATCAAAATAATAAAGAAGAAAAAGATAATCATTTTGATAAAAATCAAGATGACAAGTCGCATCAAGATAATAATAGAAATATTGGGGCAAGATTCAATTTACAATTATTGCATTTTTTTTCTATTTCTTTGGATACTTACCAAATTTTAATGAAACTGAAATAATCAATTAAATACGTCCTTCAAAATATACCATAAGCTGATTCAGAATCAAACCCCAATCACGAATCGGCATTGTCCATTTTTCCTGAATATCCTGCGTAACGAGGTATAAAAGTTTGAAAAGACTGTCTGTAGTTCTGAATGAAGTCTTTGTCTTTGTAACTTTACGGATACCCCTGTTAAAAGCCTCTATCGGATTTGTTGTATAAATCAGCTTCCTGATTTCGGCGGGATATTTCATAAACGTCATCAGTTCTTCCCAATTTGTTTCCCAGCTTTTAATAGCATACGGATATTTTTTATTCCATTTCTCGGAAAACTCCGAAAAAGCTGATAGGGCTTGTTCCTTATTTACGGCATTATAGATTTTCTTCATATCGGAGCAGAATGTTTTTCTGTCTTTCCACGGCACAAATTTTGATGAATTTCTGATTTGATGAACAATGCAGCGTTGTATTTCACATTTCGGATAAATGCTTTTTACTGCTTCCGAAAATCCGTTTAACCCGTCAACTGAAGCAATAAGAATGTCTTTTACTCCTCTTTGTTTTAAATCGGATAATACTAACATCCAGAACTTTGAACTTTCGCTTTCGCCTATCCAAATACCCAAAATTTCTTTGTAACCTTCCAAATTTACACCATAGACAATATATGCAGTTTTCTTTCTTGTTGTTCCGTCTTCGGTTACATTAAACACTACTCCGTCCAAAAATATTATCGGATATATACTTTCTAACGGTCTATTTTGCCATTCTTTTGCTATCGGAAGTATTTTGTCAGTAATTCTTGAAACGGTTTCAGGACTTACTTCAAAACCGTATATTCTGTTTAAATGCGTATTGATATCCGGTGTTGACATTCCTTTTGCATACATAGATATTATCGCATCCTGAATTGTCGGATTAACCTCTCTTGAATATTTTGGAACTATTTTAGGTTCAAACTCGCCTTCGGTATCTTGTGGAACATCAATTTCTACATTTCCGATATCTGTTTTTAAAGTCTTTTTGTGATGTCCGTTTCGGGAATTTGTTCCTTCTTTTAATTTGTAGTCATACCTTGTATAACCCAGTTCGTCATCAAGTTCTTTTTCAAGAGCTTCCTGTATAAATGAACCGAAACTGTTTTTTAGAAAATCGGCTATACTTTTACCGTCCTTTAAATCGTATTCTTCAAGCCAGCCTCTGATTTGCTCTCTTGTGAACGGTGAATTCTTTAACGGTCTTTCTTTTCTCTTTTCCATTTTAACTTGCCTCCTTGTCTTTATTCTACATCGGAGTTTCATTAAAATTGGTTAAGGTTCCGTTTTTTTAATAAAAAAAAGCCCTCGAAAGAGGGCTAAAATTAATTTATAGAGAGAGATTTAGAGAGAGTTTTGAGAAAGAGTTAAAAATTTTGTTTATTTAACGTATCCGGGAGCTGACTTTTTGATTGAATCTTCTTCAGCTTTTTCTACGTTGCTTAATTCGTTGTTGTATGCCTGTAATTGTGTTTCTAATGTTTTCTTTTCCAAATCTAACAATGTTTGTTGTTGATTTAATTTTGCTATTTTGGTTTGTGATAATTGGTTTTGTGTATCAATTTCTTTCATTTTTGTATCTAATGCTGCTTTAGCGTCATCTTTTTGTTTATCTGTAACACCATCACCTGTTACTTTCTT
>JAILHI010000002.1 GCA_024695865.1 Candidatus Gastranaerophilales bacterium
TTATTATTATCTTGATTATTTTCAGTCATATTTTCTCCTATATACCTTCACGAACTCAATTATAAAGGTATGTAGTCAGTATAGGCAACAATGTTACTGCCCTTAATGTGACATTATTCACTTTGGTTACCTTAGATTTTACTTTTTAACACATATCGTGTTTTTGTACTCCCAAATTTTTATTAAAATAATAATAAAAATTTTGATTTGTACATCATAAAGCATGATAGTTTGTAGGGTGCAAAAAGCGTAGTGTTTGCACCAAGTTTACTTAATCGGCTGTCTTGAATTTTGCTCCACGAAAACAAGCCATTGTCTTCTCTTCGTTGCCGTCAATTTATGTTTTCGCTACTTCGGCGTTCCGCTTTGCTTCAGCCTACGCAAAATTCGCTGGATTCTTCGCCAAAGGCTCAGAATGACAGTTTGTTCGTGCATTAAAATGCACGCTACATTCTAATTAAACAGACTTTCGATTTTGTCCTTAATCTCCTGCGGGTCAAGTTCGTTTGTAATGTTATTTATATCCAAAGCCACCTGATAAAGTTTTGCCGCCTCGACTTTATCACCCGTAATTGCAATCGAACGGGCAAGGTTATAATTTGCAAGCGCATAATTCGGATTATATTTGATAGCAAGTTCAAAAAGTTCTATGGCTTTTTGCACCCTGCCCAAATCATCAAGATAAATAACACCCAGATTGTTATAGGCAATATCGTATTCGGGGTCATACTTTATGGCTGTTTCATAAGTCTTGATTGCTTCTTCGATTTCACCTTTTCCCCAGTACAAATAACCCAAATTACAATAAATTTTTGCATTATGCGGTTCAAGTTCGATAGCCTGTCTGTAAACGGATAAAGCGTTATTATACTCACCCTTTTCGTAAAAAGCACTGCCCAAATTGATATAAATATCGATATCCTTCGGTGTCAGAATAAAGGCTGTCTGATAGGCGCCGATAGCAGCATCGAGGTTTTTTACATTTTCCTGAAAAACATATCCCAAGGTCTGCGCGACAATACTTGTCCATGAAAGTTTCGGGCTTATTGTGATTGCGCTTTGGTACTGTGAAATTGCACCCTGAATATCCCCTTTAAGATACAAAATATTTGCCAAATTACTGTGATATTCCGCAAGATAAGGCTGAATAACAATCAGTTTTTTATAAATTGCGGCAGCGCTGTCGTAATCGCCCGTTTCTTCGTAAACACGGCAAAGAGAGCGGTAGGCAAAGATGTTTAAACTGTCGAGCCAGATGGCGAGTTTGTATTCGCAGATTGCCTCCTCAAAGCGTCCCAAAATACTGTAAATATCACCGATTATGCAATACAGATGAACAAACCCCGGGGCTTTTTCAACAGCCTTTTGATAAATTTCAAGTGCTTTTTCGGGGCCTTTCATTTGTGCAAGGATAAAGCCTTTTAGCAAAATCGGCAGGAACTTAAAGTAAGACAACTTTTTAAGGGTTTGTTTCTGTGCTTTTTTGTCAAAAGGCAGGGTACAAATCGACAAAAACATTTCCCAGTAACTTTTTGCGGTAGTCTTAAAATCTTTAAATGCCGACACTTTTAAAAGACAACTTACAAGATAGTGCGCTCTTGATGACTTTAAAGGCGAGCATTTTATTGCTTCGTGAGCATATTCGATTGCCTCATGAAAATATCCTTTTCTCATGAAACATTCTGCTTTCATATACCTTGCATCGCTAGATTTTTCATCGTGCTGAATTGCAAGTTCAAAATAATTTAAGGCTTTATCAAGGTCGTTTTTATAGAAAAACGCCATGCCGAGTTTATAATAAATTTCCGCAGAATCAATGTAGGATTCAAGCGCTCTCTGGTATTCCGATATGGCCTCATCGGCGTACTGCTTGGACTGATATATGTCCAAATGTCTTTCCAGATATAAATCGCCGAGTTTTATGTGTAAATCAGGGTTTGTACCGAAGTTAATCAACGCAAATTGACAAGTCTCTATTGCCTTTTGCAGATTTCCTGCTTTCTGAAACTTGTCTATCTGTTTCTTTAACTGTTTTTGTTCTTGTATTCGATTCATATCCCTGCACAAGAATTATATCATTATTTTAACTTATTTTGCAATTTTTTACAGAATTTCATTTTTTATCTTGCTGATATTCTTTTTGGGTGCAAGAACGGTTAAAACTTTGTGTTTTGAAAAATATTTTTTTGCGCATTTTAAAATATCTTCACTTGTAACTTTTTTGATATTTTCTATGAAGGTCTGTTCGTAATCGCAGCCGAGTTCCTGAATTTCGTACATACCCGTAACGGAAGAAATTAAGGCATTTGTTTCAAAATAAAAACCTCTTTTTCCGATTACGTTGTTTTTTGCGTCCTGCAATTCTTTTTCGTCCACGGGGATTGTCTTTATTTTTTCTATTTCCGACTTAAAACCGTCAATTGCAGTTTTGATGTTTTTGGGCTCTGTTCCGATATAGATTGTAAAAGCACCTGTTTTTGCCTTGATTTCATAAATGCTTCTGACGGTATATGCAAGACCCTGTTTTTCTCTGAGTTCCAAAAATAATCTCGATGATAACCCGCTTGCACCCAAAATAGAATTTATAACACAAATAGTGGCATACTCTTTGTCGGAATATGTCGGAAACAACCAGCCCTCAAAGATTTGTGCCTGTTTTGCATCATTTTTTTCAATAATTTTCAATTTGTCTTTTGTAAGTTTGGGCGCTTTGATTGCTGATACAAAATTACTGTTGTTTTTTAACTTGCCAAAATGTTTTTCAAGTTGCTTTAATAGTTTCTTTTCGTCAAAATCGCCTGCAACGGAAATAACTTTTTCAGAGGTTTCCATAATATTTTTGTAAGTGCTTTTGATGTCTTTTTTGGTAATTTTATCAACATCTTCAAGAACTTTTGTTGAAGTGTTTCCGTAGGGGTGATTTTCATAGAGTGTTCTGTAATAAGCATCACTGGCTTTTGCTTTGGGGGAATCCAAATCGGCAGAGATTTCCCCTTTCAGTTTGATAACTTCTTTGTCCAAATCTTTAAAGGTTGAATGAAGCATTATATCTTCAAGAATTTCCAGCATATAATCAAAATCTTCATTGAGTGATAAGCCTTTAAACCTCAAATAATCGGTTTTTATTTCACTGTATAACTCGATTGCGTTTTCTTCCGTTTCGTTTGCAATTTGTTCTGCCGTGCGTTTTTTTGTTCCCTGCAAAAACAACCTGTTCATCAAAATATTTGTTCCCGCTTTGATTTCGGGATTTGCAATTCTCAAATAAAACGTAATTGCCGTTCTCGGTGTGTTTTTGTTTTCGTTCAGAATTACCTTAATACCATTTTTTAACTGAGTTTTTTTCATTTATTTATCCTCCGGCAAAAGAACCGCAAAAGTTGCTTTTTTCAAAATAAGATATTTTTTTGCAAACTTTTTAACGTCATCAACTGTAATGTTTTCAAGAACATCTATATACTGTTTTACCTGCTCCATATCGTCGCATACTGTCATATAGTAGCCTATTGTTTCCGCAATATCAGAAACGGTTTCGGTGGTTTCTGCGAAACGGGCTTTTAATTTTTTAACCGATTTTTTAAGTTCGTTTTCAGTGATTTTTTCGGTGTATATTTTTTCGATTTCCGACTTGACGGCATTAATTGCATCATCTTTTTTGTCTGCCTGAAAATTAGCCTGAACAAAGAAGTTTGAGCCGTCTCTGAAAGTGTAAAAATCTGCTGAAACAAGGTTAAATATCGGCTTTTCCTGCTTTTCGATTAGATTTTGGTATAATCTGCAACTTTGTCCGTCACCCAAAACGATTGCAAGTATATCGCCCAGAATTGACGATTTTGTGTCTTTTGCTTCGGGAAGCAGCCAGCCTGCCGTTAAAAAGCCTGTTGTTACATCTGACTTCGTTTCGATATACTTCATTTTGTTGGTCGGTTTATCGGGAACATTCTTTTTGACGGGGTTGTTTTTTCTGCCCTTAAAATCAAAGTGCTTCAAGACAAGTTTTAACGTTTTGTCAAAATCAAAATCGCCCGCAATGATTGTTGTCATATTTTGAGGGGTATAAAACGTTTTGTAGTAGTTAAGAACCGTTTCTCTCGGCATTTCCGCAATAAGTTTGGCTGTGCCTATTACGTCAAATTTGTAAGGGTGTTTTGTGTACATATTGTCGTTGCAGAGGTTGTAAACCCTTGTCCAAGATTGGTCTTCCCTCATTCTGATTTCTTCCGTAACGACATGTCTTTCACGTTTTGTTTTGATGTTCGGATTGTTAATATCGAAGGTGTCGCCGATTTCCTCGGGGGGAATAACGGGATTGAGCATCATATCCGCATGAAGTTCTATTGCAAGTTTGAAATATTCGTCTTTCGGGCCTTTCGGAAGTGTTACGTAGTAAAAAGTATAGTCTTTCCACGTTGCCGCATTAACGATTGCCCCTTTTGATTCAAGAGTTTTGTCAAAATAGCCTGCTTTATGCTTTTTGGTACCTTTAAACATAAGGTGTTCCAAAAAGTGAGAAATACCGTTGTTTTCGGGTGTTTCGTTTATGGAGCCCGTTTTGACCCATGTGCTGACATTTACCAGAGTTCCCGGCTTGTAGGCAAAAACAATCTTGTGTCCGTTTTCTCTTTCGTAGATAACAACGGGTTTTTGCAGGTAGGGATAATCTATAACTTGTTTTTTCGTTTTTTCTTCCAAAATTATATCCTCTCATTCAAATATTTATTATATTGTAGCATTAAATAACAAAATGTTGCATTTTGTTTTACAAAATTCACCCGCAGAAATGCTGAAATAGTTTCAGACTTACGGAAGCCCCGCTGTTATGAAAGAAAAAACTTAATTATTTCGGCATATAAATTTTTATAAAAGACTTCTTGCCTTTATTTTCAATTTTTATTTTTCCGCTGTGTAAGGCGATTATTTTTTCCGAAAGGCACAAGCCGTTATCTCTTGTATAAAATCGGCTTGTTTCCGTCTTTGCGGCAAAAGTATTTTTATCAAGGCTGCCGTGGGGAAATTCTATCGTTATTTTAAACATTCCGTGGCTTGCCGCCGTTGATATTTTTATTTCTGAAGTTTCTTCCGTTAATTTGCCGATATGACAAAGGATATTGAGTAAGGCATCTTTTAACCTTTTTGAATCCGCATAAATTTTACTGTTTCTGACCCTGATTAAGTTTATAACCTTATTTTTTGTCTGGGCATACTTTTCGCAGTCTTTTTTTATTTCCTCAAAGATGGGCATTATGCCTGTTTCTTTTCTGTAAATCGTTAAATTATCCGTCTGAAAATCAAACTCATTCAGGTGATTTTTGAAAATTCTGTACGATGTTTCGGCTGCTTCAAGTATTTCGGAAAGTAATACGTCGTTATTTGTGTTTTTTGCAAGAACGTTAAGGGCGATAATCTGTGAATACAAATAAGTTTTTAAGTCATGTTTTAAATAGTTTACAAGTGATAGTTGCGCAGTGTCGGGCTCTTTTTCGAAAAGATTTTTCTTTGCAAAAAAAAGATAATAATTTTTACTGCCCGAAGCAATTTTTATAATGTTCAGCAAAAATGGGCAAATACTTTTATCGACAATTATTGAACGTTTTATATCAAAAGAACTCGTGTTTATATGTTTCTTTTTAAGTTTGAATTTGGTAAATAAATTTTCGCCTTTTCTGAAAAAATCACGATTGGTGTAAATAATTCGGAAGTTGTTGTCCGTAATTGCTACCGCTTCTTCGCTGTATTTTACCAAGCCTTTTATTAAAGGCTCTGATATTTCGGCTTGCAGACCGATTTCGGAAAATTTATCTTCCGCTGTTGTACTAAGAAAATCTGACATTATAAAATACCCTTTTGTCTAATAATTTTAAATATCTTTTCGTATTAAGTATATTAGACAATCAGGCAATCTTTTATCTGTTTTTAACTGCCCTCTGAATATCTCTGTTTTGGCTTTTCTTTGCTATATCTTCACGTTTATCATAGAGTTTTTTGCCCTTTGCGAGAGAAATTTCAAGTTTTGCATATCCTTTTTGCGAAATAAAAAGTTCAAGAGGAATGATTGTATATCCATCTTTTTTAATTTTGCCGAGCATTTTTAAAATTTCTTTTTTAGTTAGAAGCAGTTTTCTTTTGCGTTCAGGCTCTTTGTTATATCTGTTTCCCTGTTCATACGGGCTTATGTGGCAGCCGTACAGCCAGATTTCTCCGTCCTCAATTTTGGCAAAACTGTCTTTCAGGTTGACAGCGCCTTTTCGGATTGATTTTATTTCCGTGCCGAAAAGCACTATCCCTGCCGTATATTTTTCAAATATGTGAAAGTCATGAAAGGCTTTCCTGTTTACCGTAATTGATTTTCTTTCCATACCGGCATTATATCAGCAAAAAAGTTTATTTCATAGTTTTTTTAAACAGGTTTAATTCTTTTTTATAGTCGTATTTCATATTAAAGAACTGAACCCTTTTAACAAAGCGAAAACCGTGTTTTTCGAGGATATCTCTTTTGTAAAAACATTCAGAGCCCGTAAGTAATTTATCATCAGATGTCAGCCATTTGATATTATCCTGTCTGCTGCTTAAAAATATGCAGTTTGAAAAGAGTTCGGGCGAATAATCGTAATAAGCGGCACTTCCGTCCGAGCCGTCGTTGTAAGCGATTACGGCATTTCTGTAATAGTTGATATCTTTTATATTCGTACTCTGCTGAACATTCGGAATAACTATGTAATCGTATTTATCCCAGTCGATATCGTTTTCTTTTGTGGTTTCAAGAAGTTTAAAATCAACGTGCAAATTGTCGTTTTCGGAATGTTTCGGATAGAAAATATTTGTACCCTCTGATGCAAAATACAAAACCTTTGCCTTTTGTCCCGCATTTTTTATGTCCGTGATAATTTCACACGCCTGTGACGGTATATCAAAATCGATATTGCAGCAAAGATTTTTGTCTTTAAAGGCTTTAAGGGATTTGTATTTAAAAACGTTTGACAAAAGATAAGGATAAAATCGTCTTTCATAAAAGAAATATGAAACGGTCAGCGAATACATAATAAAAACAGCCAGAAACTTTTTAAAACCGTTGTTTCTGTTTTTTATGAAAATGTATGCAATAACGGGCGAAGAAAGCAAAACGTAAAACATTACAAAGCGGATACTGAAAAACATATATCCGAGAGATAACGACAAAATAATGAGATTTATTATAAAGCCGAGAGCCAAAACGCCGAGAATACAGGATTTTGCAGAATGTTTAATTCTTTTTGCCGCAAAATAAACGGCTGGAAGAAAAACAATCAGTCCTAAAATGCCGAGTCCGCACATATTTTCAAAATTATTGCCGACTTTAAAATATTGTGTGTCGGGCAGGATAACACTCAAATCGGGTGAAATGTTAAAACATGCAAGCAGAATATTAATCAGAGAAACTTTTATTCTCCATAATTCAACACTGTAGGGCAAGCCCGAAGTGTCAATCATCATACCGATATAACGGATAATATTTGCAAAAAAGCCCTTGATTCCGCCGTCAAATCTGTGGACTTCTATGTTGTGCCATGAGGAAAGCGGGTTTCCGAAATCAATAAAATTCAAAACGTAATTATAAGATGCAAAGAGTATAAAGTTTAAAGCCGCAAAGGCGCCAAAAATCAAAATCGGCTTGTAAAAGTTTTTTTTATGCTGTAAAAAGGCAATGACCGAAAGAACAAGAAAGAACATCGGGAAAGCCTGTAATGCAGGGGTTTTTGTTCCGACGGCAAGCGCATACAAAAGAGATGCAATAAACAGGTATTTTTTCGTCATACCTCTTGCCCCGATTAAAAACAGGTAAACCGATAATATCATCAGCGCCGCAATGGCTATGTTTGTTTCCGTTCCCGTTACGGCAAACATCACATTCTGCATTGCCGTAACCGCAAGTATTGTCCATAAAGATGTTTTTGCGGAAATCTTTAATTCCAGAAATAACCCTCTTAACCCCGCAACAAACAAAAGATAAGATAGAAATGAAAATACTCTGACAAAAATATCGCTTTTAATAAAAGAATACGCCCAAAAATAAAAAACCTCCGAATTTATCGGCATGATTAATGCCCGAACATCAGAACAGACAAAATGGTTAATGCTTTTCATATCATACCAAAACGGAAGTCTTGCAACGTGATAAGAGAGCGCATCTCCGTCGATTACGGGCATGATGAAGATATACATTATCGAGCCTGCAATAAAAATCGAAAAAGCAATAAGTGAAAGTTTTAACAGTTTATCCTTTTGGATTGCAAATTTGATTTTCCTTTTTTCTTCCAAAAGAAAATCACTGAAAGCGGGCTTTTGGCCGTATTTCTTCCAAAGTATAGTGGCTATAACAAAAATAATTAAATTTAAAAGAAGTACAAAAGGCGGTGCCGCCGCCGAAAACAATGACAACAGTTCATAAGTAAATACAATCTGTGCAAAGAAAATTCCGCCGAAACCGCAAATTGCGGTATAAAAATTTTTATTTTCAAAAATTAGTGTTAAAAATGACGATGATACGGCGGTTAATATTATTGAAAATAAAAACAGAATGTGCATATTTTTTCCTCTTGAAAAATAATAACATAAAATTTTGAGGAAAATCAGCAACAAAAAACAGGGTAATAAAATTACCCTGTTTTTGTAAAATTATCTTACTATTTTAAGTTTTTAATAACCTGTTCTGAAATATCTGTTGCGCCGTAGAAAGCAGCAGGAACAACAAGAGTATATCCGCCTGCTTTTGCAGTTGTTTTAACTGCTGCATCGAATTTTGCAAAGATTTCTTTGCCTTTTGCTTCTTCCTGTTTTCTGATATTCATTGCTTTTGTCTGTAATTCTTTGTTGTATTTTTCTTCTTTTGCTTTCTTTTGTGCTTCAGGTGTTTTTTCAAGGTCTTGTCTTGCGTTTACAACAAATTTTTGAAGTTCAACTTCCTGTTTTTTAAGCCATTCGGTAGCCTGCTGTGCTGCGGGGTATTTGCTCATAACGTAATCAACATTAACTGTTGCGTATTTTTCTGCTGCATTTGCAGAAATTGCGGAAACTACTACCAATGCCGTTGCCAATAATAATTTTTTCATGTTAACTCTCCTCTTTCGATACAATACAAATTGATTTTTGCATTTTTATCGTATTTTGTCAATTAAAAATATTTAATTAATAATATTTCTTAAATCCTGCTCCGCCGAGCCGCTGATTTTTTTTATTCCGAACAGTTTGTTCATTCCGCTGATTAGGGACGGGTTTATGACCTTCGGACAGCAATCGCTTAAAAAGATGTTTTTTACACCCGTATTTTTTATATTCAGGGCATGAGATATCGTTTGAAGATGGCATTGCGGTATAAAAACAGTTGTCTGCTTCTTTAAAATATTTTGATTTTTTCTGAAATTATCAAGCAGAAAATAAATCAGCGACATATCGTAAAAAGACTCAATATGCCAGATATTTGCGGCGGGCATGTTGTAGGAGAGTGAAATTACATAACAATCTTTCGGAAGATTGTTCAGAAAATCAATAAAATATTTGTTCTGGGGATTGTTGTAGTTTGTTGTTCCGATAATAAAAAGGTGTTTGTATTTTTCTTTTGCAAAATCTTCGATTATGGTGTTAATTTTTGCTTTGATTTCATCTTCGTTGTAACCGACGGTAATATCGCCGACGGGAAGATTTTTCAGGAAGCCTTTTTCTTCTTTTGCTGCCTTAATGAGCGGCGAAAAATCATTTTCGCTTATTTTGCAAAGTCCGTAGGCGGGGTTGTTGTCGGGGGTGAAAATTCTGCCCCGAATTATGTCAAAGTTTGAATGGGTGTTTTTGGTTATTAAAACAGCCCCGGGAAATGAGGAAAAATCAAGTTGTAAATTGTTTACTGAACGCTGGTAATGCCCGATGAGATTTTTGTATTTGTGAAAATATGAAAAAGCATGGGCATTAAGCATGTCGTTGTGTGTATAAACATTTATGTTTTCGTCTTTTACCGCATCAAGCAGCATTTCAAGATTTTTGTAATAATGCCCCGAAACGAGAATACATTTGCCTTTTCTTATACTCAAATCAACGTTGGTTTCCTTTATCGGCCCGTATTTTTTATGTACATAGCCGTATAATTGCGACATTATTTTGTAGTTTGTTTTCGCAAAATTTAATATTTCTTTTTTCAGTTCTCTGTCTGAAAGAGAGTCGTAATTGACAGTTTTTAAAATTTTCGGAATATCGTATTTTAATTTTCCGACATTGACTTCGTAGTTTTCAAGTTCGGTTATACAAAGGCAGGCGTTGCTCAAAAGCATTATAACTATGTCGTTCATCAATTTTTTAGAGGGTGTTAAAACTGTATTTTTAAGCAGAGATTGTTTTTCGCCGAAATTTACCGCATTATTTTTTTCTTTTTTCCTTTCAAAAGAAAGTTTTTCACCCATAATCCGTTCAAATTTAATCTTCTTCTTTTGGCAAATTTCTTTATAGTTTTGAAGCGCCTTTTGAACATCGTTATAGAGATTTTTAATTATGCCGAGAAAACGGTCTTTTCTGAAATCAAGATTGACAACGGAAAGAGAAATATAGTTAATGACAGAATCTGTTAATTTTTCCGTATCCTCACCGATTTCTCTGAGTTTTTCCTCGTAGTATGAAAGTTGGCTCAATTCGTAAATCAGTAATTCTTTGAGAGAAGTGATAGACGGGTCATAAGAAAAAATAACGGGCGTTGAGCCCTCGTTGCAGACGGAATTGTCATAGTTAAAATATAAACTCATTTTTTAATCCTCTTTTAACAGTTTTTCAAGCAGATTGTCCCCGATAATTTTTTCCAAATCGGCACAGCCGCCTATTCTTGTTTTACCGAAGATTATCTGCGGAAAGGTTACTTCGTCCTGAAGATTGTATTCTTCGGCAATCCTTTGTGTTTGGGAATATTCATTTGCGGTTATGTCAATTTCGTTAAACGGGATATTGTTATCCCGCAAAAGTTTTTTTGCTTTTTTGCAGTACGGACAGTAGTCCAGAGTGTATATTGTAACTTCTTTCATTTTTTCTCCTTTCTTTTTAATTATCAAAATTAAGAAGTGAAAATAAATTAGTCAACAGGGGGTAAACTGTTACCGATATTTTTTGTCATTCCGAGCAGGCAGGTTGGGTGAAACCCAACAAACAACATATTCCGTCATTGCGAGCCCGAGAGGGCGTGGCAATCCCGTTCTTAAAACACATCTGTCATTCTGAGGCGAAGCCGAAGAATCTAGCCGATTTGATTTTTAGTAAAATAATCAAAAGATTTTTTGCTTTCCAATCTCAATATTGGCAATATATTCTTTTTCGTACCCATTCTTTTTTCTTTTCTTTCGAGGAAAAGAAAAAAGAACGTGTATCCCAAGAAAAAAGCGGTTTTTGTGTAGGACGAAGTCCGAATAAGCAAAAAGCACCTGTTCACTGTCTTGACCTGTTCGCAATAAACGGCGTTACGGTCTTGCTCCTCGCAAGCCCTTCAGCCTCTGCTCACAGGTCGCTTCACTGCGTTGCCGTTCACTTTGCTTTTTGCTTATTCGGACTTCGT
>JAILHI010000034.1 GCA_024695865.1 Candidatus Gastranaerophilales bacterium
TTAATATAAATGTAGAGAGAATGAAAGAGAGTTAAGATGGGTTACGCTTTATTTACAGCTAGAAAGATGTCATTGACAGCACGTCTTAACTTATGCAACGCTCAGATTATGTCAAACTCTGAAAGAGCAAACAAATTATCAATGGATATCTTCTCTTTACAGAATAAAAATTCAATTGAAAAAGCAAATCAGACATTAGCAGCACAAACAAAATACACTGAAAAATTAAACAAACTTGATGCAAACGCTGAAAACTATTATGAAGAACAACAGAAAGCAGAAGCAGAATTAAACGAAGCAACTGCAAAAATCAACAAAGAATCATTAATGTCAGATTTACAGATTCAAGGTTTAAATATGCAGCAGACACAACTCGACCAACAGAGAAAATATTTAGAAACTCAGTTGAACGCATATTCACACGAATTAGAAGCAGTCGGCAAAGCAGAAGAAGACGCAATTAAAAAAGCAGCACCGAGCTACAAATAATTCGTAAATAAAAAAGATTTAAACTCTCACAAACTCTCTCAAAAAAATTCTCTAACTCTCTCTCTAAAGAATCTTTAGCCCTCATTATGAGGGCTTTTTATTTGCTTCGCTTCGCTCGCAAAAAAGTATGCCGTCATTGCGAGGAGGGCAAGAATTGCCCGACGTGGCAATCCCGTTACGAAAACACATCTGTCATACTGAGCGGTAGCGAAGTATCCAGCCGAATAAAACATATTATTTTGGTGCAAACGTTCCTTTTTGCACCCTACCTGCTGAGCGGTAGCGAAGTATCCAGCCGAATAAAACATATTATTTTGGTGCAAACGTTCCTTTTTGCACCCTACCTGCTATAACGGCAAACAAAGGAGCAAGAGCGATTGATACGAGAAATATATCAAGTAAAAAGTGGGAAGAAGAACTTCTCTTTGACAGAAATCAAGAATTAAAGATTGAAAAAATCCGGTATGACAAAGGACAAAAAATATGGAAAATAACTGCAAAAATCAATGTAAAAACAAAATAATTACTGTTCGTAATTTATATATTCGCCAAATTCCTCAAAATGTTGCTGATTTAGTATTTTTTCCTTATATGCAATTCTATCATCAATATTTGTCATTTTTGATAAAATTGCCTGATGTTCGGGTGTGTCAAAAACATTACCGACATAAGTGTAATGCGATTGCAACCACTTGTTATCAGGTAATTCATAATCTGATTTTTGAACGTCAGCCATATTTAAAACCTCTATAAACATTATGACTCATTTTTTACAAATTTCAACCCCCCGAAACAAAAAAGGAGAAAAAATTGACAGCAAACCCACAAATAAAAAACAGAATAACAAAATCGGAAGTCCGTTGGTGGACTATTTCAGCCGTTCAATGCGTCTTGAATTTTGTTTCACGGCTTCAAGTCGTTCACTATTTCGCCGCTACTTCGGACTCGGTTCGCTTTCGCTCACACTCCGTCCTACACAAAATCCGCTGGATTCTTCACTTCATATTTGACATGATTGCGACGGCAGAGAGCGTAGGTTTGGTGAAACCCAACATAAAATCTTTAACACATTTTTCTGATTTCTAAAATTATTCATTTGTATTACAGACAAAATTTGAAAATTGATATATTATATTCCTAAGAAAAGGTGAAAAATGTATCAAATAAAAAAAGTTTTCTTGAATTTTTTATTAATGCTTAAAAACATTTTTGCAAAAAAGTCAAAAAATGAAAAAGCCGAAACTGTTTTTACTTCAGGCAGCAGAAAATCTGCAATCGGTCAGGCTGCAAGCCTTGATATCAAAAATAAAAATCAGGAACTTATAAACAAAGTCCAAAACGAATCAAAAGAACTTGTCAAACAATATTACGGCGACACCGACAAAACTTTGGAACTGATTAAATCAAAAAATATTCGTGTTTGCAGAATACCTAATGCAAAAAAAATTCTCGGGTATATAAACGAAAAACCGGGGTTTATTGCACCTTTAAGAAACGGCAAGGCTATATTTCTTAATTTTGTTTTATCTTTTCTCTGTGATAAAAAATTGGTTTTTAAAAAAACTTCAGATGCGGTGTTTGTATTTTCAAAAAAAGATATAGACAAATTTTACCTTGCATCTCAGATATATAAATTTATTGCCTATTCAAATAATTTACCGGGGTTTGAATATTCCGAGCAGGAAAAATTCAAAAAATTATACAGCAAACCCGATACAGCCGCTTTTGACAGATTAACGGCGGGTGATATTTTCGCAATCAAAGAAGTTATCGCAAGAGAATCCGAAGCCGCCGATTTTGCTTTATCTTTAAATCAGGAAGAACAGGCATAATCAGATACTTGTATTAATTCTGCAAAAAGCATCAAGGTCGTTATAAAAATAACTTTGTTTTTGCAGTTTTAACTTTTTAAAGAGTTTAACAGACACCTTATAGTCACTGCTGTTGTGAAAAATTTTTGACTTGTAATATTGGGTGCAAATTCTTTGAGGGCTGTATTTATACAATTTTTTTTGAGATTTTTCAAGTTCGTTAATCAATTCTTCTGCTTCCTGTTTTTTTCCGATTTTTGAAGCCAAATTTGCATAGCGGATTTTCAGAACATAGTCGCTGCTGTTTTTTAAATACGGCGAAAAGAGTAAGTCCTCGTATAAGTTATAGGATTTTTCGTTTTCCTCCAGCCTTTCAAATAAATCTGCAAGAAGAACTTTGACCATCAATTTTGTTTCAAAGTCCAAATCTTCGTTTTGAACAAAATCAAAGATTTCATCATAAGATTCTGTTTCCATATAATATTTCAATAACAAATAATTTAAAGTTGCAGAATCGATATCGTCGCCGTTGAACATAACCTTTTGAATTTCGCCCGAAAAGAGTATGCTTGCCGCTTTTTGATATTCTTTTTTGAACAAATACAGTTTTATAAGATTTTGGGGATACCAATCTTTAATTTTTTCATATATCGGAACGGCTTTGTCGAAATATCCAAGTTTCACATAGTTATCAGCCATTTCCATTTCAAGATAATTTATAAAGTCTTCATTTTCTGAATTTTTGGCTTTAAAGTAAGATAAAATTTCACCGTCAATAGTTATGGCTTTTGAAATATCTCCGCTTTCCGAATAGCAATCGGCAATTTTCAGGTATAAGTTTCTGATTTTCTTATCAGACAGTTTTTTGTCTGAAAACGGCAGTTTCAAAAGTATTTTGTCGTATCTTAATGCTAACCTGTAACAAAATGCCGCCTTTTGAAAATCCGTGTTTTTATAGTATTTTTGCCCGCAACGGAAAACAGATTCCTCAAAAAAGAAAACTAACAGAATGAGAAATATGATAAAAAAACATAAAATAAATATTTTGGAAAATAATATTTTTTTCACGGATACCCCTTTGAATTTTACAGGCAATGCAATTATAGTCCCTTTGTGTATTTTTATCAAACAAAAG
Organism: Candidatus Gastranaerophilales bacterium; assembly: GCA_024695865.1. GTDB lineage: Bacteria > Cyanobacteriota > Vampirovibrionia > Gastranaerophilales > Gastranaerophilaceae > RUG841. Next base: position 3,436 of record JAILHI010000034.1, read on the forward strand.
GGGAAAATATGTTCTTGCGGGAACTTGAAATTTTCTGAAAATCGGTCATAATAAAAAAATTGCAGGGTAGACTTTAGACCACCCTGCTTACTATACGTCTTTGCGAGGCTTTGCCGAAGCAATCCCTGAAACAGAACGGGATTGCCACGCTACGCTCGCAATGACAAAATAAATTCTAACCAATCCGAAACATTCTAAATTTTTGTTATTTCCGCAATTATCTCATCAACGTTATCATCGGTAATTTCGGTATAAAGATATTGCATCAAAGTCTGCATTTTTTCACGTGTCAGGCAGCCAAAATCCACCTGTTTGAGTTTTTCGATAATGTCTTCGCTAAATCTGTATTTGATAAGTTTAGCGGGGCTTCCCGCAACTATTGCATACGGCGGAACATCATTTGTTACAATACTTCCCGCACCGATAATTGCGCCCTGTCCGAGAGTTACACCCGACATTATAATTGAGCCGTAACCAATCCATACATCGTCTTTGACAATTATGGAGCCTTTTGAGGAGGCCTCGTTTTCTTTGCCCGAAAATTTAACTTTGAACGGGTATGTCGATAAATGTTTGTAAGAATGTTCCGAAGCAAGCAAAAAAGTTACATCAGGGGCAATCGAACAGAAATTTCCGATTATAAGTTTTTCCTCACCCTCGCCCGAATGATACATATTTATGTTGCCGTAGGAATAATTTCCGACAGAAACTTTTTCGATATTAACGTGGTTTGAAACCGTAGTTTCATTATGTTTGTTTTTATCACGCCATAAAAAATTGATATCGCCTTTGCGGACTTTCTTTTCTACTCGTTTTTGGTGCAAATACTGCTTAATGATTTTGGGTAAAAGTTTCACGTAACTGATATAAAAATACGGATTAAAAGCGTAAAACTCCGATAAAAATTTAAAATAGCCGTCTTTTTTAAAATTGTACGTTCTTTCAAAATCAAAATAGAACTTATTAATATGTTTCAGCAGCAATTTTTTCTCTTTTTCGTAATTTTTTCGGGAAAGAGCGCCTTTTTCAAGGTAAAAACGAAGCAGAGAAAGGTAATTTTTTCCAAACACTTCTGCAATATTGTAGCCGCCCTTTTTGCCGTAGATTATATTTTTAAAATAAACGGGGGTAGAAACAACGGCATAACCTTTTTCATCAATCATTCGGAGCAAAACTTCTGTCTGAACAAGTTGTTTTTCGGAATATCTGTTAAAGTCGGTGATTTTCTTATAATCGTCCTGCCAAAGTCCGAAGGAGCCTATTGAGGTCATACAATAGGACATTTTTTTTGTAAAATCACTCATATTTTTGCAAAAATCAAAACGGTTTTCGGGAGCGTTAAAACCGCCCGAAAAACATAAAACGGGTTTTAAAGATTTTAAAAGCATTATGTCCTGACACATACCCACAAAGGCTTCAGCCCCATACCTCAGAGTGTCATTGCATAATTTTACGTAATCACCTTTTCCGTAGGAAAGAGATTTTTCAAAATTTTTATCCCGAATATTTTCGCTGTTTCTGTGATAAAAGAACCTGTCGGGATATTCTTCGGCATATTTCAGACAGATTTTTTGAGTATCGTCAGACGAACAGTTATCGGAAACGACTATTTCCACACACTTTGTTTCCTGATAAAACTTTTGCGACGTCAGGGTTTTCAGTGTATTCTTCAAAACCTCTGCTCTGTTGTAGGTCGGAATACATATTGATAACAAAGGTTTTTCAATATTCTCAAACGGAAAATATTTGTGAACAAAAACCTTATGCGGATACTTTTTTGCAAGTTTTTTATCAAAACTGTTTACGGTTTTTCGGCTGATTTTTTGTATATCCTGTCTGTGTAAAAAAGCCGAAAGTTCGTATTCCTTTTGCGGCAAATCCTGCTTATAAAGCATTTCGTGCAATTTACCGAAGAAATCCGAATAATCACTTCTTTTTCTTGCCGAAATGTAACTTCCGCCATGAACACGCCAATTTGTATCCTGCGACGGAATATATACAAGATTTGGATTTTTCAGTAAAATCTGAACCCATAAAAACCAATCAAGATTAGGTTTTGACGGCGAATTGAAATCAACCTCGGTTAAGGCTTCTTTTTTGGCAGTGATACAAGAAAAAGTCGGAAGCCAGTTGTTTTTAACAAATTCCTTGATATCAAAACAATCTGATGTCAAAAATTCTTTTTGACTGATAAAATAGTCTTTATGAGAGTTAAAAAATTCCGATACATATTGTTCATCACCCGTTAATCTTAAATCATTCAGAAGAATTGCGGCATCGGGATATTTTTGAATTGCGTTGTATTTATTTTGCAGTGCGTGTTTTTCCCACGTGTCGTCACTTTCCAGAAAAGCAATATATTCCCCCGAACACTTTGAAATCCCCGTTTTTAAAGTTTCCGCAAGCCCTCTGTTTTGATGGTTTTCATGTGTGAAAAGTTTAATTCTGCTGTCTTTTTTGCAATATTCTTCAATCACACTTACGGAATTATCTTTTGAACCGTCGTCCACAACAATAAGTTCCCAATCGGTAAAGGTTTGTGCCAAAACACTTTCAATGGTTTCCTTAATATAGTTTTCGTAATTATAACTTGCGGTAACAACAGAAATCATATAAACACTCTCTATCACAACAATGGTACACCCCAAAAGCATAATCGTCAACGATTATGAACGGATATACAATACATGTTTGATAACCACTTGACAAATATGTTATAATTTATCTCATAAGGAGCATAAGCATGAAAGTATTGTTAATAAACGGTTCTCCGCACAAAAACGGCTGCACGACAACAGCACTTGCAGAAATCGAAAAAACCTTAAAAGAAGAAAAAATATTATGCGATACCCACTTTGTCGGAACCGACCCGATATCTTGCTGCCGTGGCTGCGCAGCATGCGGACGTTTGGGCAGATGTGTTATAGATGATGAAGTTAACGGATTTCTTGAATATGCGGCATACTTTGACGGATATATTATCGCTGCTCCGGTTCATTGCGGTTCCGCAAGCGGCAATATTGTGCCGTTTCTCGACCGAGTATTTTACGTAAATTATATGTCGGGCAGAAAAATCTTTGAACATAAACCCGGTGCCGCTGTTACATCAGCAAGACGTGCAGGAACAACTACAACATTAGACCAGTTGAACAAATATTTTATGCTTGCTCAAATGCCTATAATTTCAGGAAGATATTGGAATATCGTTCATGGTATGAGTGCAGAACAGGCAAAACTCGATTTGGAAGGCATGCAAAATATGAGAATACTTGCCAGAAATATGGCTTGGACTCTCAAATGTATTGAAGCAGGTGAAAAAGCGGGAATAAAACCGCCAAAAACCGAAGAACTTATACACACAAACTTTATCAGATTAAATTCATAAAAAAAAGAGCGATTTAAAAATCGCTCTTTTTTTGTTAGATTTCTACGTATTCTTTTAAGCGTTTGCTTCTGTTCGGATGTCTGAGTTTTCTGAGAGCCTTTGCTTCGATTTGTCTGATACGTTCTCTCGTAACACCAAACAACTGTCCGACTTCTTCAAGAGTTCTCTGACGACCGTCATCCATACCGAAACGCAATCTCAAAACGTCACGTTCTCTCGGTGATAATCCCGATAAAACTTCTGCCAAATCTTCACGGAGAAGTTCCTGTGCAACCGTTTTTGCGGGAGCATCGGCATCTTTGTCTTCGATAAAATCGCCGAGTCTTGAATCTTCTTCTTTACCGATAGGTGCTTCAAAAGAAATGGGTTCCTGTGCAACTTTGATAATTTCACGAAGTTTGCCGATTGAAATGTTCATTTCCTGAGCAAGTTCATCTTCCGTCGGTTTTCTTGAAAGTTCCTGCGCAAGTTTACGTGTAACTTTTTTGAGTTTATTGATTGTTTCAACCATGTGAACAGGGATTCTGATAGTTCTAGCCTGATCTGCAATGGCTCTTGTGATTGCCTGTCTAATCCACCATGTTGCATAAGTCGAGAACTTATAACCTCTTTCGTGGTCAAATTTTTCGGCTGCTCTGATTAATCCGAGGTTACCTTCCTGGATTAAGTCGAGGAATAACATACCTCTGCCGACATATTTTTTCGCAATGCTGACAACAAGTCTTAAATTGGCTTGAACGAGTTTTCTTTTTGCGATTGCACCGGCATTACCGCCTTCAATAATTTTTCTTGCCAAATCAATTTCCTGATCTGCAGTCAGTAATTTAATTCTGCCGATTTCACGAAGATACATGCGAACAGGGTCATCAACTGCAACACCTTTTGCTAACATAACTTCATCGACAGCAACATCTTCGGTTTCATCTTCCATTTCTTCATCAGAAAATAAACCTTCATGTTCCATTGAATCTATGATTTTGGATCTATCGCCGCTCATCATAACATCTGACAAATCAGCACCACCCAATACAGAAGAATCTGAATTTTGGGTTGCATCGGTTAATTCATCTTCAAATAATGCTGACGATACTTCCGAATTTCTTTCTCTTGTCATTGATTATTTCTCCAGTTTTCACTTTTTAGTTTTTCGTTGACCGTAATTTGATATTGAACTTCGCCATTAACGCCATTATCTTCCTTGGATTTTAATCTCAGCTTTTTTATTTCTTCCCTGCGTCTGAAAAGCTCAATTTTATTTTTTGTTTCGAACATAGCCGTTTGAATTTCTTTGTCAGTTAAATTCTCGTAGCTTTTCGATAAGTATATTAAATCCGTTATTATATCTTTTACTTCGTTATTTTCCTGAAACTCATTGAACAACTCTTGGATAAATTCTTTGGTATTATTACTCTTAAATACTATTTTGTCAATCGTTTCAGCCAATAATTTTAAGTTTTTTTCTTCGATTTTTTGGGTTTTAATGATTCTTATCAGTTCGGAGCGATTATCATCGCTTATATTTGTACAAAGTACACTCAATAAATTTTTTTGCATTTTTTCGATGAAATTTGAAGATTTTGTTACAATTTGACTTTTTTGTTCAAAAACAGGTTCTTCAAATTCATCATTTTTTGCTCTGAAAGCCTTGATTTCCCTAAGTAAAAGACCTTCATCGAGTTGTAGTCTTGTGGCAACCCTCTTTACATATTCATTTTGGACTATATTATTTTTTATTTCCTCAATTAAGGGAATGATTTTTGCAACAAGGTCATTTTTTGCAAGCGGTGACATGTCCGAACTGTATTGTGAAAACAGTTTATCAAGTCTGTAATCAAGTAACAGCGGAGCATTAAGCATGTGTTCAATGTAGGCATTTCCGCCTTTTTCACGAATAAATTCGTCAGGGTCTTTGCCCTCGGGAGGAGAAACAACCCTTATTTCACAGGAATAATTCCCCCCGCCTGCGACATAACAGGAATCAAACTGCTTAATATCACCCAATCCGCCAAATGCTGTTTTTATAAGTTCGGCACTTCTTTCCGTAGCCATTTGACCCGCATTGTCCGTGTCAAAAGCAAGATAAATTTTTCTTGATTCGCAATATTTTGCAATTAACCTTATATGGTCTTGTGTTAAAGCAGTTCCGCAAGATGCAACGGCATTTTTCACCCCGCCGGTCTGCAGTGATATTGCATCAAAATAGCCTTCGCAAATTAATACGCTGTCAAGTTCTTTTATGGCTTCTTTTGCCGTGTCAAAACCATAGAGAATACGGCTTTTGTTGTATAAAATCGTATCGGGTGAGTTTAAATATTTCGGGTTCTGACCTTCTGTCAAGGCTCTTGCTCCGAAAGCGACAATATGACCGTTTTCATCTTTAACAGGGATTATAAGCCTGTTTCTGAACCTGTCGATATATCCTTTTTCCCGTTCTCTTTTTGAAACAAGACCTGCCGTTTCCAAATAGGAAATATCCGTGTTCAGATGTTTTTGAAGTTCGTCATAACCCTTTGGGGCATAGCCAAGCCCGTATTTTTTTATAACCTCGTCTGAAATTGAACGTTTTTTAAGATATTCTCTTGCAAATTCAGCATCAGGCGAATTAAAAAGATTTTCGGTGAAAAATTCAGATGCTTTTTTCATTGCTTCAAGGGCTGCCGTTTTTTTCTTTGAAAAATTACCGCCCCCGATTGTTGCAGGCAGTTCAATCCCGAAATTTTTTGCCTCGTCTTCAATTACTTCTTTAAAACTTTTATTCTGTATTTTTTCAAGAAAGGTGATTGCATCTCCGCCCTCATGGCAAGCGAAACAATAACAAATACCTTTTTGCCTGTTTACCGAAAAAGAGGGTGTTTTTTCCTGATGAAAAGGACAACAGCCCATATAGTTTGCGCCTGATTTTTTCAGTACAACATAGCGTGAAACAACTTCAACAATATCAAGTCTGCTTTTTATTTCTTCAACGGCTTCCTGATAGGTTAAAGGCATTTTATACCGCCAATCCGTTTATTAAAGCCATTCTGTTTAAAAAGGTATCCGTTTTTACATATTCTAACGGTGTCATGAGAAAAAGTTCTTTAAATTTAACGATTGCATACCTGTCAGTCATTCCCGAAATATAATCGCAAACTGTTCTTTTTAATGCTTTTTCGGTCGATGCGGGATATTTTTTCTTTAAATCATTATAATAATATTCAAAAAGCGTTCTTATAATGTTCATCGCTTTGTCTTCTTCGTGTTTTGCGGCAGAACCGAGATAAACGTTTTCAAACATCCAACTTCTCAATATTTTCATGTGGGCAAAACATTCCTCGGACATTCTTACAAACGGCTGGTCATAACTTGTTTGAACAATGTCATAAATCATTTTTGTAAATCTTACATTTTTATCTCCCGAAAAATATTCTATGGAATCCTTTGGCAAATCCTCTTGTCTTATTACTCTTGCACGGATTGCATCATCAATATCATGATTTATATAAGCAATTTTGTCGGCAAGTTGGACAATTTGCCCTTCAAGAGTAAAAGCGGGCTCCAAAGCATAAGAATGACAAACGATGCCGTTTAGAGTTTCTTTTGTAAGGTTTAAATTTTCAATTACTTCTGCTACACGGACACTTTGTTCGTTGTGACGGTATCCGCCCTCCATAATTTCGTTCAAAACGGTTTCTCCGCTGTGTCCGAACGGGGTATGCCCGATATCGTGTCCCAAAGCAATCGCTTCCGTCAATTCTTCGTTCAGCCTTAATGCTTTTGCGATTGTTCTTGAAACCTGAGAAACTTCAAGAGTATGAGTCATTCTTGTTCTGTAATTGTCATCATCGGGCGAGAAAAATACCTGAGTTTTGTGTTTCAGTCGCCTGAAAGCCCCCGAATACAAAATTCTGTCCCTGTCTCTCTGAAAATCGGTTCTCAAAGGACATTTGTCTTCCTCGATTTTTCGCCCTCTGCTCTCTCTGCTTTTTGAGGCGAATTTACTCAAAGTTTTCTCTTCTAATTCTTCAAACTGTTCTCTTATTGTTTTGGTTTTTGGTAAACTCATACACACCGTCCGATAACATTTTATCTCAAAAATTTTATATTTTAAATAAATATAATTATATATTAAGAGCATTGAAGGTCAAAAACGGGCATATAAAATGAAAATTTATAAAATAGTACGAAATATCATATTTGCGGCGACGTAAAAAACGTGAAACGACAAGCATTTTCGCCTTTATTAAGAAATATTAAGCAGAATAAAACAAAAAAGACAATTTTTCGGGAAAGAAATACTTTATATAAATGTAGAGAGAAGAGGACATTATGGCAGTTAGTTTAGCAGCAAATTCATATACAGCAGACGCAATGTTCACAGGCGTTCAGATTG
>JAILHI010000104.1 GCA_024695865.1 Candidatus Gastranaerophilales bacterium
TGGCAATCTCATTGTTTATAAGCAACATGTTAGCGATACGTACTTTCTTTCTCTCTTTTACTTCCCGCGCGAATAAAAGAGAGAATAGAAAGTAGGCAAAGAAAGAGAGAAAATCACGCGCTTGTTTAGAGGTTGTAAAAGATTTTTCGGCACAAATTTTTAGGCACAAGACCTAATAAATTTGCACCTCAAAATCTAACAACCTCTATGCCAATTCAAAGCGGCATAGCCGCAATCACGAGCCGTTGGCTCGTATGGCACAAAGTGCCATAATTGAACTCAAGCGAAGCGCAGAGTTCTGTAACACGCGGATTTCTTTTTTCTTGTTTGTGCCAGAGGCACTCCTTTTGTAAACGAATTTCGACTTTCTGTAGCCATTGTACGTGCGTAGCACTTCTTTTTTCTTTTCTCGCCAAAAGAAAAAAGAACCTGACCGGCAAAGCGAAGCGCGCCGAATAAAATTACTTATTCTGTCAACGAATTATCTAACGTATACAGGAATGACATGTTTTTATCATTCCTTATTCAACTTTTTATTTCTCCCTTTTTTTATTTGTCATTGATTTTTCCTTTTCATGATAGAATGAATGTGTGTATTTAAACATCACACAATATGAAATAAAAATAGACTGGAAAAGGAAAATTTATGGATTTATTCTCGATATTTACATTATGCGGGGGTCTTGCATTCTTTTTATACGGAATTTCAACAATGTCTGCAGGTTTGGAAAAAATCGCAGGCGGACGTCTTGAAAAAATCTTAAAGAAAATGACCTTTAACCCCATCAAGAGCTTCGCTCTCGGCACGGTTATAACTGCTCTGATACAGTCATAATCTGCTGTAACGGTTATGCTGGTTGGTCTTGTTAATTCCGGTATTATGGACTTATCTCAAACAGTCAGCGTTATCATCGGTTCAAATGTCGGTACTACGATAACTGCCTGGATTTTGAGTTTGACAGGGAAACAGGGCGACAATTTTTGGGTAAGAATACTTAAGCCGGAAACCTTTGCTCCGATACTTGCGCTAATTGGTGTTGTTATGATTATGGGCAAAAATAACAAACGTAAAAACATCGGAACAGTTCTTATGGGATTTGCGATTTTGATGTTCGGCATGGAAGTTATGGCAGGAGCAATGGAGCCGTTAGCAGATATGCCGAAGTTTAGAAATGTACTTATTGCTTTTTCAACAAGTCCGCTTTTGGGTACGTTAGTCGGGCTTATTGTAACAATGATTATTCAGAGTTCATCGGCGTCTATCGGTATTTTGCGGCTTTATCATTAACGAGCGCAATACCTTTCGGGGCTGCAATTCCTATAATTTTGGGACAAAATCTCGGTTCTTGTATATCGGCAGTATTGTCGGCTATCGGTGTAAGCACCAATGCTAAGCGTGTTGCGGCTGTACACACTATTTATAACATTATTTGTGTTGGTGTAACCTTGACTTTATTTATGATAGTTACTTATTTTGTAAAAATTCCCGCACTTGAACAAAATGTAAATCCGTTTAGCATTGCGGTTTTCCATACTGTTTATAATATCATTACGGCATTTGTATTTTTCCCTTTCTTTAAATTACTTGAAAAGCTTGCAATATGGGCTGTTCCTGAGAAAAAAGAAAATCAAAAATCAGCGGTTCTCTTGGACGAAAGACTTCTTGTTGCTCCGAGTTTTGCCATTACAGAGTGTTATAGTCAAACGATTAAAATGGCTGAAATTGTGCAATTTAACTATATAAATTCAACAAAAATGCTAAAAAGTTTTCATAAGAAAAAAGCCGAACAAATTGAAGAAAATGAAACTCAGATAGATATGTATGAAGATAAATTGAGCAAATTTTTGCTGAAACTTTCGAGTAAATCACTTTCAATGGAAGATAGCAGCAGAATTTCGCAACTTTTACTTGCGGTTGGTGATTATGAAAGAATTGGCGACCATACTTCTCATATTTTGAAAATAGCTGCGCAGTTAAATGAAAGTGAACGCAAGCTTTCCGAAAAAGCGATAGAGGAATTAAAAGTTATCGTCAATGCGGTAACAGAACTTTTTGATGTTACGTTAGAGGCGTATAAAACGGATAATATGAGGTTTGCATAGGAGGCAGAACCTCTTGAGGCCGTTATTAAGAAAATTATCCGCAAGGTCAAAAATGATCACATTCAGCGTTTGAAAGACGGCGATTGCACTCCGGAAGTCAGTTTTATGTTCTCTGACTTGCTTGCTGATTTGCGAAGGATTGCTGCTCACTGCGGTAATGTTGCAATAAGCGTCATTCAGCAGAAAAATGTTGCGCTTGGCAAACACGAATATAATCACCGCGATAAAGACGAGGATGAGGAATATATTACAAAGTATCAGGATTACAAATCGCGATTTGCCGTTCCTAAAGCAGATATGCAGGAAACAACAGTTTAAGATTATTTGTAATATTTGTTTCTTATTTGTATACCTGTAACGTAAAAAATTTCACAGGCACCGCCGTATCCGCCTTCTCTTTGTCTGTTTGCCTCTGCTCCTCTGGAAGTCGGATTGGTGTCTGACCTTGAAAGGCTTGTCATTGAGGTGTATCCGTTTGGTTGCACAATATCAACAAGATAGCCGTCAAGTTTTATTGTGTCCCATTTTTTTACTTTTAACAATGCTGATGCGACATTATCAGTGGCAGGAATAATATGATTGTGCGAAATATGGGAAAAGACGTAGTCGGGATTTTGCGGAACATCTTTTAATCTCCATTGATACCTTAACATTCTTGCTTCTCCGAGAGTTTTTGAGGATTTTATTTTGAATTTTTTTAATGTCGGGATATCAGCAAGTTCACCCCATGCAATTCCAAAATCAATTGGTACGACTTCATCAAAAACATTTTGCATAAATCCTCTCAGCCAAAAGTTTCTGTTTTTTGCCACAACAATTCCCGAAAGAGAATATTTTGCCTGTTTTAATAAAATTCTATGTGTTTTTCCCTGACCTATTTCTATTTGTTTCGGTGTTTCAAGGTTTTCCTGCAAACATTCCTGTTTGGGATTAATTGTTTCAGTTTTGTATTCCGATACTTTTGCCGAAAGATGTGAAAGTTGATAACCAGCATCCCCTAAAAATGAATACAAGAGTATTGCCGCAGTTATTGCAGTTAATGTTCGTCCTATCATCATTGTCGTTGGGTCATATTTTTCCTGGACGGGATAGATTTTTTGTTCAGGTATTTCGTATCCTTTAGGTATTTC
>JAILHI010000021.1 GCA_024695865.1 Candidatus Gastranaerophilales bacterium
GTCAGTATCAACAGTATAGACTCTGAGGTTAAAAGTCAGTTCTTTTCCCGAGGACAAAACAATTTTAATAATGTTTTTCTTATCTTTCAAAGTGTCAAAAAACTTTTTCACGCTAAATCCTCCAATTTAACTATATTCAAAAAAGAAAAATTTTCAATGAGTTGACATAAGAATGTGACTATCTTATTATTTTGATACCCGATAAGGAAAGCAAGGGTGCAAGTCCCTCACAGGTCCGCTGCCGTAATAGTCGGAATGCTTATCGATAAGGTTACCTCGAGACAGGAGATGTTTGTTTTTATAACTTTCTCCTAAAAACCAATAAAGGAATAGCAAAGGAAAGTGTATGAAAAGAAAGATTTTAACGGCATTATTGTCGGCAGTATTGATTGCCAATTTGCCCGCAAATGCAATTGATGAACTGACGGATATGCACGATGACGGCAAAGAAGCCGAAATTAAAAAAGTTTTATACGGGCAACTGACAGACAAACAGGTGTTTTCACTTAACAACTATGCGGCAGATGCCGCAACCTCGGGCGCAAGTGTCGATATCATTACAAGAGAGGACATAAAAGACCAAAACACACCGTTTATCTCAACTTTATTAAATCAATTGGGCAGCGTAACTTACGGACAGGGTTCTGGCGGTTACGGACAGCCCTCAAAGTTAATCATAAGAGGCTCCGACAGAGTAATGTTCACCATTGACGGTGTAAGAGTGGATTCCATCGTCGGAACGGCAAGAACAACAAATTTAAGCAATTTCCTGTTGTCTGACGACTACGAAAGAATTGAAGTCGTAAGAGGCTCACAAGGCACAATCGCAGGTCATACGGCATCGGGCGGTATTGTCGCCTTGCAGACAAGACGAGGTTCGGGACGTTTAAAAATGGAAGCCGAATCCTTATTCGGAAACTACGGCTATTTTAAAGAACGCTTTGCAATTATGGGCGGTAATGAAAAATTTGACCATTATACTGCGGCAACGTGGTTTAAAACCGACGATGGAACGTGGCTTGAAGATAACGGCAGACGTGGAGATAATACATACAACAACCTTAATCTTGTCGGCAACTACGGCATAAGATTTTTGGACGGAAAAGCAGAATTGAGAGATATCATAAGATATTCACGAGGAAGAAAAAATCTCGGTATGAATATCTTTAACGACGGAATGTTAGATTATGATTATGCCGTAACTCAGGATTTTTCAAATGCTTTAATTTGGCACCATGATGTTAACAAATACTATGATTACGATATCAGAACATCTGTTTATAACTCAAATTACGATATGCACTATAACCCCGGATATCAATACAGCACGTGGACAGGTTTGGGAATTGACAGAAGCCATTACAGAACAAACCAAAACGGTACAAGATTTGATGTCGGAACGCAGCAGAATTTCAATATAGCGGATTGGAACAGATTATCACTCGGCTATAATTTTGAAGTCGAAAATTCAAGACTTCAAACAGCAGGTTTATCCGATTGGGGCGCTTGGATGGGACTTGTACCCGAAGAAAACTACGAAAGAGCGCACACGCTTCAACACGATGTTTATTTGCAGGATTGCATAAACATCAAGGATATTCTGTTTATCAGAGGCGGTGCAAGAATGATATCCAACTCAAAATACGGCACCTGGGTAACACCTAACGCATCTGCGGCTTTGGTTTTGCCGACCTTTAAACTTGACGGCGCAAAAACCACCTTCCGTGGCAGTTGGGGTATGAACGTAAACACACCGACACTCTATCAGAGATTTGGTGACGGCGGAATTTATGTACTTCCCAATCCAAATTTAGACCCCGAAAGAGTCAATTCATGGGATGCGGGTATCAACCAGAGTTTCTTCCACGATAAATTGAGCATTGATTTCGGATACTTCAACAGTTCTTATAAAGATTACATCAACTACAACGGCGGCTGGCCCGGACAATATGTCAATATCGGCAGAGTAAAAATGAACGGCTATGAAGGCAGATTAACATGGAAGCCGAACGATAAATTCAAATTTGTGTTTAATTACACCTACACCGATGCGGAAGACCAAGACAATAACAGACAGGTTGACCTTGTTTCTCATAACAGAATAAACGGAACAATCGTCTGGACACCCGTTGAAAGATTTCAGGCATATATCGGCGTTGAGGGCGGCACCGAAAGAACCGCAAACGGAGGTACTGTAAGTCTCCCCGGATATATTGATGTAAATATGGGCACATTAATCAGACTCTTTTCTTGGAAAGATGCACATTTTTATCTGCAAGGCGATATTTATAACCTGTTAAATCAAAAGATTGCCTGCGGTTATTACGGTGCGGGCAGCAGGATTTTCCGCCCCGGTATTAATTTCAGACTCGGATTGTTCGTAAAATATGCACTTCCCGAAAAAACAAAAGAAAAAGTATAATTTGCTAAAATTACGTCAATGCGAGCAACCGCAGGAAGCGTGGCAGTCCCGAACAGAGATTGACACATAATTAAAAAAAACATGATATAATCAGTCTGTTCAAAAGAACAGGCTGATTTTTGAGGAACAATGAGCACAACAAAAAGAACGGCATACATATTGATTTTAACGGTAATTTTTTGTATTGCCGTATATTGTTCGGCCTTTGCGGGTTATCACGATAACGGGCTTCATCTCCTTAAAAAACTTTTCAATCTTGACGGTGATACGGAAAGCATACTGCTTGAAATCTTACGACTTCCGAGAGTGTTAAGGGGAATCATTGCAGGCTGCTGCCTTGCGGTTTCGGGAATGTTACTGCAATCAGTTTCAAAAAACCCGCTTGCAGAACCTTATATAACGGGTATTTCATCGGGAGCAGGCTTTGGCATTGTTCTTTCCGTTCTGTTTTTCGGCGGAACGGCATATTCGCTGTTCGGTTTTACGGGAGCCCTGATTTCCGCATTGTTTGTAATTCTCTTTTGCGGGTTTGGCAGATTTTCCATCACAAAACTGATTTTGGTCGGATTATCCGTCAATATGTTTGCGGGTGCGGTTATATCTTTTTTAATTTTAAAAAACACGGATAAAGCCTATTCTCTGATGTATATTTTAACGGGCAACATAACCGAAAACACGGGAATTTCAGACCTGCATCTTATTCTCTTGTTTCTTTGCACGGTTTTTTTATGCGGACTTTTTGTTCCGAAACTCAATTTTCTGCGTTTGGACACGGGGTTAACTCATAACGAAAAACGCAAGGAAAATTATGACATAACGGTTATAATTCTTTCAGCCTTTTTGGCGGCGTTAAGCGTATTAACGGCAGGCATATTAAGTTTTGTCGGAATTGTTGCACCGCAGATATCCAAATTACTGTTTGGCAATGATTACAGATGGCTTTTCTTTTCAAATATACTGATTGGCTCTGCCTTTATACTTTTTGCAGACTTTATTTCAAGAATTATATTGTATCCCGTTCAGATACCTCTGGGGCTTGTCATTGCGTTTATCGGCTCGCCGATATTTATATACTTTTTAACGAGAAAGGGTGATTTTTTACATGATTAAAATTGATAATTTATCCCTTTCTTTCGGTGAAAAAGTCCTCTTTGTTTCCGCACAGGCTGAAATTCCCGATAACAAATTAACGGTCGTTCTGGGTTCAAACGGAACGGGGAAAACGACTCTGTTTAAAATCATTTCGGGAAATCTGAAAGCCGAAAGCGGTAAGGTTTCTCACGATTTTAAAAAAATCTTTTTTCTGCCGCAAAATATAAAATACCCTGACGGATTAACGCTTTTTGAATATGTTACGTCATTTTTTTACGCAACTTCTTTTAAATGGTTTTTATCAAAAGAAGAAATTACAGAAACCGAAAAAATATTGAATTTACTCGATTTAACGGACAGAAAAAACATACTTATTGAAAAATTAAGCTCGGGCGAACTGCAAAAGGCAAATATTGCAGCAGCACTGCTTTCAAAAGCGGATTGTCTTTTGCTTGACGAACCGACCTCCAATATGGACTTAACCAACCAAATAAAAACTACGGAAATATTAAAAAAACTTCAAAATCACGGTATCACCTGCGTTATGATTACCCACGATTTGAACTCTGCGGCAGCCTTTGGCGGCTATTTTATCGGACTTAATAAAGAGCATAAAATAATTTCGGGGCAAAAAAGCGAATTTTTTACCGAAGAAAACCTTAAAAACATTTTCGGGATTGATTTTAATATAAACAAATCCAACGAAGATATAATCATTTCGGTAAAAAACACAAACGATATCTTGTAAAATATCTCTAAACGATATATAATGCGGTTATGAGCGAAATCTGTATTTTATACTGTCTGACAAAACGGGAAATGACGATTTATTCCGTTAAAAAATTTATCACAAATCTGTTCGGCGCATTTACAAGAGCAAGTCACGGAACAATTCATCCGTCATTAAAAAAACTGCTTGCCGAAAACTGCGTTACAGTGCGGGATATGCTCTCCGAGGGCGGAAAAAAATCGAGTTATTATTCCATTACCGAAAAGGGCAAAAAATATTTAACAGAACTTTTGCTCAGCGATTTAAGCGACAACCCGTCTGTTTTGACGAACGAAATCAACATAAGATTATCCGCAATAAGCCACTTAAACAAAGAAAATAAAGAGATTTTAATCCAAAATGCAATAAGAGCGCTAGATTTACAAACCGTAAACATCGAAAAAATGCTAAACGATAAATACGCAAATTATGATGAAAACCAAACAGCCGTAATGAAACAGCGCCAAAAACAAATTGCGGATTATATGGCTTTTCTGAAAGATTTTAAGGTATAAAAATGCCTGCAATTGTTATCGAAACACAGCAAAATTCAATAGCGGAAGAACTCGGCATAGAAGCAGGCGATGAAATATTAAAAATCAACGGTAAAATCCCGAAAGACTATATTGAATACTCATATTTAACGGCCTGCGAAGAACTCAACATCTGGGTAAAACACAAGGACGGAACGCCCGAAATTTACGAAATCGAAAAGGATTTTGACGAGGATTTGGGAATAGTCTTTAAATCCGCCGTTTTTGACAAAATCAAACCCTGCACAAACCATTGCATTTTCTGCTTTGTGGACGGTCAGCCCGAAGGCTTGCGAGATACATTATACATAAAAGACGACGATTACAGACTTTCATATTTGCAGGGCTCTTATGTAACCCTGACAAATCTAACCGAAAAAGACAAAGAGCGCATAGCATCAATGCATTTAGGGCCATTATACGTTTCCGTTCACACAATGAACTGCGAATTGCGGGCAAAAATGCTCCGAAACCCCAAAGCAGCAAAAATTAAAGAACATCTTGATTTTCTTAAAGAAAACGACATTCCGTTCCACGCACAAATTGTGCTTTGTCCGAATTACAACGACAAAGAGGAGTTAAAATACACTCTTAACGAACTTTATAAGTATAAAAATATTTTATTATCGGTTGCCATTGTTCCCGTCGGGATTACAAAATACAGAAAGGACAAACTGACGACCATTGATAAAAAGAAAGCGGAAGAATGTATCGCCATAGTTGATGAATTTAACAAAAAGAGAAAAAGTTATCCCGTCTGCCTTTCGGACGAATTTTTCTTAATTGCGGAACAAGATGTTCCGCCTGCAAAATATTACAGGGGGTTCGGGCAAATTGAGGACGGCGTGGGCGCTTTAAGACTGATTAAAGACGATTTTGAAAAACGCTTTAAAAAATGTTCAAAAAAACTGAAAAAACCTGCAAGAATAACCTTCGGGACATCAAAATCGGCGTACAAAACGTTTGCCGAATTTGCGGAAAAACTGAATACTATTGAAAACTTAACGGTTGAAGTTGTAAAAGTTGAGCCGAAATTCTGGGGCAAAGATATTTCGGTTGCTGGCTTAATATGTTATCAGGATTTGGTGGATTCAATTTCGCCCTACAAGCCGCAAAATCTAGTCATACCGTCTGTAATGCTTTCACCTTATACAAATGAGTTTCTGGACGGCAAAAGTCTTGATGATTTAAAATCGGCTTTAAACTGCAATATCCACGTAATCAAAGACATTTACTGCACAAGCGAACTTTTTGATATAATCAGGAATTTAAAAAAATAACGGTACAGACACACATATAAGATAATTTTAAATAATATGTATTACTTTTTTTAGGAAATTAATCCGTTTAATTATCCTCATTTTGCAAATAAATGAATCTATCTGCAAAAGTTTGCAAAGAGTAATTGTTATCAGGCAAAAGGGTTTTATATTGTAATTGAGAGGGGATAAATTATGAAAAAACCAATTAGCCTTATGATAGCAGAAGACCATAAATTAATGAGAGTCGGATTAAAGACACTTTTTGAGGAGGACGGCGGATTTATTGTTACGGCGGAAGCGGCAAGCGGAAAAGAAGCGGTTGATAAAGCACTTATTCAAAAACCCGATATTGTTCTTATGGATATCGGTTTTTCGGATATAAACGGGATAAAGGCAAGCAAATTAATTTTAGAAAAAAATCCGCTGCAAAAGATAGCAATTTTGACTTCACATACAGATGTAAGCGAGGTTACTTCGGCATTATCGCTCGGAATTTACGCTTATATCGTAAAAGACATAAACACCGAAATATTAAAAATGGTATTAAAATCAGTCAACAACGGAGCGGTTTGGCTTGACCCGCATATCGTTCCCGCAATCAGAGAAAAAGGCGGAACAACACTTCCCGTCAAAAAAACCGGCAGAGCGGCTTTCCGTTCACAGCACGCAAATTTAACCGAAAGAGAATACGAGGTTTTAAAACTCGTCGTTGACGGAAAATCAAACAACGATATCGCAAATCTTTTAAGCATAAGCGAACACACCGCAAAAGCACACGTTTGCAGTATTATACAAAAACTTGTCGTTGATGACCGAACACAAGCCGCCGTAAAAGCCTTAAAAGAGGGAATTGTGTAAAAGGGGTATGGCATTATGACGAAAAAAAGACTATAATAAATTTATGAAAAAAATTATAGCGTATGCTCATACCCACTGGGACAGAGAATGGTATCGTGAATTTGAGGAATTTCGGTTAAGACTCATTGAGGTCGTAAACGATATTATTGAAAAATTATCCTCGGGGAAACTGCCCGTTTTTTATTTTGACGGACAGACTTCGGCAATTGAGGACTATCTTGAAATTTTTCCCGAAAAAGAACAGGTCATAAAAAAACTTATTGCTGATAAAAAGTTGTATATCGGGCCTTTTTTCTGTTCGGCAGACCAGTTTTTAACGGGCGGTGAAAGCCTTTTAAGAAATTTAAAAATCGGCAAAGAAAAATCAGAGGAATTGGGCTGCAATAATTTTTTGGCATACCTGTCAGACACCTTCGGACACTGCAAATCCATGCCTGAAATTTTAAGATGCGCAAATCTTGATAAAGCGGTTTTATGGCGTGGTTTGGGCAACAGAAAAGCAGATTTAAACTGGAACGGCATAAAAACCGCATATTTAATACAGGG
The DNA here is from genome assembly GCA_024695865.1 of Candidatus Gastranaerophilales bacterium. Lineage (GTDB taxonomy): Bacteria > Cyanobacteriota > Vampirovibrionia > Gastranaerophilales > Gastranaerophilaceae > RUG841. The sequence goes on from JAILHI010000021.1 coordinate 7,483, forward strand.
GTATTTCAACGACTTTTTAAATTCCGATATTGACTTTAACAAAAAGGCGGAAGACTTAAAAAAATACATTGATAAAATTGCAGAAAAATCAGGCGAATACGTTCTTTTGCCGATTGGTGCCGACCATTTAAAAACGGCAGATGACCTAAAAGTACAGATTGAAAAACTAAACAAAATTTATAAAGGGGAATATGAAATTACCCTTTCTGACCCGTTTGAATATTTTGAAAAGACCGAAACGGCGGAAAGACAATACGCAGACGGCGAATTTCTTGATAACTCGCTCAATTTCATACTTCAGGGCATTTATTCGACAAGAAACGATATCAAACAGGCAAATTTCACATGCGAGAGAAAACTGCTTGAAGCAGAAACTTTCAGCGCAATAAATTCTGCCTTTTTCAAAAAGGAAAACAGACAAAAGCAGGTTGATTACGCTTATAAAATGCTGATTAAAAACCACGCACACGACAGCATTTACGGCTGTTCTACGGACAAAGTATGCAATGAAGTGCTTTCAAGATTAACAAAAACAGAAGAAATTGCAGACGGTATCAAAAAACGCTGCATCAGAGATTTGAGCGGCGAAAAAGGTGTTTCGGCAATAAACCTTTCAAACTCTGATTTTAATGGTGTTGTTACGATAGAAACGACAAAAAAACTTCCGTCTAATCTCAAAGCCGTTTTAATCGGCAAAAAAGAGAACTTTGATGATGAGATTTTATACAATATAAACAAAATACCCGTCACGGAAGATTATACGACCATCTACAAATATGCCGTTAATCTCAGAAATATTGAAAGTTTTTCCGTAAAAAATATCACAAAAAACGACATTTTTGATGAAAAAGATATCAAAACAGGCAAAAATTTCTTTGAAAACGAATATTTTGCAATCAATTTCAAAAACGGAAAAATTGATTTTACGGACAAAAAAAATCAAAAGATTTATCACGATTTTATCAAAATCACCGATATTTCCGAAATCGGCGACAGTTATAATTCAGCTCCGATTAAAAATGGTAAAAAAATATATGCAAAACTTGTTGCCTGCAAAATTACGCAAAAGAAATTCATAGCCTTCGCTGATACGGAATGGGAAATTAAAATACCCGAAAAATCAACAGAGAAAAGACGTTCTCTGATTGCACCAAAGCATAAAATCAATATGCTTATGCAAATCAATTCAGGCTCAAATTACGTTGATTTTAAATGCGAATATGTAAATAAATCAAAAGACCACAAATTACAGGTTGTATTTAATACACAAGAGCCCGTAACAAACACCCTTTCGGAAGATTTATTTGACGTTGTCGAAAGAAGTTTTGCCCCCGATTTTGACATTAATTCGCAAATGCCTGCACCGAGAGGAAAAGAAATCAAAACAAACGCAATGCCGATAAACAGGTTTGTGTTTGCAAACGGAGTCGGAATAATCACAGACGGACTGAAAGAGGCGGAAATTGAGGGCAAAAATCTTGCTATTACGCTGCTTCGCTCAACAGGCATAATCTCAAACCCTAAAAACGCATCAAGAGGAACACCTGCAGGCCCGCCGATACCGACACCCGAAATGCAGATGCTTGGCGCACAAAAGGCTCATTTTGCAGTTTGCTTCACCGATAACGGCAAAGAATTATACACAATTTGCGATAAAATCTTTAACCCGCCGATTTTGTTCTTCGGAAATTTTGCCAACAAAAAATTTATCCGAAACGATAATCCGAAAATCAGAGTTTCCGCAATAAAACAAAATGCGGATAATCGTCTGATAGTGAGATTATTTAACCTTTCCGACGAAAAAGAAATCTGCACTTTAAAATGCGGAAGATTAAAACTTTACGAAACCGATTTAACGGAAACGAAATCAGTTCCGACAAACGATATCTTGTATTTCAACCCACACGAAATTAAAACGGTAAAATTCGGATAAACATCTGTTTTTCTTTTTCAGGGATTACTTCGTCAATATCAAATTCACAATTTTGTATTTGTTGGGTTTCACCCAATTTGCTTTCTAACGGCTAACCCACTGACTGTCATACTGAGCGTGAGCGAAGTATCCAGCTGACTTAATATTTTTCTTTAATTCGGCTGGATTCTTCGGCAATGCCTCAGAATGACAATTTTTTGATTTTGCTTGGTTTTACCAACCTGCTAATGTATAACGTCTTTGCAAGCGAAGCGTGGCAATCCCTTTCGGTTTTTCCGACAGATGCTGAAACAAGTTCAGCATGACATCTTTCTTTTCGGTTTCAGGGATTGCTTCGGACAAACCTCGCAAAGACGTAAAATTTATAAATGTGAATGTTTCAAAATTTAATTTTCAAATTCAAAGAGGTCTTGTATTTTAATATTCAAAGCCGTTGCAACATCAAATAAGAAACCCAAACTCGGATATTTTTCGGCTCTTTCAATACAACCGACATAATTTCTTGTGCTTGAAATATTAAAAGCGAGTTCTTCCTGTGAAAAACCTTTGTTCTTACGATATTTTTTAATATTTTCACCAAGATTTTTGTAAAGATTGATATATTTTAAATTTCTTTTCTTCTCTTTACTCATACCACCTATTGTGGTACATTGTGATAAAACATTCTACCACCCTAACAGGTACAACAAATGAACAAAAAAACTATTCTTATAGATTTAGACGGTGTGCTTAACGGATATTCGGGCAATTTTAACAAAGATTTTATCCCGCCTGTAAAAGACGGTGCAAAAGATTTTTTACTTGAATTATCACAAGAATACATAATCAAAATTTTCACAACGAGAAACAAACTTTTAACTGCAAAATGGCTTATCGAAAATAATTTAGACAGATTTGTCGAGGATATCACAAATGTAAAAGAAATCTCTTGGCTCTATATCGACGACAGATGCATAAATTTTGACGGTAATTTTAAAAAATTAAAAACAAAAATAAGAAACTTTAAACCGTATTATAAATAAATTTGAGATTATACCGTTCCAAACAATTTATTATATATTAAACTTATCCGTATCAACGTCAAAATTTTCGGTATTAAGCTGACCGATTTTAATATTTTCCTTATTCGAGCCGTGGTAATCGCTGCCGCCCGAAACGTACATATTGTTTTTTACCGCCTGACCGTACAAAAATTCACATTCTTGTCTGTTATATCTCGAATAATAACATTCAAGCCCCTGAACACCATGATTTTTCATAACTTCAAGTTGCTCCGTAAATTCCTTTCCGGAAATATGGACTTCTCCCTCGCCGCCAAGGGGGTGCGCCCAAACAATCAAAGCGCCCGCATTTTTCAAAACAGCAATCGCTTCTTCTCCGTCAAATCTTGTATTGCCCGTTTTGCACGCATCAAGATACTTTTTCATCGCATTAACATTAGTGTCTGCAAATCCTCTTTTTACAAGAATATTCGCAAGATGAGTTTTAACAACACTTTTGCGTGAATAGAGCCATTCCTTTTCATCGTCCGTCAGGGCAATCTTCCACACATTTTTAAGATAATCAATTCTTGTATCAAGTTTCTGCCTGCGGAGTTTTTTACCCTTTTCAATAAGATTTTTTAGTTCCTGACAGGATAAATCAATGTAATAGCCGAGCAAATGGCATTTTATTCCCTGCAAAGTACAGGTTAACTCAATACCTTTGATAAATTTAATATCACCCGAAACCTTTTCGGACATTTCAATGCAGCCGTCAAAAGTATCGTGGTCGGTAAGTGCAAAGGTTTTCAGCCCAGCCTGTTTTATATTTTCCAAAAGTTCATCTACGGAATCGCTTCCGTCAGAATAGATACTGTGCATATGAAAATCAACTTTTGACATAAATTTAAAACCGAAATATTTTAGTAAAAATTTTTTAATATAACTGATTTTTTATAAAAACCTATGCTAATATTATACAATAAAAATATTGAGGATTTTGTGCGAAAAACTTACGAAAATAATTCTGCAAGCAAAGAAGATTATCTTGAATTAATCTATGAATTATCTCAGGATAATGCAAATTTTAAAGCGGTAGATATTGCAAATAAAATGAATATTTCAAGAGCCTCTGTAAGCGAAGCCCTGAAAAAACTCTCGGAACAGGGTTATATCGTTTACGAAAAATACAAACAGGCGGCATTAACCGCAAAAGGTCTTGAAACAGCAAAAAAAGTTTTAAACAAACACAATGTTCTATGCAAATTTTTTAAAGAATACCTAAACCTGAGCGAAGAAGAAGCCCAAATTAATGCCTGCCGAATTGAACACGTTATAACAGAAACGGCATTTCAGAAAATTCAGGATATTGTAAATAAAAAAGCATAATAAAATGAGCGGTATTTTTGAACCGACAAGAGACTGCCACGGTCTAAAGCCCTCGCAGTGACGAAATTATTATCCCTTTACGGCACCCTCGTTTTGTCCTGCAATAAAAAATCTCTGCATTGCAAGGAAAAATATTATAATCGGAATGATTGAAATAATTGAGCCTGCCGCAATATAACGCCAGTTTGCGCTGAACATACCCTGTAAATCGTTTATGCCGACAGGCAGAGTGTATAAAGATTTATCCGTCAAAACGATACTCGGCCACAAAAACTCGCCCCATGAACCTATAAAAGTAAATACCGCAAGAACCGCACAAGTTGGTGCAACACAGGGCAATAAAATTTTCAGCCATATCTGAAAAATATTACAGCCGTCCACAAAAGCCGCCTCCTCAAGTTCTTTCGGAACGGCAAGAAAAGCCTGACGCATTAAAAAGATTCCGAAAGCATTAACCGCAAAAGGCAATATCAGCCCCAAATATCCCGCAAAATGAGAAACCGAATCCACAAGATTAAGTTTTAAAATAATCAGATAAACCGGAAGCATAATTGCCTGAAAAGGCACCATAATCGTTGCCAAAATCAAATAAAAAACAAGATTTTTCCCTTTAAAATCCATTCTGGCAAGCGGATATGCGGCGAGTGCCGAAAAAATGACATTTAAAATAACCGTAAAAGCCGCAACTATAAAACTGTTCAAAAAGTATGAAATAAAAGGAATTTGTTTCCAGACACCCGAAAAGTTTTCCCATGTAAAATCAGACGGAATAAACTGCGGCGGATACTGAAAAATATTTTCACCCTGTCCCTTTAAAGCGGTTGAAATCAGCCACAACAAAGGAAATATCGACAAAACCGATACAAATATCAAAATAAGATGTGTTAAAAAGCCCTTTGTATGCCTGTTCATAACTGATATTTTTTCCTTTCAAAAACTAAAATATTTATTGTGGAAAAAATCATAACAATTATCAGCAACACAACAGAAGCCGCCGAAGCCATTGATAAATCAAGGTTTTCAAATGCCCTCTCATAAATATAATAAACAATGGTTTTGGTAGAATCAAGCGGGCCGCCGCGAGTCATAACGTAAATTTCCGCAAAAACTTTTAAAGCGGATATCGAAGAAACCGTTACAACAAGCGCAATCGTCGGCATCAAATAAGGAATGGTAACATTAAGATGTTTCTGAACAAGATTAGCCCCGTCAACATCTGCCGCTTCAAGCAAATCCCTTGGCTGTCCCATCAGAGCGGATAAATATATCATCATATAATAACCGATACCTTTATAAATGGTAACAACAACGACAGACCACAGAGCCACATCGGGCGAGGTCAGCCATTCGACAGAGGATAAACCGAAAAGTTCGGCAATGTAATTTAATATACCCTGCGAGGCATAAAGCCACTTAAAAGCAATAGCCACAACAACAATCGAAATAATAACGGGTA
>JAILHI010000059.1 GCA_024695865.1 Candidatus Gastranaerophilales bacterium
CAAATATTTCGGAAGAACTAAAAAAACGTGTTAGATATGAACTTGATGTTATTAATAAGATGGGCTTTGCGGCATATTTTATTATAACATGGGATTTTATACATTACGCAAAAACACATGGTATTCCCGTAGGTCCGGGGAGAGGCTCTGCGGCAGGCTCTGTTGTTGCCTATGCACTTGACATTACAGACCTTGACCCCATAAAGCATAAACTCTTGTTTGAAAGATTTTTGAACCCCGAACGTTTCACCATGCCTGATATTGACATCGACTTTTGCTTTGAAAGAAGGGGCGAGGTTATTGATTATGTAACTCAAAAATACGGAGAGGACAGGGTTTGCCAGATTATAACCTTTGGAACTTATGCCGCAAAAGCGGCCTTTAAAGGTGTTGCGAGGATATTAAAAATTCCTTTTTCAGAAAGCAACAAACTTGCGGGACTGATTGATTCCGCTATGGATATTGCCCAAAAGATAAACGATAAGGTTAAAACTTTGGGCGAAGCAATAAAGTATGAAGGTTCCGAACTCAAAAAGATGTATGATGCGGATGAGCAGATTATAACCGACACTCCGGGAAAAACGATAGGGTTTAAAAAGCTCATTGATTTGGCGGTCGGTATCGAGGGGCTAAAAAATAATACGGGAACACACGCTGCGGGGGTTATTATTGCGCCGAAGCCACTTGATGAAATACTGCCAGTTCAGCCCTCAAAAGACGGTATTATTCAGACAGGTTATCCGCCTCATGATGTAACGGAAGTCTTATCGCTTTTAAAAATGGACTTTTTGGGGCTTAGAAACCTCACAACAATTTATAAAACAGTCGATTTAATTGAAAAAAGACAGGGAATAAAGGTTGATATTAATAATATTCCGCTTGATGACAAGCCGACTTATGATATGCTGATTGAAGCTAAAACAGAAGGTGTTTTCCAGCTTGAATCGGACGGAATGAAAGCACTTGTAAAAAAGCTAAGACCTGACGTATTTGAAGATTTGGGCGCACTTGTGGCTCTGTTCAGACCCGGACCTTTGGATTCGGGCATGATTGATGACTTTGTAGAAAGAAAACACGGGCGCCAAAAAATTACTTATGCTCACCCGCTATTAGAACCAATTCTGAAAGATACCTACGGAACAATTGTTTATCAGGAACAAATTATGCAGGTATTTCAGGTTTTGGCTGATTATACACTCGGACAGGCAGACCAGGTTCGCCGTATGATGGGTAAGAAAAAAGTCGACGAAATGGAACAACAGCGGGCAAAATTTATTGAAAAATCAGCCGCTCACGATATGAGTGCAAAAGACGCTGAAGCACTTTTTGAGCAGATTTTGAGTTTTGCTTCATACTGCTTTAACAGAAGCCATTCTGCCGCTTATGCTTTTGTTGCATATCAGACTGCATACCTGAAACGACACTATCCAGTTGAATATATGGCAATGTTATTATCCTCAGTAAGTAATGACCAGGCAAAAACACAGTCTTATATTTCAAGTTGTCAAGATATGGGAATTAAAATCCTTCCGCCTGACATCAATAATTCAGACCTTGTTTTCACCCCAGACGGAGATGATATTCGTTTTGGACTTATTTCAATTAAAGGATTGGGAGAAATTGCAATTAAACAAATTATTGAAGAACGTGATAAAAACGGCAGTTATAAAGACATTGCGGATTTTGCAACAAGACTTGATACAAAATGTGTAAACAGAAAAACTCTTGAAAGTCTTTGTAAATCAGGCGCATTTGATTCTTTCGGTGCGACAAGAAGACAATTATTTGAAAATATAGACAATATTATAAATCTTTGCCAGAAAGAAAATTCGGCAAAACAAACAGGTCAGGTTAGCCTGTTTTCAACAATGGATGAGAGTTTTTATAAATCTTCGTTCAGGCTTGACGGAGAAGAAAAAGAATTTTCGGATACTGAGATTCAGGAATTTGAAAAGGATATTCTCGGGTTTTATGTCACAAGTCATCCTCTTTCAAGCATAAAAGATAAGCTGCCGTTTTTGACAACACATACAATAGCAAATATTATTGAAACTCAGCCTAAGAAAACCGTAACCATTTGTGGTTTGGTTTCAGGGGTCAGAATAGTTTCGTACAAAAACCCCGCAAAATTTTTAAAAGCCGGTACAATTGAGGATTTGACAGGAAATATAGAATTTAAAGTCTTCTATAATGACCTTTTTCCGAAGGGTAAAGAGCCGATAAACGAATTTATAGAATCCGGCAGAAAACTTATACTTACAGGTATTG
>JAILHI010000067.1 GCA_024695865.1 Candidatus Gastranaerophilales bacterium
GACTGATGACGGATTTTTTTACAAAATCCGAACTGGACAAAATCCGTGCTGCCGTTAATATTGAAATCAAACATCAATATATCGACATAAAGGGCAGAGAATGTCCCTTTTCAACTTTTATGATAAGGCAGATAAAAAAAATCCTTAAAATTGTGCCGAATAACGCAAAATGGGAAACAATGCTCAAATGCTTTGAGTATTACCCCTATGATGATTATATTTCAAGAAAAAAGACTCTAAATCAGTTTATTGCTTTGATGAAAAAAGAACTTTCGGGTTCCGAAGAAAAAACCGCACCGAAAAGTAATGATTTTTCAGATAATATTTATAATAAAGATGTTACGTATATTCGTGGTGTCGGGCCTAAAACCGCTGTCTTGATGAATAAAATCGGGATATTTAACTTGTACGATTTGATTACATACTACCCCAAACGATATATTGATTATTCATCAAGAGTTTTGATTAAAGACCTTACTGTCGGGCAGGATGTTACGATTTTCGGTACGATTACGGGGCTTTCTACCTATAATACAAAAAAACAACTTACCGTTTTGCATGTTAAAATTTCCGATGAAACAGGCTCAATAAAAATCACTTTCTTTTATGCAAAAGTCAATCGTTTTATGATTGAAAGATACAAAAAGCAATTTCCCGTCGGTTCGCATATTATGATTTCGGGAAAAGTTAAATTTGATAATTTTTCAAGAGAACTTACTCTTACAAATACGGAATATCAAATAGTTGACGGTGATTTTCTCGGGGCTGACAGCCTTAATCTCGGCAGAATTGTTCCAGTGTATTCTTTATGTGAAAACTTAAATATAAAAGCACTTCGAAAAGCGATATCCAATGCCCTTACAGATTACGGCGATAAAATTAAAAACGTCGTCCCCGATTTTATACGTGAAAAATATCAACTTACTGATAAAGTAAAAGCGCTTGAAGCAATTCATTTTCCAAAAACCTTTCAGGATGCCGAAACTGCAAGAACTACTTTGGTTTTTGAGGAACTTTTTGTTCTTGAAGTCAAAATGGGGCTTATTAAAAATGACTATGTAAAGTCCGTTAATGCAAAACCTCTTGTTGTTCAGAAAGACGGTTTGGTAGAAAAATTCTTAAAGAGTCTGCCGTTTGAACTTACAAATGCACAGAAGAATGCAATTAATGAGATTTTTAACGATATTAATTCGGGAAAACCTATGCAAAGGCTCTTGCAGGGTGATGTCGGTTCGGGAAAGACCGTTGTTGCCTGCACAATGCTGCTTGCCGCAATAGAAAACGGATATCAGACCGCAATTATGGCGCCTACCGAAATTCTTGCCGCACAGCATTTCAACAATTTTGTTTCACTTTTGACGCCGCTCGGTATTTGCACCGCTCTTTTTACTTCCACAAATTCCAAAAAGGCGAGAAAAGAACTTGAAATTTCTCTCAGAAACGGACAGATTGATGTTGCCGTCGGCACACACGCTTTGATACAGGATAATATCGAATTTAAAAATCTCGGTGCCGTAATTATAGACGAACAGCACAGGTTTGGCGTAAAACAGAGAAATGCCCTTAAAAATAAGGCAACCGTTCCTCAAATGTTAACAATGAGTGCGACTCCCATTCCGAGAACTCTTGCTTTGACCGTTCACGGCGATTTGGATTTGACGGTCATTGATGAATTGCCTGCGGGCAGAAAAGAAATTATAACAACCCTTATAAAAAATTCCCAGAGAAAAAAGGCGTATGATTTAATAAGGGCAGAGGTTTCAAAAGGACATCAGGCATATATTGTGTTTCCTCTTATTGAAGAATCCGAAACAATCTCCGCAAAGGCGGCAACAAAAGAAGCCGAAGAACTCCGAAACGGTGTATTCTCTGACCTCAAGGTCGGTCTTTTGCACGGAAAAATGAAACCCGATGAAAAAGACGAGGTTATGCAGGATTTTAAAGACAAAAAGTACGATGTTCTTGTCAGTACAACAGTTGTTGAAGTGGGTGTTGATGTTCCTAATGCAACCGTTATGGTGATTGAAAATGCTGAAAGATTCGGACTTTCCCAACTTCATCAGTTGAGAGGCAGAGTCGGCAGAAATTCGCTGCAATCGTATTGCGTTTTGGTTTCGTCCTCATCTTCGCAGGATACTCTCACCCGATTAAACATAATGACCCAGACAAACGACGGGTTTATTATTGCGGAAAAAGACCTTGAAATCAGAGGCCCCGGGGAATTTTTGGGGCTTCGGCAAAGCGGTATTCCCGAACTTAATTTAACTGACCTTACAAAAGATATCAAAATTTTGGAACAGGCAAGAAAATCCGCTATTGAATTTCTCAAAAATAATAATATCGATGATTTTGAAGAAATCAAACGAATGGTAAATCAAAATCTCGGCTTTACCAAAGATGTCGGTATTCCCGATTAAATTATTCTCTTTCCCAGACAAAAATTTCCCATTTGCCCTGCTTTTTTTCAAAAACAGGCTTAAGATAAATATTTGCTTCTTTTTTCGTGTTATTTGCAATATGGGAAAAAATGAGAAACAAAAACGGCATTCTCGAATAAAATTCATCGTTAAAGACAACCGTTTTCATTCGTTCTTCGTCGATAAACGCTACTGAATTTAAGGATATCAGCGCAAATTTATCGCCTTTATTCATGTGGTTAAAAAACGAACTGTCAAGATACGAGTTAAAGAACTCATTGTTTTTATCCTGAAAGGTCGAAAGAAAAACATCTTTTCCTCTTTTGATTACACTTACGTGGTCGGGCGGGTTGTGAAGAAGTCTGTACTGAAAATTATATTTTGTAATTGATTCAATGGTTAATTTGTCAACGGGAACGTATTTGCCGAATCTGTCGGTGTCGTAGTATAAAAGCAATATTTTGTCGTTCTGTTTTAGTCCCGCATCTTCTATCAGTTTTGCCACAAATTTATGACCTTCGGGGCGGTCGAGTTTTTGCGGTGCGTAATCGCTGATAAAAGTATATAAAAAGATTAATCCGAAAAAGGATATCCACAAAAATCGTCTTAAAAAATCAGGTCTTATCATATACAACCCGAAAGCCGTCATTGCAACGAAAACGGGATATATTTCCATTGTATATTTTGTAATCAATACGATTTTTCCCATAGATGATGCAATAATCATAACAATAAGGGTAGATAAGGCAGTTAAACCCAGAAGCGTGATTTTTGTGTTTCTCTTGATAATTGCGACAATAACACCGATTGAAGCAATACAAAGAGGAAGAATTGCAAAGAGCAGATAACCCCAGTTAAAACGGTTTCCCTTCATAAGCAGTGTTGACATATTTATAGGGGTGTTGACGAGGTTTATCTGAATAGGTGATACGTAATCCGCAAAGACGAAGAATAATTTTGTTACCGAAAAATCCGACCAAAACTGCGAAATATAACTTGCCGTTAACGTTTTATAAAGAAACGGTACAAAAGGCAGCATTGCGAGAATTGTGACAGTTACTATCGTTACAATCTGTTTGTTTGTTATCTGATGATTTTTTTTGAGGTATCTGAATAAGAACAGAAAATTGAAGAATACAAATACAAAACCGATTGTATGTGTGAACATAACCATTAAATTAGAAATAAAAAATCCGACAAAATTCAGATAACTCTGTTTATCGATTAAGCGCAGATTGAAATATACTGCCAATGCCGAAAACATGAATAATATCGAGTAAAATCTGACTTCCTGTGAAAAATAAATCATAAAGCCGCTGAAGGCAGTAAAGCCTGCACATAAAAGTCCCGTTTTTTCGTCTTTAAGGTTTTTGCCGATAAAGAACATTACTATAATTCCGATAACCCCGGGGATTACAGAGGACAAACGCAAAACGATATCGTCCGAACCGAAACACGCAGTACACAGTTTCAGGTAAATATAGTAAAACGGCATGTGGCAGTTTTTATACATAGCCTGTACAAATTCGGCAAAAAGCGGTTTTGTTGAAATATACCAACTGACATACTCATCATTCCAGAGTCCGCCCGCTTTATCCAGTGACATAATTCGTATCAACAAGCCAAATAATATTATTAAAAATAATTGTACGGAATATTTATTATATTTCATTGTTTTTATATATTTGTGATATTATAAGTTTATTATAGATGATGTTTAGAAAATTTTAAATAAAAAAGAAAAATTTTTTATGAAACTTATTATTCAGATACCTGCATATAATGAAGAAATATCACTTCCTTTGACTTTGTCCTCTATTAAGCGTGAATATGAGGGAATTGACGAGGTTGAACTTCTTGTTATTAATGACGGAAGTACGGACAGAACCCGTTACATTGCGGAAGAATACGGTGTTGAACACATATTAAATCTTAAATTTAATATGGGCTTGGCAAAGGCTTTTCTTTTGGGCTTGCAATACTGTATTAATGCAGGTGCGGATATTATCGTAAATATTGATGCGGATAATCAGTATAACGCAGACGATATCGGAAAATTAATCTGGCCGATTGTTAATAACAGAGCGGATATTGCAATAGGAACAAGACCTGTTGACAGAATTAAGCAATTCTCGCCTTTAAAAAAGGTTTTGCAAAAATTCGGTTCCAAAGTTGTCAGACTTTTAAGCAGTACGGGTACGGAAGATGCCGCAAGCGGTTTTCGTGCCTTTTCAAGAAAAGCCGCTATGATGATGAATGTGTTTGATAATTATACCTACACAATGGAAACAATTATGCAATCCAAATCTAAGGGGCTGACGATTGAATCCGTTCCTGTCCGTACCAATGCGGGCTTCAGAAAATCCAAACTTGTCCGCAGTATGTTCGGATATGTTAAAAATTCCGGAATGACGATTTTGAGAATGTTTATTATTTACAGACCGTTCAGATTTTTTGCAATTATCGGCGGCTTGTTATTTATTGCGGGTGCGCTTATCTGGCTTCGCTTTTTATGGTTTTACATACACGGTAACGGGTCGGGCAATATCCAGTCTTTGATTTTTTCAACAATATTAATAGTCATCGGTTTTCAGACGGCTATTTTGGGTGTTATTGCCGACTTGCTCGGTATTAACAGAAAACTGATTGAAGATGTTCAAATCAGAGTTAAGCAGTTAGAACAAAAAAATAATCCCTAAATACTGCCATATTGATTAATAATTTGTTTAATATTTTTTCTATAACTTTAAGTTATGAAAAAATTATTATTTGCTTTGTCATTTGTATTAATATTTAATGTTTCTGTTCTTTTTGCCGCCGAAACCGATTATGCAACGATTTGGGATAAGAACGATTATTCTTCTGATGACAAATTTCCGCAAAACAAAGAAAATTTTTTTGAACAGGAAAAACATAAGTATTCGGACAAAGAGATTGAAAAACTTCTGAACGTCAAACTTGTTCCCGTATCGCTTGAAGATTGTATAAAAACGGCAGTTGAAAACAATTACAATATCAGGGCAAAAAAATCTCTTGTAAAAGAAACCGTCTGGAATAAAAGAAATGCTTATACGCAGTTTTTACCCGATGTGGAATACGATTTCAGCATACAAAAATTATCGGGTACGTATTTGATTGGCGGGATTGTTCCCGCAGATATCGATGAAATTCCCATTCAGAGTATTTTTACAATAGGCTGGGACGTTTTTGATAAAGGCAAGAGTTTTTTTAATTTGTCTGAAAAACGGAAACTGTATAAGGCTTCTGTTTTACAGCAGAATTTTACGAGAGATGAAGTTATTTTAAATACCGCAATAAGTTATTATGAACTTTTAAAAAATAAAGCGGAAATTGATATTTATGCGGTAAATGTAATTGACAGGCAGGCTCAGTACGATATGACAAAGGCGAGATATGAGGCGGGCGTGGGTACAAAATTTGATATTTATCGTGCAGAGGCTGAACTTGCAAAGGCAAAACAGCAATATATTACCTCCTTTAATACAATAAGAATTAATCAGGCAAGACTTGCCAACTATACGGGAATTGATGTTTCTGTTCCTCTTTACCCGAAAGAAATTGAGATAACTGAAAGAAAACTGTCAGAAATTGACATCGAAACTTTAATTAAATACGCAAAATCGTCGAGAAAAGATGTGCTTGCAGAAAGAAAAAGAATTGATGCAATGAAAACCGTCCGAAATTCTCAATATACGGATTTTATACCTGATGTTCGTATTGATTATCTTAATGCGCATAACGGCACTGCAAGAGCGGGGCTTTTTCCGAGCAATTCTTTTACCTTGACGGTAAGTATTCCGCTTGCAAAAAAATTGGGGCTTGATACCGTGACAAGAGCGCAGGCTCAAACTGCCGCAATTAAAGCGGCACAATTATCTCTTGAACAGAAAATAAGAGATATTGAATTGTCGGTAATATCCTCAAAACAAAATTCGGCTAGCGCTTTTGAGAGAATTGCCGCTTCAAGAAAAGAAGTCTTTGCTGCGGAAAAAAGTCTTGAAAATGCTATTGTCCTGATGAATGTCGGGCTTGCAACCTTTATTGACGTAATTCAGGCGCAGGGCTTAAAGGTTAACGCTCAGGTGGGGCTTGCCGAAAATATTACGGATTACAATATTGCACAGGTTCAAATCCTGTTTGATGCGGGCATGATTTCGGTTGATAACGTTCTTAACGGGCTTCAGCAGAATTTTACGCCCTGATTGAAACCTACAACATCCAAATCGTGAAATTTAAAAAGTTTTTTTGAAACCTCTGATTTGATATCGGTTGTATAGGAATACATTGTATAAGCCCCCATTATTGCTTCAAGTTCGGATACGGGAAGCATATTGTTTGGTAAATTTGCAAAATTCAGTTTGTATTTCAAAACGGTTTGCAGGGCTTTGCAATCGGCGGGTGTTCTGTCTAAAAAAATTCCGTTAAGACCGAAAACAGTTTTTACATTTTGAAGGTCAAATCGTAATACCGAACAGCCGTTGTTTTTAAGACTTCTGAAAAAATCAACACCTTTTTTTGAAAATCTGTCTGCCCAGTTATCTCTGTTTTTGATTGAAGAATTGAGATTTACGGGGTGGTATATCCTTGATAAATATTTCCATCTGCTGCTTATCATAACTTCGTTTTTTGCCATTGAAATGCCGATTACGGCATTTTCTTTTCCCTGAAAAGAAGTCAGAAAATGTTCAACATCGTGCATTGAAAATAATTTATCAAGCAAAATAATATTCAGATTTTGGTCTAATACCGCTACCGCTGATTCGTTAGACGTAATTGAGGAAAACGATATTCCTATAAAAAACTTTTTACCGTTAAATTCGGGTTTTGTTACATATTTGTGCATATAAAAATCTTTTTTATATTGTAAAAAACATTATGATTTTTTTACAATTTCTACCTATTTTCAATTTATGGTACTATTATAGCATAGAAATAAAAATCGGAGTAAAAATTTTGTTTTTAGCAGAAAAAGAAACCATAAAAAGAGATATTACAAAAATAAAAAAGCCTAAAATTCTTGTAATTGGCGATGTTGCGATAGATGAAATGATATACGGTGATACCGAAAGAATATCGAGAGAAGCACCAGTATTAATTTTGCGTCATACAAAGACCAAAATCATTCTCGGTGCGGCATCTAACGCTGCGCACAATATTTCAACTCTTAACGGCGGAAAAGTTTCGGTAATCGGCACCTACGGAGAAGACTATTACGGCTCTGTTTTATTGCAGGCGTTTAAAGATGCCAAAGTTGATACTTCTTATATGGTGCTTGCTCCCGAAAGACCTACGACGGTTAAAACAAGAATTTCAGGCTCCTGCTCGCAATCGGTTACACAGCAGATTGTCCGTATCGACAGACAGACAACAGAAAATTTGTCCAAAGAAACTGAAGATAAAGTATGTAAAAACATTGAAAAGGCTATACCCGATTTTGACGGTGTTATTTTATCCGACTATCATTTGGGAACTTTGACGGATAAAGTTATAAAAACGGCAATCAAAACCGCTAAAAAATACAATAAGGTTATAGTTGCCGATGTTCAGAAGGATATGGCAAGATATAAGGGTGTTACCGCAATGACACCTAATCAGCCCGATACCGAAAAATTTGTCGGTTTCTTTATTAAAGATGAAAAATCGCTCGAAAAGGCAGGTAAAAAATTAATTCACGATGCCGATTCCGAATTAATGCTTATTACAAGAGGGGGCGACGGTATGGCGGTCTTTTCAAAAGACGGTACTTATGATGTTATTCCCGTTTTCAATAAAACAGATGTTTTTGATGTAACGGGTGCAGGCGATACAGTTGTTGCATCATTTACGCTCGGTCTGGCAGCGGGTCTGACTCCCAAAAATTCCGCTATTATCGGTAATCTTGCCGCAAGTATTGTAATTCGTTCCTTTGGCTGTGCTACAACCAATATTAAAGAGTTGATTAAAACAGCAGATAAAATTAATTTTGAAAAATTTAGAGGTTAATATGACATCACCATTTGAAAATTTTAAAAAAGCAGACTGGATATT
This sequence comes from Candidatus Gastranaerophilales bacterium, assembly GCA_024695865.1. GTDB lineage: Bacteria > Cyanobacteriota > Vampirovibrionia > Gastranaerophilales > Gastranaerophilaceae > RUG841. Next base: position 8,466 of record JAILHI010000067.1, read on the forward strand.
TTTTGGTTGCGGGTTGGCAATTCTTATAGTTTTGTTATGCGCAACACTCGGTGTTAATAAGTATTTTTCAAAGTCACCCGTTCTTGAAGAAAAACCGATTGTCTTTACGGTTTTCTTCCGTGGTGTAACCGTTACGGACGACCAATCTCCGTTTAAAATTGATGAAAATGCTTTTATTACAATCAGAAATGTTCCTTACACAAAGTTAAAAATTACCGATGTTAAGTTCGGCAGGCGGCAGGTTTTGCTTGAAACCGATAAAAAAGGTGAATATAAGATGGTCGATGATGTTTCCGTTCCGTCTTTGTATGATTTTGAAGTTACCTTAACGGATAAGGCTAAAATTACAGAGGACGGCGCAGTTGTCGGCGGTAATAAAGTTAAAATGGGTATTCCCGTTATTCTGGAAGGTAAAAACTACAAATTTAACGGTGTTGTTTCAAACGTTCAGATTCTTGAAGAAAACACCGAAAATACAGAAAACAATTAAAAACAAATGTACACTGAAAGCCGAATTTACGATATTATAAACACAGGATTGTCAAAAGTTCAGGATAAATTATCCTGTCTGACCGAAAACTCATTTTTATTGTCTAATCTCGACAATATTTTGATTATTTTTGTCTGTTTGTCTTTTGTTGTTTCGATTTTTTGCGGAAATTCGGCAACTGCTCCTTTTTTGTGTCTGACCGCAATTTTTTATATCCTTACTCTTTTTTTTAAAAAAGGTGCGGGTATCAAATTAAATACAAGTTCGTTATTTTTGTTATTGTATTTTGTTACTGCGATAATCAGTACAATTAACTCTACAATGCCTAAACAGAGTGTTATAGGGCTATCAAAAACAATTCTCTATCTGTTGTTTTTTTGCGGGGTAATGCAGTATTTCAGGCTGAACAGAAATAAAATCATTATCGCTTCCTCTCTTATTGCCGTATGTGTTTCGTTTGAAACAATAGTTGCTTTTTTGCAGAATTACTTTGATGTGTTAAGTGCGGCGACATGGCAGGATACGACAAACCTCAATCCCGAATTGGTGCTTACAAGAGTATATGGTACTTTAAAACCATCTAACCCCAATTTACTCGGCGGATATTTTATTGTCGCCGTACCTTTTTTGTGGATGTTCACGGCGTTGAGTTTTGCTGACGGTAAAAAACTTTTATCCGCCGTCGGTTTGCTTTTTTCCGTTCTTTCCGTCGGGGCAATCTTTATGACGGGCTGCAGAGGCGCTTATATGGCATTATTTGTTATGCTTGTGGTGTTGGCTTTTGCTTTTCTGCAAATTTGCAAAGTTCATTATAAAAATATCTATGATTTTATAAATACGAAAAAATATGTAATATTAGGCGCAATTGCATCTGTCGGCGTTGCCCTTATGATATGCGTTCCTAAAATTTCTCACAGAATTTTATCTATTTTTGCAATGAGAAATGACAGTTCGACATCGTTCAGAATGAATGTTTATAATTCTTCGATTCAGATGTTTCAGGATAATTTTTTAATGGGTATCGGCTGCGGAAATAAAGTTTTCAGAGAAATCTACGGACTTTATATGCTCTCGGGTTTTGATGCTTTGAGCGCCTATTCCGTTTTTCTTGAAACTGCCGTTGAAAGCGGTATTTTCGCTTTGATATTTTATATTCTGTTTTTGTTTTTCCTCATTAAGCATGCTGTTCAAAAATTTTACGGCAGTTCAGACCTTAAAGAAAAAATTATTTTAACCATGTGCGTAACCGCAGTTTGCGGTGTTATTGTGCATGGTTTTGTGGATACGGTTTATTTCAGACCCCAGATACAACTTGTTTTCTGGCTCGCCGTTGCTATGATTTATTCGTATTCCGATGAACTTGAAAAACAAAAAAACTGATACTAAAAATTTTTATATGATAAAATAATAAAGAATTTGAAAAGACAATTTAAAATAAGGAAATAATAAAATGGTTGAAATGGCAAAAAGACAAAGACCTCAGGAACAAGATCCGAATATAAGAAGAACAAATTTTGATGCCGTAGAAAGTAATCTGACGGCAGAACAGGTAAAAGCAGAAGCAGGAAGATGTCTGCATTGCAAAAACGCAAGATGCGTAACGGGCTGTCCTGTTAATATTAATATCCCCGAATTTATCGCCGCAATTAAAAATGATGAACTTGAAAAAGCGGGCGATATTATCAGAGCGACAAGTTTTTTGCCCTCTGTATGCGGCAGAGTTTGTCCTCAGGAAAGACAATGCGAGGGCAAATGTGTTCTCGGCATCAAGAGTGAACCTATTGCAATCGGCGCATTAGAAAGATATGTCGGTGATAATACTGAAGCCAAGTCCGAAGTTGCGTCTGAATCAGGCAAAAAAGTCGCAATCATAGGCTCCGGCTGTGCAGGTATCACGGCTGCAGCGGATTTGAGAAAAGCAGGTCATAAAGTTGTAGTATTTGAAGCGCTTCATAAACTCGGCGGCGTTTTGAGATACGGTATTCCGCCGTTCAGACTTCCCCGTAAATTTTTAGACAGAGAAATCGATTCTCTCAAAAAATTAGGTGTTGAATTTAAAACAAACGTTGTTGTCGGAAAATCAATTACAATTCAGCAACTTAAAGATGACGGCTTTGATGCAATATTTATCTGCTCGGGTGCAGGACTTCCCAAAATGCTCAATATAAAAGGTGAAAATTTAAACGGTGTTTATTCCGCAAACGAATTTTTGACAAGAGTTAACCTTATGGGTGCTAACCTTGAAGAAAATCCGACCCCTTTAAAAACGGGTAAAAGAGCAATTATCGTCGGCGGCGGAAACGTTGCTATGGACGCCGCAAGAGTCGCTGTCAGAGTCGGTTTTGAAAGTGTCAAAATCGTTTACAGAAGAACGGAAGCCGAACTTCCCGCAAGACTCGAAGAAATCAGACATGCCAAAGAAGAAGGTGTTGTTTTCCAATTCCTGCACAACCCCGTTGAATTAATCGGCGAAAACGGTTTTGTTAAAACGGCTAAACTTGAAATTATGGAACTCGGCGAGCCTGATGAATCTGGCAGAAGAAGCCCCGTTCCGACAGGAAAGTATGTTGATGAAGAAGTTGATACTTTCATTGTTGCACTGGGTACGGGCCCGAACCCGATTATTCAGTCCTCGGCAATCGCTGACGGTTTAAATCTTGAAACGGACAGAAAAGGTTATATTGTTATCAATTCCGAAACAGGTCTGACAACCGTTGAGTCTGTATATGCGGGCGGTGATGTTGCACCTGTCGGCACTTCAAATGCAATCAATGCAATGGGTGCGGGTAAACGTGCCGCTGCCGCTATCAATGAAATGCTGAAATAATTCGGAATTGTATTTTCAGTCAGATAATAAATAATGGCTGTAAAAATATCTGTTTCTGATACTGCATACCTGTTTTGTTAATTGCAACCCGCAGCGTCGTAACTCCTCGCTTTGCTCGTCAGACAGACTCCGCTTTGTTGTTGTTTCAATAAACAAACCTACGGTATTTCGTATATGAAACTCTTATTTTTACAGCCCTTTTCTAATTGAATTTTATTTTTAAAATGTTAAATTTCAGCCCGTTCAAACGGGCTTTATTTGTAAGTTTCTTTAACTATTTGACACCATAACCATGATAAGATATTAATTAATCATAAACTTATCAGATAGGAGAAGTTATGAAAAAAGTTTTAGTTGCTTTATTTATATTGGCAGGTTCTGCCTGTGTATATGCCGATGTTATTAATCCGCATATTTCCCCCGAAGAATATCAGTCGTTAAGAAAACTAAGACAGGAAAGTTATAAAATCAGACAAAGACAAAATTATATCAAGAATATCTGCGGAATAAAAAAAGACGGCACTGTTCTTGATAAGAAAACAATTAACAACTGTAAAGCCGATATCAAAAAAGAATTTGATGCTACAATTAAACTTGTTGAACAAATTGCAAACGAGAACAAAAAAAATGCCAAACAAGAAACTGCTAACGCCGCTGAGCAATAAAGAAATTGTTATTAATTCCGAAAACGATGCCGTAATTCTGGCGCTTGAATCAAGTTGTGATGAAACTGCCTGTGCCATTGTCAAAAACGGTCGTGAGGTTTTGGCAAACATTGTTGCTTCTCAGATTAAAACTCACATGCAGTTTGGCGGTGTTGTTCCGGAAGTTGCCGCAAGAGAACATCTTGAAGCGGTAAACGAGGTTATTTCCAAAGCCTTTGATGAGGCAAAGGTTTCACCCGATGAAATTACCGCCGTTGCATCTACCGTCGGCCCGGGACTTGTAGGCTCTTTGCTTGTCGGTATGAATGCGGCAAAAACACTTTCTGTTGTTTATGATAAGCCCTTTATTGGTGTTAATCACCTTAATGCTCATGTCTGCGCAAATTACATTGATACGGATTTGAAACCGCCTTTTATTGCTTTGCTGGTAAGCGGCGGTCATACGCAGATTATAAGAGTTAATGATTATTCTGACAGTGTTATTTTGGGTGAAACGATTGATGATGCGGCGGGCGAGGCTTTTGATAAGGTTGCAAGACTTCTCGGGTTGGCATATCCGGGCGGGCCTAATCTTGATAAAATGGCAGATAAAGGTAATCCGCACGCTTATAAATTTACAAAAGCAAAAACCGATGAGTTTGATTTCAGTTTTTCGGGTCTGAAAACTGCCGTGCTTCAACTTACAAAAAAATTATCCGCAGAAAATCCCGACTACCCGAAAGAAGATGTTGCCGCAAGTTTCAGAGAAAATATAACTTCCGTTTTGGCTGAAAAGACCTTAAAAGCCGCTCAAAAATTCGGTGTTAAACAGATTGTTCTTGCGGGCGGTGTTGCCGCAAATTCTGAAATCAGAAGAAAAATTAAAGGCTTTGAAAATCAAGGCTATAAAATCTATATTCCCGCTATGAAATACTGCACGGATAATGCGGCGATGATTGGTGCCTGTGCATATTTCCACGATAACGTTTTCACCGATTTATCCACGGAAGTTTTTTCAAGAGCCTGAACCTGTTTTTTGTAAATATTGTTTATTTTTTTTGTTCGGTTTACAATAAACTTGATGAAAATGTAAAGGCCTTTTTTTGTATGGAAAAAATTAATAATTTGCTGCTTTTTTTGGAAAAGCAAACTACATCTTTTGAAAATAAAAATGCACTCGGTATGAGTACCTATTTGGGCTGGCGAGAAATTACCTTTAAGGGTTTAAGCGTTCTTGCAAGACGTCTTGGTGCTTATCTTATAGACAGAGGTATTCAAAAGGGTGATAAAATATCTATTTTATCGGAATCAAAACCCGAATGGGGTGCAACTTTGTTTGCAGCGATACTTACAGGTGCAACTTTGGTTCCGCTTGATATTAAATTAACGGAATATGAATTAAATTCAATATTGAGTGATGCGCAGCCCCGAATCTTGATTACTTCAAGTAATTTTCTCGAAAAGGCAAAATTGCTGAAACAGCAAATTTCCTCTATTGAAGAAGTTATTGTCGTTGATGAAGGCAGTACGGATGCCGATTGTCCGTGTATTTACAATATGCCCGATGTTCCCGATAAACGCTGGCGCCACAGAAGCCCGAGCAAAACTGCGTTTATTATTTATACATCAGGCACAACGGGAAAACCCAAAGGTGTCGAAATCACCTATAAAAATGCTATGGCGCAGGTTGAGTCTATCGGTGAATGTTTTAAACTCGGTGTTAATGACAGACTTTTGTCGATTTTGCCTATGAACCACCTTTTTGAACTTTCTGTCGGTTTCCTCTCGTTTTTAAGTCAGGGTACCGCAATTTATTATTCAAAAAGTTTGAAACCGAAAGATTTATTCAGAGTGTTATCTGAAAAGGAAATAACCTTTATGGTTGTTGTTCCTGCCTTTTTGAAGTTATTAAAGGCGGACATAGAATCGGGAGTCAATCAACTCGGTGCTTTCGGTAAATTCTTTTTTAATCTGAAATTTTCGTTAGCACAGATTATTCCGTCTATGAGAGTCAGAAAAATGCTTTTCCCGTCAATACACAGAAAATTCGGCGGAAAATTCAAAGGCTGTATCTCGGGCGGTGCGCCTCTTGATATCGAAGTCGGCAAATATTTGGAAACTCTCGGCATAGACATTCTTGAGGGTTACGGCTTGTCAGAAGCATCACCTGTTGTTTCTTTGAATACAAAAGAGGCAAAAAAATTCGGTTCTGTCGGCAGAACTATCCCCGGTGTTGAAGCGAAAATCGACAAAGAAACGGGCGAATTAATGGTTAAAGGCGATAACGTAATGAAGGGTTATTACAATCACCCCGAACTTACAAGTGAAGTCATTGAGCCTGACGGCTGGCTCCATACGGGCGATATTGCAAAAATCGATGAGGACGGCTTTATTTTCATTACGGGTCGTATTAAAAACATGATTGTTTTAAACGGCGGTAAAAAAGTTTTCCCCGAAGAAGTTGAAGCAGTATTGGAACAAAGCCCTATGTTTCAGGAAATATGCGTTGTCGGAACAAGACGTTCAGGCGGTCAAAAGGACGGTACGGAAGACGTTACGGTTGTTGTTGTTCCCAAAAAGGAAATCGCTGATGAAATCACTGATGATGCCGAATTATTAAAGAAAGTCAGGGCGGAAGTAAAAGAGTATTCGCAGAGATTATCTCAGTTTAAACGTCCGACTAACGTAGTCATAAGCCGAGAACTTTTGCCTCGTACTGCGACCAGCAAAATCAAGAGAAAAGAAGTTAAAAAAATTGCAGAAAAAACAAATTAATTTAATAAACTTGAAAATATAATTGTCGTTGTGCTACAATTTTAGAAAAAACGGAAATATAACAATGGGTAAAAGATTTATAACATTAGGAATAGTAATTTTAATCGCTTCAATAGTAATTAAATCCGCTTATGTCGGTTTTAAATCAATCAAGGTAGATGATTTTCACCCTGCGGCAGTAATTTTTGCTATTGATATTTCGGCATCGAACCAAAAGGATTTGTATAAACAAAAGAACTTTATCAATGCCTTTTGTAAGGTAATGGACCCTGAAGATCAGGTAAAAATTATATCTATCTCTCAGGATGCTTTCCTTATCTATGAAGGTTCGCCGCAAAACGCCAGCGGTATCAGAAAATCAATGGATAAATACACTCAACTCGAAGCATCGGCTTGGGGAACGGGTTACGGTGTTGCGATTAAAAAGGCTATGCAGCATGCGTTAACCATGCAAAGAGAAGGTTATATTCCCGCTGTTGTAATCATCGGTGACCTTGAAAACGAAGGCGACGTTAAAGGTCAACTGAATTGGAATACGCTGCCCAAAAACATTGCAGCGGTTAAAAAATATTGCCCCGAATTATCAATGTCATTTTTATACGCAGACCCCAAAAAACTTGACTTTGTAAAAGGAAAATTAAATCCTGTTTTGGGTGAAGACAAATTGCTTATTGCAACAGATGAAATGATGGATAAGGCAAATCGCGGAATTATGTCTGCGATGGGCAGATAAGTTTTATACACACAAACAATAGAAAAGGATATTAAATATGCCCTTAGTAATAGCAACAAAAAACGGTGAAAGAAAATTTCAGGACGGTACTTCCGTTACGGTCGGAAGTCAGACTAATTGTGACGTTGTTGTTCAGGTTCCCGTTAATTTTGTTTTAACTGTTGAACTCAATGAAAACGGCGGTTGTCAAATTACGAACATGACAAATTCCCCCGAAATTTTATTCAGAGGTAAGCCAATCGGCGCAGGTATGAGTATTGAAAGAGCATGTAAGTTGATGATTGCAGGCACTGATGATTTTGTCGGAATTAAACTTGTTCCGAATGTTCAGGCACCTGCTCCCGCACCGAATCGTGCTCCCGCTCCTCAACAGCAGAGAGCGCCTATGCCTCCAAGACCTCCGAGAAGACCTGCTCCGCCGCCGCAGCCTCAGGTTACTATGACGGCAATTGCTGCACAGGATTTTGATGAAGACGATATTCGTGAATTGTACGGCGATAAGGTTAATGCCGCTACAAAAATTAAATTGGATAAAAGAAAAGCCGATATTGAAGCAAGACGTGTCGCAATTCTTAAAGATATTTCTTTTGGTCTTGAAGATGCGAAAAAGAAAATTACGGCTAACGGCAATGCTGAAAAATTCCTGTTTGTTGCTTTGATTTTCTGTCCTATCATTATGGCATCGACCTTGTCCGATACCTTGCAAAAAATGGTAATGACGTCAGTTATGACAAAGAGTTTCTTCCCGCTTCACATGAGATTACTTGTGGGTTATGCTCTGCTCTTGTTTGTGAACGCTTTGATTTTAAAACAGGGTATTTTCCTTTTATTCCAGGATAAATTAAAGGATAAAAACTCACCGAGAACAGGTGCGGTTGCCAAAAACTTCATGCTTTTGATTTCATCGGCTATATATGTCGGTGTCGGTATGATTATTCTTAATTTCTATTTAGACCCCGATACCGCTTTGGAACAAGGCCCGACGATTGTTTCTCTTATTTCGTTGTTTGCCTTGGTCTTTTGTTCTCTTGCAAGCGGTTATTTTAAGAGCACTTCTAACGAAGCGGCAATTCAGTATGATAAATATGAAAACAGGGAAGACTTCAAGAAAGTTCTTCAGGACTACCAGCAGTGGATTGGTTTATACATTAACAATTTAAGTTCGGTTAAACTCAGAAATATCAGAGATAAGCAATTCTCTATGAAACTGAAAGCATCTGGCGAAGTCTTTTTAGGTATCTTAACTTCACCGTTCCTGGCTTTCGGTGTTTCTAACACTTTGGCAATGTGTTTCCCTGAAGCAGCAGGCTGGATAAGAATTTCAGGTTTGAGATTTTCACCTGTATTCCTTGTTCTTGCTACGTTCATGATTGTTTTTGCTTTCTTCTCACTTACTTCGGCATTTGTTTCAACAAAACGTGTCAACGGTGCGGAAGTCATCAAAAACGACGGTTTCAACAACTATATGAACCACGGTGTCGATTTGTTCGGTACTGAAGCCGTTAAAAAACTTAAATCGGAAGGTTTCCGTTCGTTCCTGATTGCATTGGCAATCATCTTCATCGAATTTACGATGAACGTTTCTTACTTTATGCAGGAAATCGGCGGCGGCGAATGGAGCGGTATTTTCCTCAGTGTTATTGCCGCTTTGGTTCCGACAGCATTGCTTGTTGCAGAAACCTTTATGTTATCTCATACACAGTTTGAAATTCATACCTGTGATGAAATATTATCCAGACTTGATAAAGAAATTGACTAACGAAAGAAAATATTATGTTCAGATGTACAGATTGTTATAAAGAATATCCCGAACACCCCGGCTATTGCGAGTGCGGAAATGACCAGTTTGAAGAAATTGTCGTTGCAGACAGTTATGATGACGGTCAATATGATGACTACAATCAGCAGGGTGCTTCACAAAACGGTTATTATAATGACGGTTACAGCGACGGTTACAGTGATGATTATTCAAACGGTTATGATGACGGTTATTATGAAGAACAGTATCAGCCCGTTCCGAAACTTAAAAAACGTCCGTCCCGCAAGAAAACGAAGAAAAACATTACTCTGTTTGATAAGATTGGTATAGGTGTTTTCTGTGTTTGTATTATCTTATCTATACTTGCGCTGATATTTATCGGTGCGGGTAAAAATCAGCCGGGTAAAGATTCTTCGGGAAAAGTTATTTTGCAGAAGAATTATTCTATCCCTGTCAACATTGATGAAATCTGGGATAATACACTTGCGGCAAGCGGCCCCTCGGCAGCAACGGTTAATCCGAATAAAATTCTTAACACCAAATTAAAATCAATTGATTCCGAACTTAATGCTTATTTGATTAGTCTTGCTCAGGCAATGATTAATTCTTGGGACAGAAGCGGAATTACGGGTAACGGTGTTACTCAGATGGAATTTAAAATTCAGAGTGACGGAACTGTTGCGGGTAAAAAAATCTACAAATTTTCGGGTAATAAATCTTTAGACGGTTCGGTTGCCAAAATTATAAGTGATTTCGGAAAGTTTCAGACCCCTCCTTCGTCTTACAAAGAGGAAATTATTATAATTGCGTTCAGTTCAAATAACGGTGCACAGAAGGCTTATTTCCCGAACGTAACTGTTAAATAGTTTTATAGGCTCTCTTTTGAGGGCTTATTTTTTAAGATTGGTTGATATGTTTAAAAGTATTGTGAATTTTTTTAAGGCGCCTGATGATGTACCTGTTACGATGAATGACGAACAGGTCGCAAAGGCTTATAAAAAAGGCAGGATTGATATATTTTCATCTTGTTTTATAGGTTATACCGTTTTTCACTTTACGAGAAAAAACATTGCAACCGCTCTGCCTGCTTTGAGTTCCGAATTGGGTTATACGAATATTCAACTCGGTATTCTCGGAAGTTCCTTATATTTTGCTTATGCCTTTGGTAAATTCATCAATGGTGTTATTGCCGATAAGGCAGATGCTAAAAAGTTTATAACGACGGCGCTTTTTATTTCGTCACTTGCAAATATTTTGTTTGCGCTCAGCCCTGCCATAATTCCGCCTGATAAATATTTATTTGGACAGCCTTTATTGTTAACCGTAATGGCTTTCTTTTGGGGAGTAAACGGCTGGTTTCAGTCGATGGGTTTCCCGGGGATTGCAAAGTCGCTTGCTTTTTGGTGGTCGAATAAAGAAAGAGGAACTGTTTGGTCTTTGTGGACTACTTCGCACCAGTTAGGCACCTGTCTTGCTTTTCTGCTTGCGGGCTGGCTCATTTCAAAATACGGCTGGCAATCTGCGTTTATAGTCCCCGGTATTATTAACTTAATGGTTTGCATTTATCTTTATACCCACATGCACGATAAGCCGACTACAATCGGTTTGCCAGATGTTGAACTTTATAAAGAGGGTAAAAAGGACGAAACGCCCGAACAGGAGGACGAAGAAGCATCACTTTCTTATATCGATATTCTGAAAAAATACGTATTTTTAAACCCTACCATGTGGATTTTGGCTGCGGCCTTCACTTTTGTTTATGTTTGCAGATGCGGTACTGAGGATTGGATTATTAAATATCTCGTTGAATTTAAGCACAATACTCTAGAAGTTGCTACGCAGAAACAAACCTTTCTGCCTATGTTCGGTATTGCGGGTACGCTTCTTGCGGGTGTTTTTTCGGATAAGATTTTTGCGGGAAAAAGAATGCCTGTTACGCTGATTTTTCTTGCAGGTATTGCGATTTGCGTTTTCGGCCTGATGGAAAATCACGGTAATAGCACGTTATCAATCATCATTGATTATCTGTGTATCGGCGGTATAGGATTTTTCACTGCAGGCCCTCAAATGTTTGTAGGCGGTATTTGTGCCGTTGAAACGGGCTCTAAAAAAGTTGCATCTGCCGCTACGGGATTTTGCGGAATTTTCGGATATTTCGGTGCTATCTTATCGGGTATCGGAACGGGTTATTGCATAGACCACTTCGGCTGGAACGGCGCTTTGTATTTCTGGATTGCAGCAGCCTTTTTATGTATCGCTATTCTTATTCCCGTTTATAAAAAAGGTGTTTAAATTTATATTTTGCTTAATATTTTCAATATTATCGGCAATAACTGCAAGAACCATAAAAGATATTGAACAAGTAAAACAAATCCGATTGCAATGTGTTTTAACGGTGAATTAACTTTTCTCATGAAGAAAAATACTGTTAATATTGATATAAGTGCAGGAATAAAAGTAAAATAGAAATTTGTAAAACAAAAAAGCGGAATTATCGGCATAACAGATATAATTTTTTGAATTTTGGTGAAGGGAGGATAAATTCCCGTTATATTACCGTCTTTTGTTATAAATTGAGGATTGTAAGGGTCAAAAATATTTATGTGCATTATGACTATTTGAGTTTCGCCATTATCATCTGTTACATAGAAACATCTTTTTCCTTTGACGGTTTCAAATTCACATTTTGTGCCGTTTTGATACAAAGTCGGAACAGTCCAAAAAGAAGCATTAACTTCTAAAATTTGATTTTCAAAACCTTTCAAATGTAAAACATTGCGATTTTTCACGTTTATAGCCTCCTGACGCACTCATAATTAAATTATTCAGATTTATCCTACAAAAAAAAAACAGAAAGTCAACTCGTCTTAAAACGCCTTACAATGCGGTTTTATGCATAAATGTTTTTTGATGAATTTTAATATTTATGTATTTGATTACAGATTTGTCAAACTATTACTAATGTCATTCCGAGGCTAAATGCCAAGGAATCCGGCCGATATGTGTTTTAAATGAAAACTGAAATCAGGCTGGATTCTTCGCCCGCTTGGGCTCAGAATGACAATTTTTTGTATCCGACGAGTAAGAACTCTCAAAAATAATGAGATTTTAATTATTTTTTTCGTATATTACCTTGAACATTTCATTTGACAAAAAATTCTCTCGTATTATAATAATGTTAGGATAACCTAACAATTGTAATCTGTTATGATAGTTGAAAAATTTACAAAAAAGACACTTGATAAACTCAAAATCGGCGAGGAAGCCTATATTACAGAGGTAAAATGTAAGGATAAGGCTTTAAGAAACCATATTCTCAATATGGGATTAACACCCGGGGTTGAAGTTACTCTTATGAAAACGGCGCCGCTCGGTGACCCTTTGGAAATTCGTTTGAGGGGTTATGAACTGACATTGAGAAAATGTGATGCTTCTAAAATTTTTGTTGATGAAATTCATGCCGAACATACAGATACCAAAAAGAAAAAAGATTTTCAGGTTACGGAGCATTCCCAAAAGGGTGAAACCCGCACTTATATTGATAAAAACAAAAAGAACAAAGTTCCGCCTAAAAAGTTTATTAAACTTGCACTTGCAGGTAATCAGAATACGGGTAAAACCACTTTGTTCAACAAATTGACGGGTATGAACAGGCACGTCGGAAACTTCCCCGGGGTTACTGTTGACAGAACAGATGCAGATGTTAAGAATTATCAGAATGTTATGATTACCGATTTACCCGGGATTTATTCGCTTTCACCATACAGCAAAGAAGAAATAGTTACGAGAAATTTTCTTTTGAATGAAAAGCCCGACGGTATCATTAACATTATTGATGCGACAAATATAGAGCGTAATTTGTTTTTGACACTGCAACTTATTGAACTTAATATTCCGATGGTTATTGCTCTTAATATGATGGACGAGGTTTCGGAAAGCGGCGGCAGTATCGATATAAACACGCTTGAAACCACTCTTGGTGTTCCTGTAATTCCGATATCCGCATCAAAAAATGAGGGGCTTGAAGAACTTACGGAACACATTGTTAATGTTGCAAGGTATAACGAAAAACCCGAAAGGGCTGATTTTTGCGGAAACGGTGATGAAAAAGCGGGTTCTGTTCACAGGTGCATACATTCGATTGTTCACCTTATCGAAGACCACGCAAAAGCGGCTAACATTCCTGTCAGATTTGCTGCTTCAAAGGTTGCAGAACGTGATACTCTGATTTCCGATATGTTGTCGCTTGATAAAGGTGAATTAAAAACTATCGAGCAGATTATTTCTTCAATGGAAGAAGAACGTAAAATGGACGCAAATGCGGCACTTGCCGATATGAGATTTTCGTTCATCGAAAAACTCTGCGAAAATACGGTATCAAAACCCGATGAAACTCTTGCTTATAAATTATCTGTTCGTGCGGATAAAATTTTAACGGGTAAATATACTGCCGTTATTGCATTTTTGGCAATAATGACGTTCATCTTTTATATGACCTTCGGGCCTCTCGGCTCGACTTTATCCTCTTGGATGGAAAACGGCATTAAATATGTTGTATCTACAATCGACAGCGGCTTGACGGCATACGGGCTTAATCCCGTTGTTCATTCGCTTTTGATTGACGGTGTTGCGGCGGGTATCGGAAGTGTTTTGAGTTTTCTTCCGATTATCGTCATTCTGTTCTTCTTTCTCTCTTTAATGGAGGATAGCGGATATATGGCGAGAATTGCCTTTGTAATGGATAAGGCGCTCAGAAAAATCGGTCTTTCGGGCAGAAGTTTTGTTCCGATGCTGATTGGTTTTGGTTGTTCTGTTCCCGCAATTATGGCGGCACGTACTTTGCCGTCGGAACGTGACCGCAAAATGACGATATTTTTGACACCTTTTATGAGTTGTTCGGCAAAATTGCCTGTTTATGCACTTTTTACGGCTGCCTTTTTTGATAAATATCAGGTTCAGGTGATTTTATGCCTTTATCTTATCGGTATTATTACAGGTATAATTTCAATATTTGTAATGAAATTTTTCGTTTTTAAAGGCGAAGCCGTTCCTTTCGTAATGGAATTGCCCAATTACAGAATGCCGGGGCTTGCAAATGTTTCAAGGCTGATTTACTCAAAGGCAAAAGATTTTGTTAACAAGGCTTTTACGGTTATTTTTGTTGCAACGCTGGTAATTTGGTTTTTGCAGAATTTTGATTCAAGATTGAATTTGGTAACGGATTCTTCGCAGAGCCTTTTGGCAATGCTCGGCAGTACCATTTCACCGATTTTTGAGCCTTTGGGTATTAGCGATTGGCGAGTTGCAACGGCATTCATTACGGGCTTTATGGCAAAGGAAAGTGTTGTAAGCACACTTACCGTGCTTTCGGGCGGCGATACGTCCGAAATACCGAAGATGTTTTCTACTTTGACCGCCTTTGTATTTTTGGTCTTTACTTTGTTATACACTCCATGTGTTGCCGCAATTGCAACCGTTAAAAAGGAACTCGGTAATCTTTATGCCGTTATTGTTGTTTTGCTCCAGTGTTCGATTGCCTGGATTGTCGCTTTTATGACCTATAATATCGGTCTTTTGATAATTTCGTAAGTTAAATATAATTTATTGCATTAAGTTTTTTTCGTAAGCAAAAAATCCCCGAAAACGTTAATTTTCTATGTTAAACAATATTAATTTTTTTAAGTAATATATCTTAAAATTTTTGAGTTTTGCGCATGATTGTTCTAAAATTTAGAAAGGGTTTTTTAAATTCAAATTTACCCTGCGTGTTTTATAGTCAAGACAGAATATAGAGGTATAAAAAGATATGGTTAATGGTTACAAAAACAGTTTTTTGTTGGCTGCGATGGTGTTTGCTGGTTTATCAATCACGAGTGTGCCTGCTGATGCATACAGTTCATTGAGTGAGGCGGTCAGCAGCCCCGATAAGACAAAAGATTATCGTAATTATTATGACCAAACACTAACAGCGCCGTTAGGTGATTTGCAGGGTAATATTTTAACTGTTGAATCATATTACGGCGGTGATTACGGCCAAAAATTTTATTATAACGGTTTTGCATACAATGGCGGCGGCTATGGCGGTATTAATGTTGCAGACGGTCAATATTTTTCTGCCGCTCTTGCTAAATATATCGGTTTTTCAAAAGCCATGGACGGTGTTTCAAAAGGCGGTGTTATCAATAACGCAGGTAATACTTCTTTTGTAGGCTGGTTTGGTGACGGCCGCAACAAATACCAATATAACCATGCAAGTTTGGGCGGTTCTATTTACAATGCCAATACCGGTATTATGACTATGGACAAATATACCGATATAACTACCTATACAGGTTCTGAAGTACTGGAATTTTGGGGCGGCAACGAAAGAAATCAGTCTGAAATTGATGCAAATGCCATGTATGGCGGTGCTATCTATAACGCAGGCAAAATGTATATTGTTCAGGACAGAAATTTAGATACCGATTACAGTTCAAGCAACGTAAATATCTCGGAAATTCAGTTTGAAGGTAACGGTGCAAGCGTAAAAGGCGGTGCTATTTACAATGCTGCGGGTGCTGAATTTACCTTATACGGTACAAACAGAACACGTATTTTATTCGCTGACAGCAAACCGAACGTAGTTGCTTCCAACAATGCTGCAGACGGCGGTGCTATCTATAATGACGGCGGTGTTATTAATTTAGGGGTTGATGATTCTCAATACGGTTATATCCGTATCGGCTGGCTTGATTCATCAAGTTCCGAACACCCCGATACAGGTGATAACTCTTTCGCTGGTACAGGTGTTTTGAACCTTAATAAACCCTCAATTCAATATATTACAACACCTGACCTTGAAAGGTACAGTAAAGACGTTATTGCCGCAAAAGAGGCAAGTCAGCCGCTTCCGGATTATAACAATTATTTGACAACCCTGAATATTAATCCGGGTAAAATTATTATTAACGCCGATGCAGAACATTATTACGGTGATGTTAATTTATACGGCGGAACTTTGGAATTTGCTTCAGGCTATAGTACAACTTTCTTTAATGGTGCTTCGCATTTTAACGTATTGGGAGATTCTGTTATTAATTTAACAAGTACGGCATCAATTTTCTATAACCATCTTGCTTCACATTTGACCAATTTAAGTATCGCCGACGATACCACTTTAACCTTAAAAACCGCTTTGACCTACAACGGCGGCGGTGTACCATATTACAATACCTTTGATGCAGATAATGTTCAGATAGGCAATAATGCTAAAATTCATTGGGTATTGGCAGGCAGTGCGGCTGATAAAACTTCCGTAGTTATTCCGATAACCACAACATTAGGTGAATATGCAGATGTTTCTATTGCAGAAAATGCCGTTACAACCAGTGTCTTTTATTCAGTAAATAAAACAGGCTCTCAAATTGATGTTGCAATAGCCGATGCTGCTCCCTGGGGCCCGACGGTCAGTTATGATAATATGACCTTAAAACAAGCCGCAAATAATGATGCAGATAATAAAACTTTCTCAATAGGATATAAAATTCATAAAACAGGGCAGCCTTACCTTACTTTCGGCGGTAATATCGGCGAAGTTGTAAATAATCTTGCCGTTAACGGTAATTATCGTTCAGATATTACTTATGATTTGACCGTTAGCGCCGAAAACCCCGACGGTGATAATTATTCGGGTTTTGTTCTCAATAGTGATACTGCAAGTCTGAAAATGACAAATCAACAATGGGCTGATTTTAAAGATTTTGCGGTACAGGCAAATAAAGGTACTTTAAAACTCAATAATTCCGATTTTACAAATACAGACGGTTCTACCCTTATTCTTGATATCGATAATGCAAATGTAGAAACTTACAACTTAAAATTCACAAATAACACCGATGCTGCTATTCAGATTAATACAGCCGTTAATAATGCTGAATACACGATTTCGTCAATTAATAAGAATACCGAATTTGCAAACAACAACGGTGCTATCAAATTTAATACCGACAAAGACGTAAGTTTGAATTTGAATGCGACAGAGGGCAGTTCGCTTAATTTTCTGACTTCAACCGATACAATTGATATGGGTACGGGAGCAAACTCTCAAATCAACGTAAACAAAGGCGGCTTTACCTACTATGATGAAAAAACTTCAAGCTACGTTACTCCCGAAATGAACGGTGATATTGCAATCAATTCAAAACTCGACAATGTAAATCTCAATATACATAACGGTACAATTTCGTTAGGTAAAGCAGGTCATACATTTAATACTTTAAATGTCCTGAAAGATACAACAATCAGCCTGCTTGATAATAAAGCAGATACTGTTGACATCAATACTTTAAACGGTGAATTTAAAATTGATTTGCTTGTTGATGCAATTAAAGGCTCTGAGGGTTATGAAACAGATGTTATCAATCTTGCAAATGCCCCCGATAATACAAACATCAATGTTTATGCGATAAACATTGTTTCGGACGATGATACCGTTGATCTTCAGTTAATCAATGACAATGACGACTCAAGCAATGTAACATATACTACCGATGCCACTACTTATTTAGGTTCTTATAAATATGTCTTTACGGCAGACGATACAGTAAAAGGTTTATTCCACGGTACAAAATCGACTTCGGGTGTTATTGATTTCTATACGCTGTTTACCGAAGAATCGGGCGGAACACATCAACTTCCTTTTGCAAGAACTTATTCGGTGGATAAAGATATAACCGTTAAAGGCGGTGTAATGGCTCAGGATACCGTGTTTAACCTTATGGGCAACAATTACAGTTTCACTTTAGGTGTTAATGGTAAAGAATACAGATATCTGGAAGCAACAAAGGGCTCTACTTTAAATGTATATAATATAGGTAAATTTACCAAAAATGTCGATGCGGAAGGCAATGTGACGGTTACGATTGACCATGAGGGTTTAAAGAACTTCCGTCCTCAATATTCGTCGGGTTATTATGCAGACCACTTTGCTGACGGTGATGCAGGTTCTGTCATAAACATTGACGGTTTGGTTGCGCACGATATTTATACGGGTACTTATAAAGATGACTCTATTGCACACCTTATTGATTCCGACGGCGGCGATATTACCATTAAAAATTCTCTGTTTTCAGATTTGCATTTCAAAGGATATGAAAGCGCATATCCGTCAGTTGTAATTCGTTCAAGATTAGATGGCAATCTCACTATCGAAAATTCAATTTTTGAAAATAACGAAGTCAAAAACGGTTACAACAACGGTTTTATTTTCATTCAATCAAGCAGCAGCATCGGTAAATACGGTCAGTTGACAATTAATGATTCAATTTTCAGAAACATCACTTCCAATGATTTTAATGCCGTAATTAACAACCAGAGAATTTTCTCTGTAATTTCAGACTCTTTATTTGAAAATAACGGTTCAACAGTTACGAGATCCAGTGATGCTTCCAATAATTATTATAGTTTCTGGGGCCCTGTTACTTTGGCAACGGCAGAAATTCATAATTCAATGTTTAAAGGTAATTATGTAAATTCAACCTATGATTATGATAAAGTTCAGACAAGTTTCGTCAGAGGCGGTGCTATTGATGCAGAGGGCTGGATTAAAATCTGGGATTCGTCCTTTATCGGCAACTATGCAAAATCAAAATACCAAAACCCGAGCGGCGGTGCATTATATGGTCTTGGCGATGTGCTTGTTTACGGTTCTTTGATGTCAAACGGCGACCCGCTTGACCCCGCAGATTTATTGACGACAGATATTTCTACTGTTACATCAACTTCTACCTTTAAAGATAACTATGTATCAAGCGCAGATACAAATTCTGCTTATGGCGGTGCCGTAAGAGGTAATTATGACGTCTTATTCGACGGCACAGTATTTGAGGACAACTATGCTCAATCTAAATTCAGAGTATATGGCGGTGCTGTTTACGCTACGAAAAATGCCGTTGTTCAAAATTCAGTATTTAAAAATAACTATGTTAAAAACGAATATGATAAGGAGTTAACTTATTCAAATATATATCTGCAAGCCTATGGCGGTGCTATTGCAACGACAATGACGACAGATACTTCCTATGATTATTCAATGCTTATTGATAACAGTATTTTTGATAATAACAAGATTGAATCTGCAAGAATTTATTCATACGGCGGTGCCGTTTTATACGGTGAAGTTTCAAATTCAAACCTTATTAAAAACTCTGTATTTACAAATAACTCAAATACCTTAACCACTACTGAAGATGATACTATCGCTCAGGCATACGGCGGCGCTGTTTATACAAAATATATGGTATTTGAAAATGACCGATTTATAAACAATACAGTTACGGCAAGCGGAAGCACTTCTGATAAAGCATACGGCGGTGCTATTTATGCCTCTAAGAAAATACTTGTCGATGATTCTTATTTTGAGGGCAATAAGGCAATTTCAGATTATAATGCTTATGGCGGTGCGATTTATGCCGCTTCCAACATAGACTCTAAAAACTCTACATTTATCGGCAACAAAGCAATTTCAGATGATGAAAGATATGGTGTTGGAGGTGCTGTTTATACTGCTATGAATACATCATCGTTTGATAATGCCACATTTACAAGCAATGAAGCATCAAAAAACGGCGGTGCGATAAATGCGGGTTCAGGTCTGACAATAACAGGCTCTTCATTTACAACTAACACGGCAGGCGGAAGCGGCGGTGCTATTCTCGGATACAACGGCTCGGTTGATAATTCGACCTTTACGGGTAATACCGCAGGAGATAATGGCGGTGCGATTTACACCTCAAATCTTGCCATAACTAACTCGTTATTTACCGAAAATACTGCTGTTAATGAGGCAGGTGCTGTATATTCTGCAGAAAATATTACAGGTTCAACCTTTACCAAAAATAAGGCTACGAGTGAAAACGGCAGCGGCGGTGCAATTACGGGCTATTCTTCAAACTATGTAACAGGCTCGCATTTCGGTCTTTCCGATGACAGTACAAGCGGAAATACGGCGGCTTATGGCGGTGCAGCCAGATTCTACCGTGAAAAATATGGTTACGGCGGCACTTCTGTAATCAAAAATTCAGATTTTAATTTCAACTCTGCATCAAAAATGGGCGGCGCAATTTACCTTGCAGGCGGTCATAGTGATTCTGACTACATTGATTACGACTGGCATTATGATGAAGAAAAGCAGGAATGGGTACGTGATTATCTCGGTGTTAAAACAAGTTCTTCCGAAAACGAACTTGTTGTGATTGATTCAGCCTTTAATAATAACACGACGGCAGGTGTTGACGGTCTCGGAAAAGGTGCAATAACCGTTCATGGCGGCAACTTAAAACTCGCAGCCGTTGAAAACGATTTGACCTTTACGGGTAACGGAACGGCCTTGTCGGTATTAAGCACATACTCTGATGAGGTTACCGATAATCCCGATGAACCCTCAAGACCCTTGCATACTATAATTTATGGCGGTGTAGTAAACCTTAATGCCGCTGACGGACACAAAATTGTCTTTAATGACAAAATCGACAGCGGTGTCATTGCGGGTGATACTCCCGAAAACCGGGACAGAGCAATTCTTAACATTAACCAAGCAATAAATTATGAATCGGGTTATGATGAAGAAACAGGTGAATACATTTATACAGATTTGCATACAACCGGCAGAGTTGTATTAAATGCCGATATGACAGGCTATCACGGTGCCGTTAATCAATACGGCGGAACGCTTGCCCTCGGCAGTGCGGAAACTGCAAATATGCTCACAAACGCATCTTCGTTCTCCGTTTTGGGTGACAGTTCTATTGATTTACAAAACTCAAAAGTCGATAACGTTGTCTTTGCTAATCCCGTAACCGTAAACGGTGCTTTGAGTCTCGCTCTTGATATCAACGGTTCGGAATACTCGGCTGACTTATTCGGCGGCGAACTTGCAGACGGCTCAACTTCAACAATCACAATCAGCGCTATCAATATGCTCAATAAACTTTCGGAATCACATGATTTCACTATTTCATCCGGAAGTCTTGCGCAAAATATTACCCTTGCAACTGCTGATGCGTTGATAGTTACAGGCGGCGGAAATTATGAATTTTCTTACCTCAATGGTGTTTTAACGGTTAACGTATTAACACCGACCTACAGCGGTACTTTGATTGATGCATTGCAGAATAAAACTATCGATGACATACCCGCTCCAAATGAATATACTCTGAATACTAAATTCACGGCAACGGAAAACTTCGGCAATCTGACGGGTGAAGCAAGAGAATTTACAATAGATGGCAATGCAAAAGAAATTGACGGTGATTCTCATACCGGTATTAAAGTTTCAGCGGGACAGACCCTCAATCTGAACAATATTGACTCTTTCAACGGAACATCTGATTATGCGGTTGAAAACGCAGGCACTGTAAATGTTGACGGTGTTACTTTTAAAAATAATACAATTGCCGATATCAAAAACACAGGCACTTTGAACTTCACAAACGCAATGAATACTGTTACAACAATTGTTGATAACGGTACAGAAACCCCTGAAGGTGTTATTAATATTACAGGCGGCACCTTATTAACAGATGGTGAAAGTTCTATTACACAAAAAACAATTTATTTGAAAGGCGGAAATTTAAGTACACCAAACATCAACAGACCCGTAAATGCAAATATTGTTGCTGATGAAACCGTCGAAATAACAGGTTGGTTTGAAAACGGCGCTGATGTAAACGGTACCGTTTCAGGTACATTTAAAGGCAATACAATTAATTCAGCCATTTACAATTACGGTACAATCGGTAATCTTACCGCCGATTTTATCGGAAATCAAATTTCAAATGACAGTTCCGCAAACGGCGGCGCCCTGAAAAACGAATCAAAAATTTCCTCAATCAGCGGCAATTTCACAAACAATTTAGTTGCATCTGCTAATTCTAATGCAAATGGCGGTGCGATTTATAATAGCGGCGAAATAGGCTATTATCAGGAGGTTTATAATGAATACCTCGGCGAAAACGAAAACAAAATGACGGGCGGCGGTATTCTTTCCTCCTCCACCTTTATCGGAAACACTGCTGTAAGCGGCGGTGCTATCTACAATAACGGAACAATTAATATTGTATCCTCTGATTTCGATAAAAACTCAGCAGCAAACGGCGGTGCGGTTTATAATAATGCAACAATCGGTATCGATAACGGATACGGATATGTTACGGAAGGCGGCTTTACAGATGCCTCATTCACGGGTAATACGGCAGATAACTATGGCGGTGCAATTTACAACAGTGCATCCGCTAAAGCATTACTTATAACTGCAAAAACAAAAGATATTTTATTTAGCGGAAACGCTGCCGCAAACGGTGCATCAATTTATAACCTCTCTACAGACGGCACAAGTATTACTGCTGACGGCGGCAATGTAACCTTTACGGATAATATACCGAGAGAAACCGACGGTTACGGAATTTATTCGGCGGCAAGTGTTAATTTTAGCGCAAAAGAGGGTTATAAAGTTACGATTGATGACAGTATTAATATTGTAAATCAATGGGCTGATGTTACAGTCAATCAGGGTGATTATACTGGTACTGTCGAACTTAACGGCAAAATCAATTTTGAAAACACTAATTCGGGTATAAGAGTAGGTTATGCAGGTTTTGATTCAGGTACCTTAAAACTCGGTAAAACTCCTGCCAACGACACTTATCAATACATTGTGAATGCAGGTAACTACGTTCTTGACCTGCAAAATGAAAACGCAGGCGACAATTTGATTGTCGGCACTTTGACGGGTGCTTCCGAAATGAAATTGAACGTTGACTATGACGCAACGGCAAATTCAATGGATAAAATTACAGTTAACAGCGGTTCAGGTATTATTACTCTCAATGCCGTAAACATAATCAACGACAATGAAAGTTTTGTTGCGGGCACGAAAACCGAATATTTAGACGGCGCTGCAAGAGATAATATGACGGTTATTACTTCAAGCATAAATGCCGCAACTGATACGGGATTTATTTACGTCTTTACGCCGACGGCGATTAAAGGTGAATTATCCGCTTTAAGAAGAATGGCTTATGAAGGTGATTTAATTAATGCAATTAATGATGATTTGGGCGGAACCGTTCACCCTGATTCATATTCGCTTTCTGGCGATTTTACGGCAGACAGAAATTTCGGAAATTTAAGTACGGAAAACAGAGAACAATTTACTATTTTTGGTAACAGCCATACTGTTTCGGGTGCTGATACTTATACGGGTATTAATGTTTCCGAAGGTCAAACCTTAAATATTGATAATGTCGTCTTTTCAAAAGTTTTAAGTTATGACGTACAAAACAGCGGAACTTTAAACTTTACGGGCGGCAATTCTATTAATAATATTACCGATGCCGCAACTCCGAAAGGTGTAATGAACATCACGGGCGGAACGACAGAATTAGCAAGATACGGTTCAATTGCTCAAAAAGAAATCAATCTTAAAGGCGGTCGTTTTGTTGTAAATAAAGACACCAATATTAATACCGAAATTAAGGCTGATATCAATAATCATGTTGATTATGAAGTTTCAGGCAGTTCAATGGCGGGCGTTCTTAACAATGCCGGCACATTATCCGCAATTTCGGGAACATTTAAAGATAATTCCTTTACCGCAGGTCAAATTGCAAGAGGCGGTGTAATTTACAACGGCGGTATTATTAATTCCGTAAATGCTGATTTTACTGATAATACTATGATTGCAACCAGTGAGGGTTACGGCGGTGCTATCTACAATTCAGGCACAATTAAATCAATTAGCGGTAATTTCACCAACAATACTAACGGCAAAACCGCAGAACAATATACCAACGCACATAGAGGCGGTGCTATTTATAATATCAGTAACGGTGTAATCGGAAACCGTGTAGGAGAAGAATTTGTCGGAGATGCAATATCAGGTGTTTTCACGGGTAATATTGCAGGTCTTGGCGGTGCTATTTTCAACGGTTATGATTACTATGACCCGAATGCCGAAATCGGAAATATTACTGCAAACTTTGATAATAACAAAGCAATGGCAGGTCAGGGCGGAGCAATCTTTAACGGCAGAAAAATTGCGTCAATCAGCGGAACTTATACAAATAATTCGGCATCAAACAGAAATGAGGCATTTGGCGGTGCTATTTATACCTCTGGTGCTATCACTAACGGCATCAATAACAGTACCTTTACGGGTAACTCTGTAACTTCAACAAACAGCAATGCTCATGGCGGTGCAATATACCAAAAAGGCGAAACTCTGACAATATCAAATTCAACCTTTGGCGGTCCGGGCGAAGGACAGGGTAACTCTGCAATTGCGCCCTCTGGTTATGCATACGGCGGTGCTATTTATACCGAATTGGGTACACTGAATATTGTTGATTCATCATTTATCGGAAACATTGCAAAAGACGGTGCTGCGATATACGGTTGGAATTCAAATGTAACGATTAATGCACAAAAATCAAATGTTGAATTTGCAAACAATAATTCAACAGGTGATGCAAGCGGCACGGGTACGGGTATTGACATAAACGGCGGTTCGTTAACCTTAAATGCAGATGCGGGTCATAATCTTACAATCAATGATACCGTTTCTTCAACAACGGGTATGACAATCAACAACGGCCACAACGGTACCGTTGCCCTGAACGGTGCATTAACTCTCGGCAATGCGTTGAATGTCAATGGCGGTACTTTAACCCTTAATGATACTGCTGCTGCATCTTTGGCAAATACAAATCTTACTTTAAACGGCGGCAGCCTGAAACTTGATAATGCGGCAGCCGTAGAAATAGTAAATACTGATTTGCATTTAAACGGCGGTACATTTGATATAGCAAAC
>JAILHI010000024.1 GCA_024695865.1 Candidatus Gastranaerophilales bacterium
TCAAAATCCAAGACAGCGCCGCCCGAGCAGAGTGCGAAGTAAACACGTACGGCGGTGATGAAACGGCGGAAGTGTTTACGTAGGCACGTTTATTGCGAGGGCGGTAAGAGATTTCGCTCGCAAAAAAGTATGCCGTCATTGCGAGGAGGGCAAGAATTGCCCGACGTGGCAATCCTTTTCGGTGCAAACGTTCCTTTTTGCACCCTACCTACTATTATATGTAATAAAATACCGATAAGTCAAAATAAGACTTGCGGGATAAAAAATTTATGCAAGACTCCAATTTTCAAGAGTAATAGCATTGCCATTTATTGAAAATGCCATTGATTTCAGTTTGTCTTCTTTATGTTTTATCGGCATTTCTATTACAGAGTTTGCTTTTGAGACAATTTCTTTGTTCATGCTGACTAAAATTATTTGTTTATTTTTTGCCTTTTTGTTTAGAAAATTTGCGACAAGCACATTTTCATTCTCGCTTAAACTGGAATTAATGTTGTCGGCAATGTAAATCTGTGAAGTTTTAAGGTTGTGAACAAACTGTTTTGTGTTGATTTGTTTGTTTTCGACAATTTCATTTAATTTCAGTTCATTAATAATATTTTTATAACCTTCAACGTTTACATTTATGCCGTTCAGATAATATCTGAAACTGAAAAGTCCGCTTTTGTTTTTTGTCATTCTTCGCATCAGTGAAACATTTTTTCCATCATAATCGCAGGATATTGCGACAGAACATTCGTTTTTCCCCGAGAATAATAAGCCTTCCTTTTGTTTTGACGTTAAGCGTTTGAACCCGTTGTTGTTCAGCACAAACCTGACGGCATCAATAATGTTTGTTTTTCCGCTGCCGTTTGCGCCCGTTATGATGGTTAACCCTTTGTAAAAGGGGATTATTTCATTATTTTCGATAGATTTAAAATTGTGTATAATAATTTTTTTGATATACATACTTTACTCCTTTTACGCAGTTATTACCGTGATTACAAACTGATTAAGAAATTTGCCGAGAAGCGTTATCTGAACACTCAGCATAACTTCTGCATTTTCATCAATTTTATCTGTTATTTCTTTTGTAATTTCATGAACGAAATTAAGTGTTAAGTCACTTCCGCCTTTAATACTGATGATGACTTTTTCTGCACTTTCAAAGGAGCCTTTTATTAACGGATGATTCATAACTTCTTCGGTTGCATCTTGTTGTTTGTCAAACGGACACATTTGACTTGTTCCGATACCCGTAAAACCGGCATTTGTTATAAATTCTTTAAAATCTTTAAAGGATATTTGAACAAGACCTTTTTCGTCCGTAAAAATATCAGCAAAGTTTTCAATACATTCTGCGGTTTTTTTGTTTACCATATTAAAAACATCGTTTAATGTTGATTGTCTGTCTGCAAGTTCTGTAAATCTTTCGTTTGAAGCGTTGATAATTGAGTCAATGCAGTTTTCTTTTTCCATAAATTTTTGCAGGGCTTTTTCGCCATTCTCATTTTTTCTTTTTCCCTCAAAATGTACAGGGGTAACGGCAAAAACAATATTTACTGCACCCTGCTCTTTTGCGAGTTTTGTAATAACGGGAACGGCTCCCGCCGAGCCGCCTGCGACACCGTTTATTATTAATAAAATATCTGTACCGTTAACAATTTTTCTGATTTCTTCAATACTTTCTTCTGCTGCACTTTCTCCGATATTCGGATTTCCGCCTGTTCCAAGCCCGTTTGTAAGTTTTTCACCGATTTGAATTTTGTATTTTGTATCAAGCAAAGATGATTCTAAACTATTCTTATCGGAATCAATAACGAATAAGTCAACATTGCCGATGCCTCTTGCAGTTATTTCGTTTACGGCATTTGTTCCGCAGCCGCCCACACCGATAATTTTAATTTTCGGCTTATAAATTTCATTTTTTGCTGCAAAATTTTCTTTCATTTTTATACTCCTTTTTTATTTATATTTTTATAGTAACAGACAGGTGTGTCAGATAAGGATATACTTAATCGCTTTGAATAAATTTATTTTCGTTGCAGATGTAAGCCGTAAGAGGTGCTTCATCAACTATTCCGCAGCCTGTATTTATACCGATTTTGTCGTCCTCAATGTAGGGCGAGTCAAAAACAGTGTGTCCGAAAATTACCTTTTGCTGAATCTGAACGGAATTTTCGACAAAATTGTCTCTCAGCCATAAAAAATCGTCTTCTTCCTGCTCTATCATATTTTTCATCGGACATAAACCCGCATGAACAAAGAAATATTTTTCTGTCATGTAATAAAGTTTCAGCGACTTAAAAAATTTAATATGCCTTTTAAATTTTTCAATATCGTCTTTTTTCATTTGCAGATAATCTTTTAAAGTTTCCGCACCGCCATTGATAACACATTTTGCAACCGCTTCGTCGGACATTGTTTTCAGTGCATCTAAAAACATTTGTTCGTGGTTGCCTTTCAGAAAAATGCAGTTTGTCTGCTTTTGAAGTTCCAAAAGCCTTTCCACAACGGCAACGGAATCCTGCCCTCTGTCTATGTAATCCCCGAGAAAGACAAGTTTGTCGTTTTCCGTCGGCGCAAGTTTTTCAAGCAGATTGTTCAGTTTGTCAATTTCCGCATGAATATCCCCGATTGCGATAAGACGGTCTTCCCTGACGGCAATAACGTAAACGTGTTCGGCAATTTGTCTGACTCTGTCCCCGTAATTGTCTTTCATAAATCTGAAGATTTTTTCTTCTTTGTCGATATTTTCTAAATAATTCAAATTTAAAATAACAGCAAGCCGTTTTGAAACAGCATCGTAAATCTCTGCGATTATCTGCTCGGTAACGGAATTTTCGTCTGCCTCAATAATAACAACTGATTTGTTTTCCGCCATAACTTTTCCTCCTGTATTTTTATAATACAGGGCAACCACGTCAAAACAGGACTTGTATAAAATGTTTTTTTACAGATTTTAATTTGCAAATTTTACGTCATTGCGAGAGGCTTTAGCCTCGTGGCAATCTTTTTTCGGTGCAAACGATTTAAAAATCTTTTTGCACCCTACTTTCTACTCATTAAAATTTTCAGAATGTTTTTTTCGGTGAGTCCATTTATACCAAAGCAGAAATGAGAGATAACACGGCAATACACCGAAAAATGCCCACAAATAGAAAGGTAAATTTATTTTTAGATTTTCTGTGTAACGCCAATAATGATTACTGTCTAAAAAAAATGTCGTAAGCAGATACACAATAATATCAAAAATTAAAATTGAAGATAATACTTTGATTAAGAAAATTTTATCGGTTGCAAATCTTTCCAAAAAGTCTTTTATATTACTAAAGAATTTAATTTTGTATAAAATTGGAAATATCAATATTTTTACTAATATTGAAATAATTGGAAAACCAAATATAAACAAATGCCAAGAAAAATCTTCCGCCAAATTTTCAATATGTAAGTATTTTTCAATAATATATACCATTTTTAATAATGGAAAGACCATATATGCTATTGCATAAATATGTAGCAAAAAACA
>JAILHI010000027.1 GCA_024695865.1 Candidatus Gastranaerophilales bacterium
CCATTAGTGCGAAAAAATAACCCATGTAACTTGAATACAAAATTACCGCATCTTTATTATGAACATAAGATGAAAAACTTTTTAACCGATATTGCTCTCGGTATGACACCCGCAACCGTTTGGACAGGAACCTATCAAGCCACAGGCGGATATATAATTGTGAGAGAAGACGGCGAAGTTTTATGTTACCACGTCTATAATCATAATGAATTTCAAAAGTATTTATTTAAAAACACGAGATTTGATACTCCGAGTGCTTCAAGATATGACTTTGGGTATATATATCAAGAAAACGGCAAAAATTATATAAAATTGAATTTACAAATTAGATTTATATAAAACTAATATTTATAATGATTTTGTGAAATTTTTCATTTTTTCGAGGGACTTTTGTAAAATAATTTACTTTTTTCTATGGACTTTTTTGTATTAATATGCGTTTTTTACACCCACTTTTTTACAATAAATAGGCAGATATTGTTTCAACCATTGAAATGTTGAAACAGCAGGTATGGTGCACAAAATAAAATGTTTGCACCAATAATAAGATTTTATTCGGCTGGATTCTTCGGGCATTGCCCTCAGAATGACATTAGATATTGTTGTTGCGAGGAGGGCTGTTTTGCCCGACGTGGCAATCTTTTTCAGGGATTGCTTCGTCAAAATCAATTTCACTTCGCTCGCAATAAACGGCGTTACGGTCTTGCTCCTCGCAAGCCCTTCAGCCTCTGCTCGCTCGTTCCTCGCAAAGACGTTAGTCGTTATTATGAAAAATGCATCAGCATTTTGTGGCAATCCCTTTCAGAAACAATAATTTGTCACCCTGCATTTTAACTTACGTATGAGCAGAACAAATCTTCGGAGAGTCCGTTGTTTTTCAGTTTTTTAAGTGCTCTTGCTTCGGTTTGTCTGATACATTCTTTTGTAACACCGAAAATGTTGCCGATTTCTTCAAGAGTTTGTCTTTGTTCGTCGCAAAGCCCGAAACGTTTTTTGATTACAAAACTTTCTCTTTCTTTTAACGTATCAAGCAAAGAATTAATATCTTTCGTCAAATTGTTATATTCCGCATCTTTTTGCGCAGAAGCGTTTTTGTCCTCGATAACGTCGCCGAGTGAGAGTCCGTTTTGTCCGTTTGCTTCAAATTCGCCGTCTAATGACATCATTTTGCAGAAAGCATTTAAGTATAAATTGATTTTTTCTGCGTCCATGTTCATTTTCTTTGCTACTTTTTCAGTGGATACGGTGTCGTTAGCAATTTTTTCCATTTCCGATTTTACTTTGCTGTATTTTGAAATGGTTTCCTGTACGTAAACGGGGATTTTCATGGCGTGCGACTGTTCGGAAATTGCTTTGAACATAGCCTGTTTAATCCACCATGATGCGTAAGTTGCAAAACGGTAGCCTAATTTGTAGTTGAATTTGTCGACGGCAGTCATAAGTCCTATGTTGCCCTCCTGAATTAAATCTGCCATTGTTAAGTTACCTGCATGCAGCATTTTCTTTGCGAGTGTAACAACAAGTTTGAGATTGGATTGGATAAGAATTGATTTTGCTTCAACCGAGCCGTCTTTACAGAGTTTTGCGATAGTTTTTTCTTCTTCTGCGGACAAATTCGGGTATTTGTTAACTTTTGATACGTACGAACCCAAATTAAAATCGCCGCCGTTGGTTAAGTTTTCAACATGTTCCGTCAAATTCATCATTCTACTCTCCTTATATATTTTTACTCACTATTTATGCGAAAATTGACCGTTAAGACAATAACGGCAGGACAAACAGACCTCAATAAACACAACAGGGCATAACAATTAAACCTGTCGGTCGGGTCGTTTTGATATGTAATTAACTCAGACAATAAAATTAGGGATTAAAATATCAATTTCGTATATATTCAATATATCAAATTTATATACAAATTTCAACCCTTTTGTTAAGAAACGTTAAAATGAG
The DNA here is from genome assembly GCA_024695865.1 of Candidatus Gastranaerophilales bacterium. Taxonomy (GTDB): domain Bacteria; phylum Cyanobacteriota; class Vampirovibrionia; order Gastranaerophilales; family Gastranaerophilaceae; genus RUG841. Next base: position 1,954 of record JAILHI010000027.1, read on the forward strand.
TTTTAAAATCGGAAAAATTTATGTAAATTTTGTTAACATTCCGGGGTTGATGGCGAGGTAAAACCCTTTGTTTGTAAGGATATTGAGATTTGCTTACCTTTTTCTTTGTTTTGTAACGAATGTTGCAAGTTTACAAAAATTAATTAATTTATATTAAGTAATGCTTTATAAAACGCAATATTTGACCAAAATTTATCGACAAAAATATATTTTGAGTTGAAAAATTTTTAAAATATCTGCAAAAATGTTCAGAAATCGGAAAATTTTTGTTTTAAAAATGTGATTATGTAACAAATGTTACGAAAAAAGTAATAATTTTTCGGGTTTTAAGCAATATTCATGTTTCAGTTTACTTAATGCCAACGTAAGTGATGTGAAAGTAAGGTTTAAGCGTGATTAATTTTAATACGGCTATCTCAGATATTAAGGCAGTTCAGCCGATTAAAAAAAGAGAAAATAATTCATATCTTACCAACCTGATAACGCCGCAGGCACCGCAGGAAATGCAAAAGGCAAAAGTCAGCCCCGATTTGGCGCAGGTTGTATTTGGAGTCCGCCGTAATTTCGGTGCAAATCAAAATGGCGACAAGGCATCTCAATGGGTTAACAACTTACCTTTTGCAAAACAACTCGCTCCCGTAGACAGAAGAAATCTTGCAAATGTAATCAGAAGAAATGACGAAGAATCTGATTACATGAAGAAAATGATTCACCTTGTAAGCAACGATATGGTGACACCTATGGCGACGGCAGCACTTTGCAACCGTGGTGTTATGAGCGATTTTGCAAAAAAAGATATTGATACATATTTTGATAAAGTAGAAAAACAGGGAATGTCTGTTAAAGACGCTTTTGTTCCGGAATTTGCAACAAAAGAGGAAGCCGAAAAAGTTCTTCCCGCAGGTGATGTTTTCAGAGTAGCAGGTCAGGAAAGAATTTTTGTTAAGTCCGACGACAAAAAGTCAACCCGGTTAAAAATGGATGCGGATACATATTTGAAATTATATCCGCCCGTAGAGAGATTTTCTGCCTGTCAGGGTGGCAACGGTGATTGCTATCTGCTTGCAACCGTTAACTCCATTATGGCAAACCCTTATACAAGAGCAACTTTATACGGTTGTTTTGAACAGAACGGCAACGGTGTAACGGTAAAAATACCGAAAGGTAAGTCAGAAACAAAATTTGATGAAGTAAAAATGCCTGATAATACAGACATGACAAAATTTTCTAACGGTCCTCTCGGCATGAAAATGATTGAAAGGGCTTACGGTGTTGAAACCGAACGTGAACTTTACGACCAATATACCAAAACTGTAAATAAGAAATTGGCCGAAATGAAAAAAGAACTTGCTCAATGGAGCAGAAAGAATCAGAACGATATTTTTGTATTCAAAATGAAATGTAATGCTGAAAAGAGAATAGAAAACTGGGAAAAAGGTAAGGCAGAAGTTGACGAAGCAATGAAGGACCCCAATCACACCTTGGTAATTCTCAGAGATGACTATGGTGAATTAATGACAGGTAAATACGGTCCCGTGACGGATGATATCCGTTATGTTGACAGAGATTACAAATGTCCTGCAGATTATTACACGGGCGGTACAGGCGGACGTATGGATATTGCCGCTCACGATTTCGGCTTCTCCTCAAAAAATTACAGAATGGAAATTTCGGGAAAATGTGACAGAGATGTTAAAAAAGCATTATTTTCAAAACATCCTGAAGATTATATCATTACCGCCTCCACACTCCTGAGAAAATTGGGAAGTAATGCGGAATATATGGAAGAAACTTACAGCATCAGTCCAAGACATTCCTACACAATTCAGCCGTTTGATAATGAACACGGAAAGAGAATGTTCAGAGTAACAAATCCGTGGAACCAGTCGCAAACCGTCGTTATGGATTTTGAGCACTTGAGTGATTTCTTTGGAATTGTCGGAGTTGCGAAAGTTCACAATTCTTTTTCTGTTCAGGATTTAATTCCCAATACAATAATAAATAAATTGCAATCGGAAAAAACCGAAAACGAAGCAGCGTAAAAGATAAAATTTTAGGGTATCATAATTTTTGCCTGCGTTAATGTAACAAATGTTACGAAAAATGTAATGAATTTTGGCAAATTTAGCAACATTTTTTTTTCAGTTGCTTTAATGCAAGAGTAAGTAGTGTGAAAGTAAGGTAATAACATGATTAATTTTAATGCTGGTGTGTATGGTGTTCAGGCAATTCAGCCGATTAAGAAAAGAGAAGATAATTCTTATTTAACCAATACAATAGCACCGCAGGCACCGCAAGAGTTGCCGAAGGCAAAAGTAAGTCCTCAATTGGCTCAGGTTGTATTTGGTGTTCAGCATAATTTCGGCGGCAAGAAAAAAGGCGGCGATGAATCTACTCAATGGGTTAACAGCCTTCCTTTCGCACAGGATTTGTCTCCCGATGACAGAAGAAATTTGGCTAACGTAATCAGAAAAAAAGACGAAGAAACTGATTACATGAAAAAAATGATTCACATGGTCTGCAAAAATATGGTTACACCTATGGCAACCGCAACACTTTGCAAACATGGTATCATGAGCGATTATGCAAAAAAGGATATTGATACTTATTATGACAAAGTAAAAGGACAGGGTATGTCTGTTAAAGATGCTTTTGTTCCCGAATTTGCAACAAAAGCCGAAGCAGATAAGGTTACACCGGTCGGTGATGTTTTCAGAGTAGCAGGACAGGAAAAAATCTTTGTAAAAGCCGATGATGAATCATCAAAACAGTTGGAAATGGATGCTGATACTTTCTTAAAATTGTATCCGCCCGTTGAAAGATTTGCTGCATGCCAGGGCGGTAACGGCGATTGCTACTTATTATCATCAATTAACTCAATTATGGAAAACCCCTATACTCGTTCAACAGTTTACGGTTGTTTCAAACAGGACGGTAAAGATGTAGTTGTTTCTTTGCCCGATGCTAAAACCGAAACAAGATTTGTTGACGGCAAAATGCCCGCAAAAACGGATATGGAAAAATTCACCGAAGGCCCTTTGGGAATGAAAATGCTTGAAAAGGCTTACGGTGTTGAAATGGAAAAACAAACTTACGACAAATACACCGATGTTGTTAACAAAGAATATAAAAAAATGAACAAAGATCTTGCTAAATGGGAAAAGAAAAACCCGAAAGATGCTTTGACTATCAAAAAGAAAAAAGAAATTAATCAAAGAATTGCAAATTGGCAGGCAGGTCAGGCAAAAGTTGATGAAGCAATGAAAGACCCCAATCACGAATTATTAATTCTTACAGACGATTACGGCGAATTCATCATCGGTAAATTCGGCCCTATGACAGAAGATGTCAGCAAGGTTGACAATGAATATCAATCTCCGACAGATTACTACACAGGCGGTTTAGGCGGCTATATGGACGAAGCAACAAGCAACTTCGGCTTTGAATCAAAATCATATATGGTTGGCGAAGATGATAAAGAAATCGATAAAGCATTATTAGCAAAAAATCCTTATGATTATATCATCACGGCAGGTACATATCCCGAAGGTGAAGGTATGGAAAATCCTCAGGACGAAACTTACAGCATCTATTCATCACACGCATACAAAGTATTACCGTTCGATGATAAAAACGGCAAAAGAATGTTCAAAGTAACAAACCCATGGAACCAGTCACATGCCGTAATTATGGATATGGATCACGTAAAATCTTTCTTCCAGGATTTTGCAATTACACAAGTAAATGATTCCGAAGAACAAAACTCTAAAAAAAGAGCAGCATAAAGAATGAATATAGGAATAAACAACAGCATAATTTTTAATAAAACAGATAAGCCGAAGAATACTGAAAGTTCTTCGGCAATATCCGTTTCAGAGAACAAAGATAATTTGTCCGAAAAGGCAAAAGTTTCAGGTTCTCTCGCTGTTGCTGTTTACGGAATAAAGACTTCTCAAAATTTCGGTGCGGGAAAAACGAAAGATGATTCAAAGGCTTTTGTTGACCAATTATCTTTTGCAAAAGATATGCGCCCCGAGGACAGAAGAAATCTTGCTGCCGTCATTAAAAAAGGCGGCGAAGAAGCCGATTATATGAAGCGCTTAATCGGACTCATCAATGACGGAAAAGTTACGCCGACGGTTACGCAGGCGCTTTGCGAACACGGAACAATGAGCGAACTTGTTAAGGACGATTTAGACACTTATCAGAAGAAAGTCGTTGAACAGGGTATGTCCGTAAAAGATGCTTTTTTGCCTGAAAGCAAGACTCAAAAAGCAGGTGAAAAAGCGGCAAAAGTCGGTGATGTTTTCAGAGTTGCAGGCAAAAACATGATTTATGTCAAAACGGCTGAAGGTTCTTCTGAAAAACTTGAGATGGACGCTGATACGTATTTAAAACTTTTCCCGCCCGTAGAAAGATTTGCGGCTTGTCAGAATAATAACGGTGATTGCTTCTTCCTTTCTTCCGTTAATTCTATAATGGAAAATCCGACGACAAGAGCGAGTGTTTACAGTTGTTTCACACAGGACGGAAACGATGTGATAGTGCATCTTCCCGACGGAAGTAATCCCGTAAAATGTGAAAACGGTGAATTGCCGAAGAATTTCAATAAAGAAATGTACACAAGCGGCCCTGACGGCATGAAATTATTGGAACACATGTATGGTTATCAGATTGAAACTCAAAAATTCAACGATTATCAGGATTATGTCGATGAAGAAATAGAAGTTCTTGAAGAAAAACTTGATAATTTGTCGGGCAAGGCTCAGGATGCAAAGACCATTAAAAAAATCGCAAATCTTCAAAATAAAATAGACGGTTATGAAGCTGCAAAGGCAGAGGTTGAGGCAATAATGTCCGACCCTAATCACACAAAAGCGTTTATTATTGATGATTGCGGCGAATTTGTTATCGGTAAAGACGGACTTCCGATGATGGAGGAAGTTGAAAAAATCAATTCAAACTGCCAGACTGTTTCAAACTATTACATAGGTTTGGGCGGCGATTGTGATGTTGTAACGCAGGATTTCGGTTTTGATTCTGAAAGTTATGAAATCGGCATGGACGATGAATATATTGATGAAGCGCTTTTTGCCGAAAATCCGAATGATTATCTGATTTCTGCTATCACTTATGATGCTTCCGAAACAGTGGATAACAAATCGGGCAGAGTTGAACAGGAACAGAATAAGAGTTACAGTATTTATTCACAGCATGCATACAAAATTCTTCCTTTTGATGATGAAAACGGCAAGAGAATGTTTAAGGTTACAAATCCGTGGAATCAGTCACACAGAGTCGTAATGGACGAAAAGACCTTAAAGACTTATTTTGAAGAATTTGCCGTAACCGATTTGAATGCAGGTTTTGACGATGAAGATTAATTTTCCCAAAGTAATATCTGCCGAAAATGCTGATATTGCCGAATTTTCCGTTTGTAAATTATTTTTTATAAAATAATTGATACTTTGAGAAGAATATAATAGTGCGGTGTTCGGCATTAGCATTGAGGTTGCGGCGGTTTTTAAAGTTTGAGAAAAAATATCAAAAGTACCAATTTACTACTATTCATTTTCCTGCTTTTAAATGCGGTTTAAATGCCCTTACAATCGATATTTAAACGGCATTTACATTTGAGCCGATTTTACTTTTTTGGTAGTAAAGGTGCGACAAAAAAGGTGCGACAATCAAAAAGGTGCGACAAAAAACGAAACTCAATAATAATAAAGTTTTTAAGGATATTTCTAATAAAATTATTTTTTAAAGGTGTTGCAAAGGTGCGACAAAGGTCGGAACTAAAAATCGGTGTATTTTTAATTTAAAAATAATGTTAAACGATATATTTTTGTAATTAAAATTATAAAATTAAAGTTTATCATTGTTAGAAAAATCAAGTTTAATTTGGTTTGTGTCAAAATCAGAAATTATAATTTGTTTAGGCAGAAAATTCCAACAATAATATGCTGTCGAAAAGGTAATTGCTCTTATTTTTGACATTCTTTTAAATTCCATTCTTTTTTCAAACATCAGTAATTGCAAGTCCTTATCTTTAAATAATTTCTTCGGGGCGGAATCATTAAGCCAATCAAGTGTCATAAGCAAGGCAAACGGTTTATTAAAGCTCAAAGCCCGTTCAAATATATGTTTTTTGCCCGTAAACGGCGGATTGGATATTATTATATCCCATTTTTGCGGTTCATAATTATAAAAATTTTGTCCGTATTTTATATGCGAAAAAACGACCTTAAAGCCGTTTTCCGTAAACACTTTTACAAATTCGCTGTTTTCATCATCAAAAGGACACCAAATTATTTTATCTTTAAAAGGTTCCAAAAATTGCAACAATGGTTCAACAGCATATCTGTAAGTATAACATTCATCACTTTTGCCGGAAGATATAATTTGTTTATTAAACATTATCAAACAAACCCATTTGTCTTTCGTCCGGAACGTCAATTTTACCTTCTTTTAAAATTTCTCTGACCCGAGCTTCGGCAAGTCCGAATTTTCTCGCAATAATTCTCAATGATGCCGTTGTTCCGTCAAAAAATTCTGTCAAAATTCTATTGCGAATTTTATTCCAAGGTTGGGCAGGAACATTAATTGTAACACCTCTTTGATATTGACACAGCGAAATAGCAACATCTCTGCCGCATATTCCGTAAATTTCTTTCAAAATTTCGTTGGGCATATCGTCTTCCGTAATTGTTTCCCGTTCAATATGAAAACCGTCACATTCAATAATATTATCGTTATCTGCCATAAATCCTCCGCTATTTATGTTTTTGTTGTCCTCATCAGTTACCGCATTACGGTAAGACGTGCAATTAATGCACGTTTCGGACTGTCTGATTATTGATTTGCCATTAATTTAACAAAATCCGGTTCAATTTTAACTTTATCTTCGGCTTTGATTGAAATACCTGCTTTTAATAACAATTTTTCGTCAGATTTTGCATATTTAAGGCACTCGTCCTTGTCTAAATCCTCTTTGGAACGAATTAAAAAATCGAGATTTAGAGCTTTTAATGCTTTAAGTGCTTCCTCTTTGCAGTTGCATACTACCGATTCTACAAGTCTGAATGACACAGTGCCAAAGGTTAATTTTTTGGTTCTTGTCTTTAAAAATTCCGATTTGTTCTGCATCGCAAATCTTTCGATGTTTTTTTCAATTTCGGCAATTTGAGTTTTAATCGCACCTGCTTTGGCTAACGTTTCGGCTTTTATTTTGTTGATTTTTTCGGTTTGTTCGCCTTCTAATTTTTGTTTTTTGACGTTTAATTCGCCGAGTTCTTTCATTGCGGCATTAACTTCTTCCCAACTTGTGTAAATACTGTCTGCTTTCTTTGCCATAATTTTGTCCTTTCTAATTAGTAAATATCTTTATGTTTTCAAGAGCTTTAATTGCACCTTCGTGATATATTCTCTGTTTTTCCTGTTCTTCGTAGCCGTACACATTACCTTGTCCGAGCAGTTCAAATCCTTTTGCCATTGCGTTTTTTAATGATTCTCTGTGACCAAGAATAAAAATGTCTATCGGGTTTTTAACAAATACTTTTTTTATCATTTAATCCTCCTTATATTTCTACATATTTTCAAATGCCTTAATGACTTTTCTCACATCGACACAAGTCAGAAATTTAATATTGTCTTTACCTGTTATCTTTTTAATCATTACCTGTAATGCTTTTTCTCTGTCAAAGTCATTTGTTTGTCTTGAAACGTTCTTCCACATAACGTCAATTTTGCGAAGTTGAGCAGGGGTTGCCATTCCTTCTCTGTCAGCAAGATTATTATATTTATATTTAATGAATGACGGTTTCGGCTTATATAAGCCTCTTGCCTCTGCATTTTTACGAAGTCTTGAAGTCAATTCTTCTATTTGTTGTGAAGTCAGGTCTTTGGAAGTTTCAACCCCGAATTGTTCAAGTAATTCTCTGTAAAGTTCTTCCGAAAGATTACATAATTTACGGAAATAACCGAGTCTTTGTCTTTGTTTGGGTGAAGATAACAAAGTCATTATTTTGCCCTCCATTTCTTGATGATTTCTTCCGCTTTCTCTTGGCTGATTTTTACATCAATAGGAGCTTCCAAATAATTTTTTGCTGTAATTTCAATCGAATAAAAATAGATTGTAGAACCTTTTATTCGATTAGTTTGGATTATTTCTAACAGCTTATAACCACAAGATAATTTTGTTGTTTTTCTCGCCAAAATCATTAATAATTACCCCCGATTAAAAATGTTGATGCTGCATGAATTGTTTGCGGTGTTAAAGGTTTACCGGAATTAATTAAATCTTTTGTTCTTTTAAGCAGATTGAATAGTTCTCTTGCGTTTGAGTGAGAAACTTCTTTAAATGTTTTCAGACATTTTTCATCGATATTTGCGAAAACCTGTTCGGCAAGAGCCTTAATATCTGTTTCTTTTAATGCCTGTAAATTTTCGACACAAGAAATACGATTTGTTAAATATTCAAATTCGCCCTTCATTCTTGCGAGGTTGTAATAAAGTCTTTCCGTTCCGACAAATAAAAGTCCGAAAGTAAAATTGCATCTGTCGTGAATTTTTCGTAAAAGACGGAAAACAGGTGATTTAAGATTTTCGGCTTCGTCAACAATAATAAGATAATTACTGTTATTTAATTTATTAACAATCAAAGGAACTGCCCTAACAACATAATCTTCGTTAATTCCGAGCAAATGGCTTAAAAGTCTTATAATATCGTTCTTTGATGATTTCTCATCGGGGTCAAGCCAAAAAACACCGTAATTATCTTCCGCATATTGTTTGCAGGCTGTTGTTTTGCCGAAACCCGAACGACCGAAACATACCCCTATTTCACCGTTAAACTGACACATTTTTGCAATGTTATAAACTCTTTTTGCGACTGTTGTCTGCACAAAATCTAACTTAATTTTGTGAACTTCATAAACCTTTTTTTCGTCAGCATTAAGTAAAAATTTTTCGACTTTTTTGTCGATGTTTTTGGAATTTCCTCTGTAAGTGCCGTTTAAATACAGACTTAATGTAGTTTCCGACACGTCCAAAAGTCTTGCGACTTCTTTTTGGTTAAATTCCCCCTCTTGAATACGGGTCTTTAATTTTTCCGCTACTGTCATAATTTCCTCCTTTAATATATGATTAGCCGATATTGATATTCATGTTTTCGTAACAGGTGATTTGATATTCTTCCGATTGGTTGATAATATAATTTGCCTGCGGTTTTACATCTGCTTTCCGTTTTTTATAGCTTCCGTACAATTCCGAAAGAGTTGTTTTTATCGGTGCCAAACGGTTTTTTTCAATCTTTTTCATTTGCTTTTGCTTTGTGCGTAATTCCTGCAAATCTTTAGCAGTTCCGAGGTGCATTGCAAGAGGATTAACGGATATTTGTTTTTCTGCTCTGCAAATATATTCACCGTCTGCCGAATAAACTTTGATGTAAGACAAATCAAACATATTGTATTTTGCTATAACTGACATATTTAAACCTGTTAAGGCAGGTGAGTAATACAATTCATTAAATAATCTGATGCCGTTTCTTCCGATTTTTCTTTCGGTTGAAGCCATAAGCAAATCGTCAAGTAAATCGGTATTGACACCTTTGCCTTTGTTTTGGCTGAAAAATTCGGCAATAGTTAATTTTGTATCTTTATCAATTCTCTGCCTGTAAACGTTATTGAGCCAAGTTTCAATAATTGCCTTTGTTTCTTCAATAGTCGGAACATAATCACCCTGCAAATTTTTGTGATATTGTTCGTTTCGTTTTGTTGCCGCAGGCTGATTTTCGATATTGTTTCCGATGTAAGACGGCATAAGTTTAGCCAAAGAGCTTGTTAATTCTTTCCAAAATCTTTCAATGACTTTTTCTCTGCCGTTGTAAGGTTTTGAATATTGAACTTTTATGCCGAGTTTTTCATAAATGCCTGCAATACCTTCTTCCGCAAAATCGGCTTTTATGCCGTTAAAGGCTTTGTTCTTAAAGGCTTTACCGTTATCAATGTAAACCACTTTAGGCATTTTGCCGAGGTGAATAATCGAATTTCTTAATGCACTTGCAATGCTTTGCGTGTTTTCGGACACCATAATTTCGTAGCCGCAAAATTCCCAGCTTCGCCAATCTAAAAAGCCGACAATAGTCGCTCTGACAGGTTTGCCCGTAAGCGGATTTTTAACCATAAAATCTAAAACGTGACCGTCACCGACCAACGCATCGCCGACATTTTTCGGTCTTTCTCTTAAAATACAGGGCAAGGTTTTATCAAGAGCCGCTTTTTTGCCCTCTCTTGCAAAGGTAATCATATCCGAATAATTTTTGCAAAGGTAATTCCACAAACGGCGATATGCACTAATGCCCGACAAATCTCTGTAACCGAGTTTTTGTAATTCAATTTTAATCAATTCGTATGCTTTACCGAGAGAATATTTGTTTTGGTGCAGCATAAATTTAAGCAGCATAAATTTTTCAATGTCGGACAAGTATGTTATTAAATGCGTTTCGGAACCGTAATTGTAGCCGTTCACAAGAGCGACATAATTATTGTTTGATTCTTTATATTCTTTTGCCCAACGATAAATTGATTTGATAGAAATTTGACCGACTTCTTTTAATAATTTTTTGGAAATCAAACCGCTGTTAAAGAGTTCTTCAAAATCTTTATCGGCTTTGAGTTTATTCTTTTTGCCGTAAACTTCCCGATGTTCTTCCCATTTTTTAAGTACATCAACTTTGAAAAGTGCTTTTTTACGGGCTTCATAAGGTATCGCAAAATTGTTATTACGGACTTTATCAAGTCCGAATGTTGCAAGAGTGTTTTTAATAACATTGCTATCGATATTTGCAACGGCAAAATTATTTTGAATGGGAACGGGAGCAAGAGTCGTCGTTGTCGCTCCCGAGAAAACACATGCAGTTGTGTTTAATTGTGTGTTTGATGATTGAGAAATAATTTTTTGTTGCAATTCGGGTTCAAGTGACGATACAAGAATTTCGTATTGCTTTCCGCCGTTGCCGTTGACTATGCGATATTGATATTTATTAGCAGAACAGTATCTTTGAAGTGAACGCAACGATATATTTGAAAAATTTGCGAGTTCTTTTATTTTTATATAACTGTTTAAAACTTGCTTAACTTTGGCGGTCATTCAATACCCCCCAAAGCCTTAATCATTTTTTGAGGATTTTTATTAAATTCAATAACAAATCGTTCCAAAAGATTAGACATATCAGTATTAGTTTCAATCGTCCTGATTCTGAACTTCTTTTTTTCGTCTTTTGCTAACAATAAAGTTATTCTTTCCATTATGCTTACACCTCGATGTTGAGGTTATCAAGAAACCATTGACTGATATTACGGCTGACAATTCTGCCTAAAATAAATTGATTAATCGCCTGTATGCTAATTCCCATTTCGTCAGCAATTTGTTTTTGAGTAATATCATTTATCGTTAAGTGATAAATAATATATGCTTTTCTTTCGATATTTTTGTTTTTGCTATTGAAATTTTTATTAAAATGTGTTTTCATGCTCATGCTCAATTTATTTATCTATCATAAAATTATATTATCATAATTATCATAACAAAGCAATAAAAAAGATAAATTTGATAACAAAGAGTAAAAATAATGCACTTAGAAGACATAAGAAGTATTTTACAAAAATTAACAAACAAAAGAATCGCAAATAAAGAATTAAGCGAGGCTCTTTGTATGAAACTGCCTAATATCAGCAGAAAAATCAAAGACAAAAGTCCGATTAAGTTGCAGCAGTTTAAACAGTTGGAAGAATATTTCAACGTAGATTTATCAAAATATTATGATAACAATAATAACTTGATAAATAATGAACTGACAAAAATTTCTTATTCTCCTGTTGAGCAGGCTTTAAAAAGCACAAAACCATTAACGGACGAAGAATTTAACCATTTAATACCAATAATAACATTAGAGCATATAGGAATAAAACCGAGCTGCGGAACAGGAACATCGATTTATGATAATGCCGAAATTACACCCGTAACATTGGGCATTGATTTAATCAATAATATTTTCAAGGTGTCAGACCCCAAAAAATTAAAATTATTTACAGCTTCGGGCGATAGCATGGAAACAACGATTTATGATTGTGATTTGCTGCTTGTTGATGAAAACCGAAAAGATTATAACAACGGCGGCATATTTATAATTACAATCAATGATGAATGGTATTGCAAGCGGTTGAGATTAATGCTGAACGGCGACCTTGAAATAATATCCGACAATCCGAAATATGGAACAGAAATAAAACACCCGAATGATGATATTGAAATCAGAATTATCGGTAAAGTTATCAGAAATTTAAGCAAAGCACTTTAAAATTGGAGAAGAAACAAATGAAAAACAAATTAATAATCGGTCTATCAGTAATATTAATAATTTTTGTCGTTGTTATCGCAATAATGTGGTTTAATTTTTATACTTCCCCGAGATATACTGCATATCAATTAACTATTGCCGCAAAAAATCAAGATAGCCAACTTGCATTAAAATATCATGATATAGACAGGATTGTTGAAAATCGAATAGCAAGAGCAAATAAAGATATACAAGAAGAAGAAAATGCCTTTATAGCAATGACAGAACTCTCTTTGTTATCTCAACTAAAAGAAACTTTGCCCATACAGATTAAACAAAATATTATAGACGAATACGAAACCAAAAGTGAAGAATTAATAAAAATGCCTGATTATAAAATTTTATATTATGCCTACAAGAATAAACCTGTTTCTGCGAAGAAACTGATTGTAGAAAAAATTGCAAAAAACAGAGTTAAACAAAGTTTTTGCAATGAACAAGGAAAAAATTGCTATATTAGAACCTTTGAAAAAGAAGGTAATATATGGAAAGTTTCAGATATTGAATTTTCAGATTAAAATTAATAAAAATTCAGTATGCCAATTTTTTGGGCATACCACCAAAAAGGGCAAGACGGCAGAATACCTGCCGTCTTTTTTCGGAGGTTATGACAGGTCAAGAATAGCAGTTGTTCTCTTATATTCAGTTGTCAATGTACGATATGTCTTGGATTTTGTTAATTTATCCTCTTAACGAGTTTTGCATAATTCTTTCGGGAATTTTCAAGAGTTCTGTTTGCAGGATATTTCTTTGATTTTCGTCAAGGATATTTCCCATATTATTTATATATTTATTTACAACGGGCAGAGCCTTTGTAATTCCTGTTTCTTTGATTTCGTCAAAGATTGCGTATTGCATTTGGTTGAGAGTTTGCGTGCCGAGTTCGGTCAAGCCGTTAATATCGCCTGTCCGAACGGTGATTATGACATTTTCAAACACGTTATCTTTTATTTTTTCGGCTTGATTTTTGAGGAAGGTTTTTAATTTGTTGCTGTTTTCTTTGAGTTTTTCGGCGACAGTTTTTCCGTTTGTGGTGATGATTTTGACGTTATCGTCAACCACATCATCAACAATCGGAGCGGTTTTGGTGCGTTCTTCAAACTCGGTTATGCTATCCGGTTGTTCCAAAAGTTCAATTCCGACTTCGGCATAAATAACGACATCTTTCAGAGTTTGGGTAAGAATGACGTTAAAGTTTGCAATGACGTAATCGCCGACATAATCGTCAAGCACAAAATAATTGATAATTTCTCGGTCAGAGGCTTTTTGTTCAATTTCTTCAATAATTTTTTTCGGGTTGCAAAAAGAATAATGAAGTTTGACGGTAAGCGGAAACCGTTTCAGATTTTCGCCGCCTGCGGATATTGAGGGTTTTGTGCCTATGCCGTTTTGTTCGTTGTAGCGGTATTCTTTTGAATACTCGAGATTTTCTGTTCGTGACAAAATTTGATTAAAAGTTAAATTCATGGGTTAATCCTTCCTCAAATCCGCTGCGTTGCGTTAATCGTGAAAGTGATGTCAAAAAACTCGTTGACATCAGCCTGTGTGGTTGTCAGAGAGCCTGTGTCAACGGAATACACACCGTCAATATTTCCGATAGGTGTTGTAATGTGCGAGGGTACAATTTCCGCCTTTAATTTTTTACGGATAGCCGTTTTGTATTCGTTTGCGGCGGCGGTAACCTGTGCGAGAGTTTTTTCATAATCCGCATCAGCTTCGATTGACACGTTTAAGGTAATTGCCTTTGCCGTTTTTGTCGGGGCTACGGCAACAACGACATCACACATCGGGTTTATTTCTTCGCCGTTCAGTTTGTTTTCTACTGCCGTTAAAATTGTTTGCGGTGTAACGTTTGAGGCTGTGAGCGGATAGACGTAAACTGTGCTTTGCGGCGGAATTTTTATCGTGTAAGTTGTTCCTCCAACGGTCAGTTCACAGGTTCCCGTTTTGTAGTCAATCGTTGCGGAATAGCCTGTTCCCGTAATTGTTCCGTTTGATTCCGTTGAGGTTGTGCTGCCGACTTTAATTGTTGCAGGAAGTTGGGGGCTGTCCGCCTGTGCATCAAGAATTGATGCGTGAGCCGAGAGAGTGTGATAAATATATGCTTTTTTACTTCCGGCACAGGAAAAGCCTTCGGGGGCGAGTAAAATTCTTTTTATGTAATTTTCGTTTGTTTCCTCGTCATAACCGCCTGTTACACCGTCGAGATTTGTAACTGATTTGATGTAACTTTCGGGCTTGACGAGAATGTTAATGTCGCCGATGCCGTAATTATTGACCTCTGCCGTTGCCGTTTGTGATTCTATTTCAACGTTTGCGGTGGTCTGACCTGCGGTAATTGTTACGTCCTGCGTTGTTACAAAGGTGTATTTTTCGTCTTTTGACAGAACTTCAAGCCCTTTGGGAACTGTTATATTGAAATTCATAGCCTCAAAGAGTTCGATTTGCAAAGTGTCTTTTCCTTTTTCGGCTTTAAGTCTTTTGCAGTTGAACATTTCGCCGATATAGTCTAAAATCGGATATCTGCTGAATTGAGGAAGATTTAAAAGAGCCGCTTCGTTAAATTTTTCGACCAAAAGGCTTGCTTTGTAGGCGATAACATTTAATAAGATGTTTTCCATTTGGGCAGGGTAAAGAGTTTTGTCCGTAAGCTCCTCGAAATATGCTTTTAAGTCTGCGAGTTCCGCTTCAACGTCATAATTTATAAAAACAGGTTTATCTGACATAAAAATAAGCCGTCCTTTCTGCTTGTGTGATTTTACTTCTGAAATGTATTTTTACTTTTAGTTTTCCGTTTGTATCGTAAGAGCTTTTGACGGATAATATTTCGCCTCTCGGCTCTTGTTTCGGTAATTCTTTAAAGGCAATGGTTTTGACAATCCGCATTGCTTCATCGGGGTTTTTGCCGATTGCTTCCAAGATATCGGCACCCAAATTCGGGGCAAGCGGAACTTCGCCTTTTGATAGTGCAAAAATGTTTTCATAGGATTGCTGAATGTCGTCAAGGTCTGTAACGATTTCGCCGACAGTGTTTCTTTTATGCTGAAAATTTTTTGTTTTTAAATCTGTTATGTTCATTTATTTGTCCTTTAGAATGTTTGTATCGGTGTGCCTGTGTTTGCTCCGTTGTTGCCGTTCGTGTGGTTGTGGCTGTCGTATTTGTCACGCATTTGTGCCATAGAATAGGCTTTGTCGGTGATGTCGCCCGTTGCTTTAATGTCGCCAGTAACATTTACATTGCCGTTTATATTTAATTCTGTTTTAAAGTTAGTTTGAACAGCCTTTAAATTTACTGTATTTATTGCATCAATCAAAAGGTTTTTTTCTTTTTTGTCGTATAAAATCTTTGTTCCGTCCTCAAAAATGATGTATTTTTTGTTGTCGTCCGACAGAACGCAGACATCTTCGTCATTGTATAAAGCACCGATAATGCAGCCGTCCTGCAAATCGTCTGTGCAGACGGCGGCAACGAGAGTATTGAGAGCCATTGTGTTGTAAGACTTGTCTTTTACGGTGCAGTTTTGCGGAATGAAGAACCAACCGGACAGAAAGTTGTCATATTCGGCAACTTCTATTTTGACTCTCGGCATTTTGTTGTCTATTACTGCTATTTTTCCTGTTATATACATTTTTCGATTGCCCCCGATACGTTCCAGCCCTCATCGGCGAAAGTATGACTTGCCGAGGTTATGTGATATTTGCCGTCAAACCGCCCGAAGCCGTTAATTGTAAAATTCAGTCCTGCGACAAAAAGGCTTGTCGGATTTTTTAAGGTTATATTGCCTTTTACTTCTTTGCTTCCGTTATTCAGCCCTGCCTTTGCCATTCTGATTGCTTCCGCTTTGTTGTTGGCTTTCAAATTCAGTTTGAGTGTGTCCGTTCCGTTCGTTCTTCGCTCTGTGTAAGAGCAGAGTTTTTTTGTTTTCGGGTTGAAGTATTGAACGGTGCAGGCTTTATAAATTTTGCTTTGTGTGTCGGTCAGGCTCAGACTTCTTATATCCGATTGTTTTAAGGTCAGAACGGAATCTGACGAAATTAATAAATCGGACTTTGTAAAGGTCAAAAGCCCGTCTGTGATTTTGAAGATGTAGCCGAACTGATTTGAAATTCTTGCCAAAAAGTGTAAATCGGTTTCATCAAATTGGTGTTGTCTGCCGACATCAAAATTCACATCATCACCGACCACTTTAAAACCATGAATTTGTCCGAAATCGTTTGCGATTTTGTGAAGTGTTCCCTCAAAATATCGGCTGTTTTTTGTTCTTAACGGGCTGTTTATTGTTGTTGCGAGTGATTTTATTTCAACGGTGTCGCCGTCAGTTGAAAAATCGAAAGTTGCTTCATCGAGGGTGAACGTTCCGCAGTTCAATATTTCGCCGTTTTCAAAGCCGAATTGACAGGTTAATTTTGCTCCTTTTTCAAGATACCATTCGTTTTGAAATAACTTGTCATTGTCCTTGAGTTTTATTGTGAGTTCGTCAGACTGTCCTTTTTCGTAGTCGGTGTAATTAATTTCCTGCAGATATTTTGAAAAATCGTGCGTAACGTTATGACCGTTGTATTTCAGTTCATAAACGGGTTTTGAAACTCTGTTTTGTTGTATCTTTAATTCGTTCATTGTTTACCTTTTGTCATTGCGAGCGTTAGCGTGGCTTTTCCGTCATTGCGAGCCGACCTGTCGGCGTGGCAATCCATTTTATTGTTTCCAAATCGGCAAGCCGTTTGTCTGTCCTGTTTTTTCTTTGACGGGAATGAGCATATCAATTCCCTCGTCTATAACCGTATCTATCGGAATATGCGGATTTGCGGCAATAATATCTTTGTAGTCTGTGCAATCACCGTAAAAACGGTCTGCAATCAAATCCCAACGGTCATTTTTTTTAGTTTTGTATAAGTAATATTCTGTCATTTTGCTTTTTCATATCCTCTTTGGCGGCTTTTATCATTTCGTCTGTCGGTTTTCCGAACTTGCGGACAAGTTCCATAACTGACAATTTCATTTGGCATTGCGTTTCTAACAGACTCGGAATATCGCACTTTGAACACTGACAGCCTAATAAGTAGCATTGAACGGCTGAAATAGTCCACCAACGGACTTCCGATTTTGTTATTCTGTTTTTTATTTGTGGGTTTGCTGTCAATTTTTTCTCCTTTTTTGTTTCGGGGGCTTGAAATTTTCTGAAAATCGGTCATAATGATTATAGAGGTGTTAAATATGTCCGATGTTCAAAAATCAGATTATGAATTACCTGACGATAAGTGGTTGCAGTCTTACGGCACTTATGTCGGCGATGTTTTTGATGCTCCCGAACATCAGGCTGCCCTTTCCAAAATGAAAACGGTAAAAGAACGACTTGCATACAAAACAGCCGTAATGAACGAACGCAAACGTAAATTATTCGGTCAAGGCTGAGGCTTCGATTTCCCATATTCTATCCTTTTCGTTGTATTTTATTTCGCTGATTTCTAACTTTTGTCCTCTGTCAAATAATATTTCTTCCTCCCATTTTTTACTTGATATATTTCTCGTATCAATCGCTCTTGCTCCTTTGTTTGCCGTTATAGTCCAGTGCAATCTTGGTTCTTTTGCTTTTTTTGCATATTCTGTTGCTTTTTTGGTATTTAAACTTGCTGACATAAAAAGATTTTGAATTACAATTTTTCCTTTTAATGATTCTGCTATTGTTTCAATATCTTTTTCAGATTGTGGATTTTTCATCAAGTCAAAGATGTCGAGTTTTTCAATAATATCTTTAAGAATTTCGTAGCCTTCACCTCTTTGAACAACAAGAATATTATCTGTCAGACCTGCATGTTTTATTGCTGTTGACAGTCTTTCCGACAGTATTTTATCCTTTCCGCTCAAAAGATTTATTATATCTGTTTTTTCTGTGATTTTAATGCCTTTTTTCTTTGCTTCTTCTATTGCATTAATAATAGGCTGATTATATATTTTGGAATTTTGAGTATAACTTGCAATTGCTCCCAAATCTTTTATTGAAATACCCATATTTCTTATTTCTGCAAGCAATTTTTCTTTTTTATAGTCACTTTCTTTTATACCAAGTTCATTATAAAAATGTTTTTTAACAATTTTGGGCATACCCTCAATTTTATCCAACAAAACGTCTTCAAGATATGCTGCTTTGCCTGTGTTGTTATTCCAACCCGCATCGGGAATAAGTTTAAAACTTTGACCGTCTTTTTCAAAAGAATAAGCCGTTCTTGTCCGTTCTTTACCGCCGACAACTTCCGTAAATTCCGTCAAATGACCTTTCGATTCTTCGGGTTCCAAACCTTTTCTGTCAACATCGCTTTGCGTGAGTTGTCTTACAATACATCTGCAGTTCCAGCCATTCGGCGGATACATTGTGTTCCAAATCTTATCATCGTATCTGAAAACTTTTCCGTGCATTGCTCTGTGTTCGGGTCTTGTTTTGCCGTCAAGCACGCAGATATATTGCAGATACGGTGCAACATCGGCATTTTCCAACTGCTTTTTGTATCGTCCTGCGGCATAGGCAGAGTGCATATTGCACTGAAAAATCTTTTTAATTCTTCGGGGTGTTCCGAGTTCAACCGTCTGTTTTTCGCCGTTCGGGTTCGTAACTTCTTTAAAGCCCGTCCAGCCGTTTTTGGCAAAAAGTTCCGTTGCGTTTTTCTTGAATTTGCCCTCGCTCCAACCCTCTTTTATTGCCTTTGAAAGCATATTTTGAGTGTCTTTGAGCAAATCAATCTGTGTCATTTTGGCAACGGTAAAGGCTCTTGCGTGTGCATCTTCGTAAACCTCGTGCCAGTCAAAAGAAGTCGTCAGACCTTTGCTTTCAAAGTATTTGACAATTTCTTCGGGTTCCATATAAAAGGCTTTTTTAAGGTTTATAACATTAGCCATTTGACACCCGTCCCAACATTTCAGCCAAGAAGATAACCTTTGTCAGCATATCCTCAAGCTGCTCTGTGTTCATAAGCGGATAAATTTCCGCAATTTTTTCCATGCAGACATCTGCATCACGTTCCTGTTTGAAAAGTTCAACAATCGGCATAAGAAGCGGATTGATTAGTTTTTCGTAATCTTCGGGAATTAACTCGTCCATTTTGTCAAAGTCGTTTTGTTCGTCTTTCGTTTTGTTCGGTTCTTCACTGTCCGAAAAATTCACAGGCTCTGACGGTTCCGCCATATCAAAATCGCCGTCCTCAAAACCGTAAGCCCTTTTTATGTAGTCTTTCGTAAAGGTTACACCGAGAGTTTTGATTTTGTTATCTCTTTCGGCAAGGCTCTGGTCGATATCTTCTTCATCATAAATATTGAAAATCGGTGCTGATGTGTCGTTGAAGTTGAGAGAATGAACCTTTAAAATAAACTCGTTCATTGTCTTTTCAACAAGCCGAACGTCAGACAAAATCAAATCTTCTCTTACCTGCTGATGAGTGTTTGCCGCTGCGTAACTTCCCGATGAACCTATGTCCGTAGTAAGTGTCTGCCCTAAAATAACCTTGCTTATGTTGTTTTCGCACTTGGTTATCAAGCCCTTGTAAATATCGGCACTTGCCGACTTGCCTGCGGCTTCCATAAGTTCAACCGTACTGTCATTGGGAATGACCGCCGCACAATCTTGTATCATATCGATAAGGGTTTTGAGCATAGTTTCTTTTTCTTCGTTCGTCATATTGCGGTCATATTTGCCGACAGCAAACGGCGAACCGTATTTTTCAACGAAACGCACCCAAAAATCAAAACTTGAATTTATAAAAACTACATTCCAGTAGCAACGGCTCAAAAGACATTCGCCGTAAGGATTTAAAAAGGTTGCCCTGTGCCTCGGCAATAAGATTTTCGGGTTCTTCAAATCAATAAGGTCATTGTCTTTTGATTTTGAGTTGAAATAAAAATTTGTTTCCGCATCAAAATAAAACCATTCCTGCGGTTTTGCCGTCAGTTCGGCAGGCAGAATGTACTGACCGTCAGCCTCATATCTGACGGTAATCGGTGCAAAACCGAAAAGCGGAGCCTCTAAAATATCCTCAATGATTTTGTAAACGTCAAGATATTTGAAAATCTCCGTCCAAAAATCGTATTCTTTGGCGGAACTGTCGCCCTTTTCAAGTTTCCATTTTTTAGATGTAACACCTGCTTTTCTGCTCTCGATACACGTTCCGACCTGATAATTCGATTTCAAATCACGCAGAGATTTGTAACCCAAACCGCTTGCCCTCAATACGACATCGGGGTTCGGAAGTTTTTGCAGAAAGTTATAAAAGCCCTGTGCATCTTGCGGTTTTGCAATCTCGTCCGAAAATAATTTTGTTCTTGAAAAAGTTATAAAATTTTTGGTTTTTTTGAAAAAGTTAAACATATTAGCTCCGTAATTTTTCTGTTGTGTTTTCAAATCCTCTTTAAAAATGGTTTAAATCGGTTTAATTTTCTTTAAAAAATCGGTTCGGGTATCATTCATCATTCAGAACCTCAATCGTCTTAAAAGCCCCGTCAAACCCCTCATTTTGCTTTGTTGCTCAAAACCCTTGTTTTTAAAGGGGTTTCCCGATAAAATAAAAGGTTTTTCAAAATCTTTTTTAGAAGCTGCAGCATAATTTGCGAGTGACATCGACCAAAAGTTATCTGCGTGGCGGTTGTCGGAATCGTCTGCATCAAGTCTTACGTTCCCTGCCGCCGTTGTCGTTTTCTCAATCGAGTGCCAGTCCTCAATAACTTCTTGGCTGATGTTTTCGTCAATTCTTATGTTTTTGTCCTCAATCGCAATATGAAAAAGTGTTGCCATTTCTTCTTTTGAGGCATTTGTGAATAAAACACCCTCGACCTTGCTTTTTCCGTAATCAAGTGCGGCATCTTCCGCAAGATTAGCACCGATACCCGTTTTGTCTATGCAGGCTCTCCGCAGATTTTTGAGTTCCAAAAACGAATACAAAGCCTTTTTTTGCTCTCTGAAAGTTACGTTCCGCATTTCAATCTGATAACGCAAAAATCTCACATTGCCGATTTTTTCAATAACCGAAATGACGGAAAGGTGCTTTTTGCGTGCAACGTCAAAGCCGAGATACAGGTCGCCGAGGTTTTCAAGTTCGTCATAAGGAACAAAAACATTTCTGTCTTTGCAGCCGTTAATCATTTCGTATGTCAAAAATGCCGTTGCCTCATCAACGGGTATGCAGCAAAATTCTTCTTTCCATGTTCTTTCATCGCCTGCATCTTTTCTCAGTTCTTCCAGAAAGGCAAGCCGTTCCTCTTTTGTTAATTTTCTGCCCTCGACTTTATCGGCAAGACCTTGTTCAACCGCCTTTTGAACGGGTACGGTATGCAGCGAATAATCAAGTTTTTTGTCTTTGATTTTCTGCGTTATCTGATAAAACATACTCTTTTGTCCGTTGTGGGTAGAAATAACTCTAATCGGATATTTCCACATCTTTGCGGAAGCGAAAGCGGCTTTCCATAAATCCTTTTGGTTTTTGTGAAACGCAAATTCATCAATGACGACTTTACCGCCTTTTGAGCGGAACTGTGACGGGTTTGACGATAACGCAAAAATTTTTGCACCGTTTGAAAATTCAAGACAGTAGGCTTTTATATCTTTGTCCTCGTCAATCATAACTTCGCCCAAATCTTTTGCAACCGAGTTGAAGAACGAAGCCCATTCTTTGCAATAGTCGATATATTCTTTTGCGGCGGATAAATCGGCAGATGTGAACCACACTTTTAACGGTCGGTTTTTGCGGAAATACCTTTTTGTTGTGCAATCTCTGACATCTTCGTAACTTTGCACATAGGTAAATCCCTCTCGTCTGCCTTTTTCGGCAACCTTAATCAGAGAATCGTCTTTGAGCCAATCCTTTTGATATTTAAGCCAAAAATCAGACTGCAGCTTTGACATTAATCTTCTCCCATAAGCTGTGCATCGATAGATTCAGCGATTTTTTGTTTCATATCCTCATTTTTGTTGGTTTCTTTTTCGGAAAGTTTTGTCATAAGTTCGTTGACTTCGTTTTCCTCAAAATCTTTTATTTTCGGCAGTTTATCAGCCATTTTTCCGATAAAATTTAACGCAGCCGAGTCCGGATAAGTTCCGTTTTGGCGGATATCGCAAACGGCTTTGTCCGTAAGAAGTCTTACAAGTTCATACAAAGCCTTGTTACAGGAGCATTGAGAGGACAGATAGTCTTTCCTTTTTTCTTCCCAGTTTCCTTCTTTTTTCCATTCGTGCAGAGTTTTGTCCGTCAAATTCAGTTTTTTTGCAATCGCCGATATCGGAAGCTGGTCTTCCACAAAATATTTTTCCGCCAAAATTCCGTAATTTTCTTTTTTGCCCATTAGTCTTCACCTAATTGTTGTTTTAATTCGGCGATTTTGTTTTCAACCTGTTCAAACTCGGTTTTTAATTTCAAAAGCTCGTCACCGATTTGCTCAATTTCTTCCGCTTTGATATCGAAAGCCGTTTTAAAATATGGTGTGATGTAGCCGTTGAGTTCCAAAAAGCACCTTTTTATTTTTATTTCAATTTCCTGTTTTTCCTTTTTGGCTTTGATATGCTCCATTTTTAAATTCATAATAAAGTTATTCATTCGGCTTGTTCTCCTTATTGTTGTTCATAAGTTTACGGGCATAAGGACACCATTGGTTTGTGTTGATTTTGTCCTTAATTTCCTGCAAAAGTGAACTGTTCAGCAGGTTTACCTGTATCATTTCTTTTAGCATTTCAAAAGTGTGCAAAATAAAATCCTTTTGCTGATTTATAAGAGCCTCAAGGTTTTTTTCCGTAATTTTGAGAATTAAATAAAAACAAATGAACATCAGGGCAGTTGTGCCGAGTTCCTTAAGTAACGGTGTTGATAGTAATTCGGTCATTTCGGGTTCCTTATTTGTCTGTCTGATACCTTTCTCCAAAATAACCAATTTTGCTTATATTTTCTAATAATATAAATATAAATATGATTTCTAATAAAATTAGAAACGAAAATTCTAATAATAAAATTAGAAATGGGCGGAAAATCTTGTTATTGTGTGAATAACGACACAAAAACAGGAAGAAAAAATGCTTTGCCACATACTGAAAACAGGAAGTTTCAAAGACAGTAACGGAAAAGAACACAATTTTACAACCGCCGACCTCGACAAAATTGTCGATAATTTCAACAACAACCACAACAGAGTGCCTGTTTGCGTAGGACACCCAAAGACAAACAGCCCTGCTTACGGTTGGTTTAATTCGGTGAAACGTATCGGCGAAAATTTGTATTGTGATTTTAAAAACGTTCAGGAAGAATTTAAAACCGCCGTTAAAAAAGGCTTGTTCAATAACCGCTCAATCTCGCTTGACGGTGATTTGAACATCAGACATCTTGCTTTTTTGGGCGGACAGGCTCCGGCGATTAAGGGGCTTGAAGAATTTTGTTTTGAACAAGCGAGGGAAAACTATACGGAAATTGAAATAAATAACTTTGAAGACATTGAAAACAACGGAAAGGACAAACCAGTGGAAATTGAAGAAATCCAAAAACAGCTTGCGGAAAGCAAGAGCGAAAACGAGAAGCTGAAAGCAGAGCTTGAAGCAAAAAAACAGGCTGAAATAACAAAAGACTTTGAGGATTTTTGTTCGGAAGCAATTAAAAACGGTAACATTTTGCCGAAGCATAAAACCAGTGTAATGAACATTTTACAGGCTTGCTCCGACTGCGGAACTTTTAATTTTGAGGACAAGCAGGAAGATGCGGTTCAGTCAGCCAAAGACTTTATTAAGTCGATTAAAATGTTTGATTTTGAAGATGTCGCAAATGACGGCAGGGGTGTAAGCAACTTTGCCGATTTTGACGGCGATGCGTGGGCAAAAGAAATCAAAAAAGTTATGAACGAACAAAATTTATCAATCGAAGAAGCAATACAAACAATCAAGAGGAGCAAATAATGAACAGAGTAAAAACATTTGTTGCCGCAACCAATTTGGACGAACATACGGCAGTTAAATTTACAACAGGCGGAAAAGTAACAAAAGCAACTTCGGCAACCGACAGTGTAATCGGTGTAACGGAATTTGCCGCAGCAACGGGTAAAGCCGTTGATGTAGTTCTTTTCGGTATCGGTCATGTACAGGTGGACGGAAGTTGTGACTATGGCGATTTGCTTGTTGCAACAACAGGCGGAAAGGCAACGGTTTTTGATGCCGAAACCGCAGAAGGTACGGTTACGGTAATCGGCAGAACTTTGGAAGCAGCTTCGGCAAGTGCTTATATAAATACCGTTATTAATCCCGTTCCGCTTATAATTCCTGCCGCAGCAGAAGCGGAAGAAACTACAACAAACGCAGAGTCAGATACTACAACATAGAAAGGTGAAACAAAATGACAACAACGCAATATATAGCAGACCCGATGCTGACGGGAATATCACTTGCATACACAAACAACCAGTATATCGCAGACTTAATTTTCAAATCGGTGCCTGTGGCAACGGAATCTTTTAAATATAAAAAGTATCTTAAAAGCATGAATTTACAGCTCCCCGAAACTCTTGTCGGCGAAACGGGCGAACCCAACAAGGTAAAATTCGCACACGAAAAAATTACCGCTTCCGTTGACGGACACGCATTAATTGACGAAGTTTCGGAAGTTTCAAACAAAGAAGCGGCAGCAGAAAACGAAAATCTTATGATTTCATCAACAAAATTTCTGACTAATGTTTTCTTGGGTGCAAGAGAAAAGAGAATTGCCGATTTACTGCAGGACACAAACACTTACAGCGGCAATTATCAGTCCTTGACATCAGGTCAGAAGTTTACAAATGCCAACGTTGATGCGTTCGGAATTGTTGACGATGCGGCTCAAAAGGTTTGGTTCAAGCCAAATGTGATGATAGGCGGCAGAGCGGCAATCAACGCATTAAGAAGAAACCCTTATGTCGTTAAGGCTGCAAACAGAAACAGCGGCGACTCGGGCAAGGCGACTTTGCAGGATTTGAAAGATATTTTTGAACTCGATAATATCTTTGTCGGAAATTCCGTTGCAAACCTTGCAAAACTCGGACAGACCGCAAACTTTGTAAACACTTGGGGAAATGACATTATTTTGGCATATATCGCACCCGAAGCAAGTTTGAATAACGAAATAACCTTCGGTGTAACCGCAAAACTCGGTCAACGTGAAGTTTCTACTTTCTTCAACGGCAGAAACGGTGTCAGAGGTGTTCACGAAATCAAAATCGCAGAACAAAACAAAGACATCATTGTCGCACCCGATTGCGGATATTTAATCAAAGGGGTTTGCTAACAATGTATTGTACAGTCGGCGATTTAATCAGCAGAATCGGTGAAAAGATACTTATAAATCTTACAAATGATGTTTTGCCTGCAACAACGGTCAATACCGAAATTGCAAACGAAAACATCGCAATCGCCGATGATTTGATTAATTCGTCGCTGCGAAACAAATACAAATTGCCTTTAAGAAGTGTTCCCAACCTTGTAAAGCAACTGTCAGCGGATATAACAATTTACCGTTTATATTGCCGCAGACCGCAGAATGTTCCCGAAAATTACAAGAAAAATTATGAAATAGCCCTGCAAATATTAAAGGATTTGCAAAGCGGTGCCAAGGTGCTTGATTTGCCGTCCTCCTTCGGTGATGAAAGCGAAACGTCATTATCTTCGGCTTTGTATCTTACGGACAAAACCGAAGATGACAGACGTTTTTCCAAAGACGTGATGAAAAGGTTTTTTATATGAATCTGGCAGACTTCGAACAAAATATCATCAATCTTTTATCGCAGACTTTTCCCGAATTTACGGTTGAAAGTTTCCCCGTTAAGTTTGAGGAATACACTTTCACATCACCTGTCGGCTGTCACCTTTTGAAGTACAACGGAACGACTTTTCAGAAACAGGAAACCGTTTGGGCGGTAACGCAGTTTTCGACCGTTAATTATTCGGTAATAACAGGTTTCAGGGGCTTGCAGAATTACAAAGAAATGCACCCCGTACAGACTTTGTTGCGTGATACTTTGAGAGGCTTTGAATATGAGGGCAAAAAAATTGTTCTCGGCTCGGAGGAGTTTTTGGCGGAAATAAACGGCGATTTGTATGTGGGATTAGAATTTAAAATCGAACTATTTGAAACGGAAGGACAGGACAATGACGACATACTTGTATAAGGGTTCTTTTACGGTTGATTTAATAGACGGAAAAGAAATCACTCTCCAAAACGGCAAAACTTACGATTTTGACGAAAAAAACGAAAGAGTAAAAACACTTGTAAAACTCAGTAAACTTACGGCTGTGAAAAAGGCAAAAGCCGAAAATAAAACAGAAACCAAAGAAACAGAAAGGACAAAATAATGCTGCATGGTGTTCACACAAATACCGAGCGAACGAATAAATTAAATCTCGAAGATGCTCAAACGAATATAATCGCCGCACTTGTTACGGTTCCGACATTTTTGTTAAGTGCGGACAATAAAACTTTAAATACACCGGTTCCGATTAGAAATTATCAGGACATAGCCGATTATGCAGGTGTAAATTTACCCGATTATACAGGCTATGACACACTTGATACGATAATGACGGAATCAGAGGGTGCCACCGTTTATATGATTAACGTTTTTGACGAGGCAACTCACAAAACGGCGGTTGCCGAAGCCGATATGACGGTTACAAACAAAAAAGTCGTAATCGACAAATATGTAAAAAGTCTGACTTCGGTTAAAAACGGCTCCACCCCGATTGCGGAAAGTGCTTACACCGTTGCTTATGACGACAGCGGCAATACGGTGATAACCTTTACCGACAATCTTTCAACGGTTAAAATAGCTTACGAATATTACGATGTAACGCAGGTCGGTTCATCTGATTTTGTCGGGGCGGTTGATTCTGACGGAATTAAATCCGGTTCAAAGGCAATCTCCGACATTTTGGCTCTTTACGGTGATGATGTTAATATCATCATTGCACCTGTTTATTCTGCAATACCTGCGGTCAGAACGGCATTAGATAATGTTGCGGCAGATTTGAAAGCGAGAGTTTATGCCGATGCACCGCTTGCAACAAGAGTTAATACTGCAATTCAGGGCAGAACGTCAGACAATCCGACAGTTGATTTGCGTTGCGTATCTCCGAACGTAACAATCTGTCTGCCTTGGGTTAAACGATACAATCAGCATACGGACACAGTTGAAACAAAAGCACCGTCAGCGGTTGCGGCAGGGTTAAGAGTTTATCTCAACAAAACCGAAAATGTTGCAAAATCGCTTGATAATACGGTCTGCAAAACTGTGCTTGGGCTTGAATATCCTGTTGAATTTATTTTGAACAAAGAAAATACGGAATCAAACGCACTGAACGGTGCCGGAATTACAACTTTTATCAACTACAAAGGCGGTTATCGCATTTACGGTGCAAGAAACTGTGCTTATCCGTCCGAAAGCGGCATTGAAACCTTTGACAGTGTAATCGACACAAGAAACTTCATTGAAAAGACTATTGAAAACAGTTCTTTTGAATGTGTCGGCAGCAGACTTACAAAAGGTTTTATTGACAATGTTTTAGATGTCATAAATGCCAAATTCAACGAGTGGAAAAATGCCGAAAATCAAATAATTTTAGGCGGTAATGCTTGGTTTGACGAAAGCAGAAACCCTGCACAGCAGCTTGCAAACGGAAAAGTAAGAATTTCTTACAAATTCTGTCCGCCGCCCGTTGTGGAAGAACTTGAATACAGTTCATACATTGACATCAACATTATCACGCAAGCACTTACAAATGCGGATTAGAAAGGTAAAGAACAATGGTAGCAATATTATCAAACGCACATTTATATTTGGGGGCTTCTCTGTTCGGCAAGATTTCAGAGTTCAAATTTCCCGACATTGAAGCTCAGACGGTCGAAAGCAAGCCGATTGACTCAATCGGAACGACCGATTATCCTGTCGGATTGAGTTTGTCCGATTCGTCCATAACTTTTATAGGTTTTAACCCCGAAGCCTACAACGAGCTTGCGGATATCTATAAAGAACACGTTATCACAATGAGAGGCAATTTAAGAGTGTATAACGGACAAACCTTAAAAGAAGAATTGCCGATAAAGGCGACAGTGAGAGCAACAACAAAGAAAATCACACCGCTTGGCACGATTAAAGGGCAGGAAAATGCGGAATTTCAGGTTGAACTTAATCCGGTTGCGACCAAAATCGAATACAAAGGCAAAATTCTGCAGGAAATTGACATTCCGAACAACATTTATATCGTTGACGGGGTGGATAAACTTGCAACAATGAGAGCAAATCTCGGCTTGTAATAAGGAGGAAAAATGGAAGAATTTGACGTGCAGCAGTCACAGATTGCTGCGGAACCCGAACGGCAGACAATAAGTATTGCCGAAATTGAGCAGGAAAACAAAACCAAAAACGAAAACAATCCTAAAATCATAAATTTTGAGCTTTCAGACGGCAAAAAGGTTGAAATGGATTTGACAAAAGCAAACGGCAAATTGCTCATGAAAGCACGTTTACAGCAGGATAAAACGCAGGGTGTGAGTTTGTCTGTCTTTATTTTGTCGCTTTTATGCACATTTAACGGCAGCAGACTTTCACCCGATGAAATTCTTGACTTGGATTTGGACGATGTTTTATTGCTTGAAACGGTTTACACAACCAAAAAAAAGCCGTTAGCGGCTTTGGAATATTAATTTCCGCCGATTATGTTTTTTCCGAAATTTCGGCGAAAGATATCGTTTTTTTATCGCATTTCACAAGTTCGGGTATTGACAAAATCGAAGAATGGGAAATTGAAAAAATAAACTTTTATCTTCAAGCCGCACTTGAACTTAACCAACAAATAAATGACGTTTAAAGAATCTTTAAAGGCAGTTTATGAGCAACGATTTAACCTTACAACTTGAAATTAACGCAAAGGAAGAAGTGTCAAAAACTCTGACACAGGTTACTTCTGCGACAAAATCGGAGCTTACGAAGGTTACAAAAACAAGTGAAGATACGAATAAGAAAATAAAAAACAGTTATGAAGATACGGGCAGGGCGATAAAAGCCGTTTCAAATTCCGCCCGTAACGAATTGCAGGAAGTCAAAAACACCACCAAAAAACTTGATGATGAATTTAAGAAATTAAATACATCTGTTGAAAAAGTCGGTGACAAATTTCAGTCGTTCGGCAAAAAGGCAATGGTTGCAGGAACTGCCCTAACCGCCTTTGGTCTTGTTAATGTCAAAACCGCTGCCGATTTTGAGCAGGGAATGAACAACGTATCGACTCTGATTGATACGAATGTTGAGTCTTTGGACGATATGAAAAAACAGGTTTTGCAAATCGGTAAATCTTCACCCAAGGCAATATCCGATTTGACGGACGGACTTTATTCAATCCGAAGTGCAGGAATTTCCGCAGCCGACCAGTTTAAAGTTTTGAAAGGCTCCGAAATGCTTTCCGTTGCAGGTCTGTCTTCAACCGCCGAGGCTGTTGATATTGCAACATCTGCCATAAATGCTTTTAATATCAAAGCCGAAGACCAAAACAAGATGTATGACACACTTTTTAAAGTCGTAAAATTCGGTAAGACAAATATATCGGACTTTGCACAGGGTTTTGGCTCGGTCGCAGGTGTTGTATCGTCGGCAGGCATTGAACTTGACGAATATTCTGCGGCAGTTGCGGCAATGACAACAACGGGGCTGAAAGCAACAAACGCACACACGCAAATGAGTGCGGCAATATCTTCTCTCACCCGTTCGAGCAAAGAGCAGACGGCAATCTTTAATCAGCTCGGTGCAAAATCCTTTAAAGATTTGGTTAAAAAATCGGGCGGAATGGTTAATGCTTTCAAAAAGATTAACGATGCCGTAAAAGGTGATGAAGCCAAAATGGTTGCTTTAATGGGTTCTGTCAACGGTTATAAGGCAGTAATGGGCTTGACAAACACCGTAAACGGCAAATTCGTTGAAACTTTAAACGATATGCGTTTCGGCTCCGATGCACTCTCCGAAGCCTATCAGAAACAGACGGCAGGCTTTAATAATCAGCTTGCCATTTTACGCAATTCTCTGCAAAAAATAAGTATTGATATGGGAAATTCTTTAATGCCTGTGTTTACAAAGATTGTTGACGGTGTTAAGGCTTTTTCTGACGTTCTCGACAAGGTTCCGCAGGGTGTAAAATCCGTAACGGCAATAGGTGTAACGAGTATCGGGGCTTTGATATTCTCGGTCGGTGCTTTGTCTTTTGCGACAGGTACACTGATGAAAGCCGTAAACGGTATAAGCAAGGGTTATTCATATCTGTTTGATTTTGTTGCAGGCAAAAAAGGTATGCTCTTTGACTTTATCGGGCAGACTGCGAAATTGCCAAAAACAGGACGGTTATTATCTGCGGCTTTTTCTCCTTCGGGGCTTGGCTTGAAATCTTTTGCCAAAGGCGAATTGTTCGGCTCCTTTGCAAGCGATATGCAATTTTTGGGAATCAGACGGTTTAAAGCCTTTAAATTAGGAATAACTGATGCAAAAGACGGCATAAGTGCATTTTTTAAGGCAATACCGTCAAATTCCGTCAGCACCTTAAACGGCATTAAAAATTTCTTTGTTTCAATGCCTGCAAATGTTTCGGCAGGCTTTACCTCGGCTCTGACCGCCATACAAAGTTTTTCGATGCAGGGCTTTATAACGTCCATGAAAGCAGGCTTACGGTCTTTTCTTTTGTTTTCAACGGGTGTTTTGACAAATCCTGTCGGGCTTGCGATTACGGGAATTGCCGTTGCGGCAATTTTGATAATCAAATACTGGAAGCCGATTTCGGCATTTTTTAAAGGTGTTTTTAACGGTATAAAAGACGGGCTTGCACCGCTGCAGCCGACTTTTACAGCAATAGGACAGGCAATCAAACCTGTTGTTGATTGGGTTAAGAAACTGTTCACACCTATAAATATCGAGGGCAAAAAGGCTGAAAGTTGGGGTTATAAATTCGGACAGGGAATTGCTTGGGCAATTACAAAGGTTGTCGAGGCTTGTAAATGGGTAAAAAATCTTATTACGCTCGGCGGCAGGCTTGGCGGAAATAAAAACCCGAAAATTACCGAAGTGTCAAAGCCCGACGGCTCACACGCAGACGGTTTAACAAGAGTGCCTTATGACGGTTATATTGCGGAAGTCCACAAAAACGAAAGCATTTTGACGGCGAAAGAGGCTGATAACTGGCGAAATTACAAGGCAAACGGCGGCAGTAATATGACGATTAATTACAGCCCCGTAATCACTCTTGCAAACGCAAGCCCCGAAAGCCGTTCAGAGTTAATGAAAGAACTTGAAAAACACAAAAAAGAACTTGCGGAAATGCTTGACCGCTATTATCGCCAAAGACAAAGAGGTGCCTATGCGTAATATTCTGCCCGAAAGCATATCGGATACATCTTTTAAGGCTCTCGAAAAATGCACCGATAAAGCCTTTGATATTGATTTATCGCCGTTTATGACTGCGGTTGTTGACAGGTTAAGCGAAAATCTTTTGTATTACAAAGCCGAACAAATGAGTCTGACAGACGGTGACGGATATTCTTCATGCACCACCGCCGAAGATAAAAGAGAACTTATAAAACAGGCTTTTTCGCAGCACAAAATGAAAGCAACGGTTAAGTGTATCAAAAGTCTTTTGACGAATGAATTTACTTTTGAAAACTGGAGCGATTATAACGGAATACCAAACCATTACAGGCTTGTTATAAACCTTAAAAACAGCGATTTGACACCTTTAAAAATAGAAAAAATCCTGTCTGCAATAGAAAACAACAAAAGATTGTCGGCAAAGCAGGACAACAACTTTGATATTTGTTCGGCAAACACAAATTCTCTTTTCATTGCACCGAGATTTAAGACGGAAATTGTTATAAATTCTCTGCCTTTGGCAGACTAAAAAGGACAAAAATATGACACAAAAATATTATTCAATAATGACAACGGTCGGAACGGCATACATAAACGAGCAGGTATTAAATGACTCGGAGCGGATATTTGCAGACGGCTGGTATATGAAACTCGGAAACGGAACGGCTGAACCCGATGCAAATATGACGGATTTGTCGAATGTTATTTACACCAAAACGGCGGCGGATTATCCGCAAATCACTTTTGGGCAAAATCCGGACGGACATTATGCGGAAATGTTATTGCCCGAAAGTCTTGCAGGGCAGTTGATAACAGAGGCAGGCTTGTTTAATGCGGACGATGTTCTGATTGCCGTTGCCAAAACCAAAATAGATTTGACGGAAAACGGGAGCGGACTTGAAATGTCCGTTAAACAAAGAATTTTTATTTCTGCGGTGCCTGCAAGTGTGAATGTTATTTATATGGCTCAGTCGGATTTGATAACGGAAGATTTTTTGAATGAAACTCTTACCGCTTATGAGCCGATTGCAAAGGTTATAAGTAAAGGTTCGGCGAGTCTGCCCGTTTACTTCGACAGCAACGGCGAAGCACAGACAATTTCAAGTTATCAGGGCAATGCTGCAACAGCGACTTATGCAAATGCTGCAAGAATTTCCGCTTACGCCGAAGCGGATGAAAACGGAAGAAATATAAAAAACACTTATGCAACAAGAGATTTGGGCGGACTTACTGCAGACGGTGACGACTATATAAATCAGAGCAAGGCACTCTATACGGGCGAAATATCGGATAATGCCAAAGTTTTTGCAGACATCAAAAAGGCATATTTAAGCACGTTTGACATTACGAAGTTTACTGTTATCGGTTCTCCGACAATAGATAACGGTGTTGTAAGCGGTTTTGCAAGCGGAAACAATATTAGTACGGGAATTGCATTAGACCCCGACAATAACACGCTTGAAATAGATTTCCCGTTCACAACGGGCGGCAATTTGTCAACTACACAATGTTTTGCAAACTGTAACAATGCGATTTACGGCAGAATCGAAAGCGGATATATCAAGTTTGCTTTCGGAACGGGCGTACAACCTTGGACTTACGATGAAACTATTGCCGCAGCGGAGGCAAATACAAAATATATATTAAAACTGACTTATGATTTGACTACCTACAAAATCTATTTATCCAAAAATGACAATAGTTTTGTACTGAAAGACGAATTTATAAGTTCTTCCAAAATTAAATACAATTCCACATACCCGCATTTATATTTGGGAACTACATCTAACTACGGCACTCAGGCTTGGCTTGGCGGTATAGACCTTAAAGATTTCAGACTGCAAATCGGCGGCGGTGCCGTTTTTTCGGGAATGAAAACAGGAATAGACACCTACACAATCGGCGGAAATACCGTAAAAATTCCTTATACTGTTACAAAGGGCGGGGCAAAAATAGCCGAAGCGGAAAGTCTTAACGACATTAAAGCGGTATATAACAACGGATTTGTTGCAAACCAGTATTTTACAATCGATAAATTTGCAAAAACGTTCACACTTCCGCAGGGTTTATCGGTCTATGAGGGCATAGGCAAAGCCGTTTCGGACATTTCAAAGTTAAGCAAAATGTACGTTGTTGAAACCTACACAGACGGAAAGAGCGGTTACATTGTTTACAACAACAAATTCTGTAAGCAGTGGGGCTACGTTGAGGCGGACAATTCAGACACCGTTCTTGATTATACGGTCAATATGTTCAAAACGTTTGCAAATACGGATTTTCACTTTCGCCGTACACCGATTTGGGCAAACGGTTCTCTCGGAAACACCATTACATCTTGGTTAGACGAGGGCTATCTGACAAAAACGACAACTTCCGTAACCTTCACAATGCACGAACAGCACATTGAAACGGCTTCGGAATGGGAAGCCTTCGGATATATCGCATAAAGGAAAGAAAAATGATTAAATTATACACCGACACAGAATACAACGAAAAAATCACAGAGGCGAACAATAGCCATAAAAAACTGTATATTCACACGTTTTTTGAGGACGAAGAAAAAGAATCACCCGTTTATCAAACCGTAAAAGAGCCGTTTGAAGAAGTTACGGTTGATGAAAACGGCAACGAAATTACAACCACGGTTGAAAGAGAAGTTTTAAAGCCCGTAATGATAGACGTTGAAGAACAAATTACAACGATTGACGAAAACGGCGAAGAAGTTACGGAAACCGTAACAAATAAGGTGCAAAAGACGGAAACAATAACGGTGCAGGTCGAATATGCGGAACTTTTAATCGCCGAAAACGGTTATTACGTCTGCTATCGTGATAATTTGACAGACGGAACGGTGACCTCTGATTTTGAGGCAAACAAACTTGCCCGATTAAAGCAGGCAAAAAATGCCGAAAATACCGCCAAAGCAAAACAGTCGATTGAAAACGGCTATGTCGTTTTTAAAAACGCACAATTTGAAACCAATGCACAGACAGTAGGCGACTTGACCGCTACAATGCTGATAATGCAAACAGGCGGATTGCAGACTTTTAACTGGCTGTCAAAGGACGATAAATCGGTTGAACTGACGGTTGAAGATATCGGCATTTTAGGCGGTTTGATTGCTGATTTTAAAAGCGACGTTTGGAACGAAAAATATTTATTTTTCAAAATGCTTATTGCACAAGCCCAAACGGTTGAAGATGTTATGGGTATACAGATTAATTATGCCGCCCCGTAAGTTAAGCATCAAAGAAGCGGCAGAGGAATTTCAGACATCAACCGATTTTGTAAGAATGTTTCTCAGCCGAAGCGAGTATCAAAAATACCGCACAAGAAAAAGAATAACCGCCAAAAACGGCAAATGTATGAAAGTAACGGCAATATACATAAGCAAAAATTCAGCAAATCAATTACAAAAATTCATAGAAAAGAGGTTCAATGACCGATTTAAGAAAACAAAAAACATCAGATACGACAATCAGCAATCAGGATAAAACAGTGACCGCAAACGGCGAATACACCGCTGACGAAAATTACACAGGCTTGGGAACGGTTACGGTCGCAGTTCCGATGAAAGCCCTGCGAATAACAAAGTTAGGCTGTAATATCAGCGATGATTATATTGCTTCAAATTTTCATGGTTACGACAATGATTCTTCAAGTGTTTTTGGCGGCTTTACATTTAATTCCGGGGGCAAATTTTTAAACGAAAAAATCTTACATCAACACTTCTCCGCTTTTCAGATAGCCTTTAAAACACCGGCAACAAAACAGGCAACCGTTTTGTGTCAGGGCAGCAGCAGTGCAACAAATTCGCTGTCTTTAACTTTAAACGCAGATTTCAGTAAAATCACGGTTTCAAGTCCGAATTTTATTAATAAATCTGCTGATTATGCTTTCGATGCGGACACTTGGTACATTGTCCGTTATAAACAGCAATGGAGCAGTGCTGACGGTTGGCAGGTTATAACTTCAATTTCCGCAGACGGCGGAGAAAACTTTACTGTGCTTAAAACCGAAAGCGGACGTTTTGATACTGACTCTAACGGAATTACATATTATTTGGCAGATACTCAATTCGGTTACAAACAAAATCAAAATATCGCTTTTGAAATTGACCTTAAAAATACGGGCTTTATTGATTATAACAACGATTTTACCTATATGTTTGCCGAAGCCGCATAAAAAAGAAGAAAGAAAGAGGACATAATGATAACACTTACAACAACAAACTGGACGGAAGTCGAAAATCTGACGGACGACAAGGACTATTATTTGCAGGCAAAAAGGGCGGTAATTCAAAGCCCGCAGCAGACAAAAGCCGAGGACTACGCACTTGAAAAGATTTTGTTCTATCAGGCGGCAACCGCTCCGACAGACAATGACGAGGGCAGCTTCACCGCTGATTATAAGTTTACCAAGCAAACAGGGTTAAAACTCTTTGTCCGTGCAATGAAACCCGACACTTTGCTATCAATACAGGAATATTAAGGAGAAAAATCATGAGAATTTATTTTAATCACATTATCACCGCAATTCAGATAATTGCACCGTATTTAAGGAAAATCACCGAAGAAACAATCATTCCTTGGGCGAAAAAGCAATACTACAAAAACGTAAACCGCACCGTTTCCAAAATGCTTAAAAAACTTGCCGAACTCGGCGAAAAAGCACTTGTTTGCGAGGACGAAGCCAAAAAAGAACGTCACAAACTCGGCTTTAAACTCGGCTATGAGTTTGTTCTCGGGCTTGAAAGGTTAGTCACGGAAGCAAAAAACGCACTTGCCGAAATTAACACAAAGTTGGGCAATGCCGAACTTCTCGGCGAAGATGAAATTCCGTTTTAGCGGTTTTTGAGTAGTGAAATCCAAGACGGCAGATTTTTGCAGGGCGGCACACCCAAAACACTAAAAATAAAGGGTTTAATATGACAGACAAATCACAAAACAAAATATTCTCCGTTATTCTCAAAATCGGGCAGGAAATTGTCAATCTTGCCCGAGAATACGGACTTGCAGACAAAATCCAAAATATCATACTTGAAAGCGGAGTTTTGGACGATATTCAGAAACAAATCGCAGACTTTGCACTTGTCGCCGTTTATCAGGCGGAATTTGCTTTTAATAAAATCGGCAGAGAAAAAAAGAAAATCGCCTTTAAAATGATTTGCAATTTTATAAAATACCCTGCCGCATTAAAGCCGTTCAGGGCGGTCATTGAGAACATTTTGTTTGAAAAAATCTCAGACGAGATTGAAGATGCCGTTCTGAAACTCAAAGAACATCTGAAAGAATGTGCAAAATGATACAGATTTGGAAGCGGCACAAAAGCCAAAACGGCGATAAAACCGAAACGGCGGAAGATTATACTTTGGTTTCGGTTCAGGACACAATCGAAAACGCACAGTATTTCTGCGAAAAGAACCGCCTCGAAGATGTCGAATTTGTCAAAGTGTTAGATTAAATAAATACATATATAAATATAAATATAAATATATATAAGGAAAATTTTATGGAAATATCGGAAAACGGAATAAAACTTATCAAAGAACTTGAGGGCTGTCGCTTGCAGGCTTATGACGATTATACGGGAAAGCCCGTCAGTTCTTCCGATACCGTGAAAGGAACGTTGACAATCGGTGTCGGTCATACGGGCAAAGATGTTTTTAAAGGTCAGACAATCACGCAGGACAAAGCAACACAACTTCTGAAATCCGACATAAAAAACGTTGAAAGAACGATAAACGAGGTTGTCAAAGCACCCTTAACCCAAAATCAGTATGATGCCCTTTGCTCGTTCGTGTTTAACATCGGCACAGGTGCTTTCCGTAATTCGACAATGCTCAAACGTTTAAATGAAAGAAATTACGCACAGGCGGCGGAATGTTTTAAGGACTGGCACAGAGGCAACAATGTTCCTCACCTTTTGGATAACAGGCGGAAGAAAGAAAAAGAATTGTTCACCGCAACACAATTAAAGTTAATTTAAACGCAATGTAAATCCGGTTTGAAAGACAAAAAAATGAGCGAAAAATATTTTGTAATCAAAATAAAAAATCAGCAGAATTTAGTCAGTAAAATAAAGCAATACGCAGGCAGGGCAGGACAATTAAAGCCGTTTTTGAAGTGGCTTGATGTCAAACTTCGGGGCGGCATCGAAGAAAACTTTTTGACCGAGGGCAGATATTCAGGCGAAAAATGGCAGGAATGGTCTGAAAAATATAAAAAATGGCGGATTAAACACTATGGCGGCGGTCAGATTTTAACAAGAGAAGGTAATTTGCGAGAAAGCATAACAAGTATTTTTGAGGACGACAAACTAATAATCGGAACCGCAAAAGAATATGCGGCGATTCACAACTTCGGACACAAAAAACGCAATATGCCGAAAAGGGAATATTTCCGCTTTTCATCAGAAAATCTGAAAGAAATCAAAGAAGATTTAAGAGCCTTTGCCTTGGAACTTATAGAAATAAAGGAGAAATAACGGTATGAATTTTAATGAAATAGTTTTTTCACCTGCAGAAACGGAAATTTTAAAACTTATGCAGCAAGAATTATCTATTGATGACCTCATCAAAATCAAAAATGTAAGCAGGACAACAATAACGGCTTGTTTAAACGACATATACCGCAAAACAAAAGATGTTGTGCCTTACGGTAGTGCGTTCCGCAAGTTTATCACTCTGCGGAATTACCTCACAGACCCCGACTTTAAAGGCATTAACACCGTAACAACAGATAAAAAAGAAATTAAAAAAGAAGTTAAAAAAGACATAAAGACCGTTGAAGAAAGCCCGAAATTTACACTTTTTGAGCCGATAGAAGAACTCAGACTTCAATATGAAAAACAAATCGAGGACTGGGGGCAGTTAATTGCCAAAACGAAAATAAAACTTGAAGCATTACGGGAATTGGAAAGGTTAAAGAGGTAAAAATGCAAAACTTAACTTACGAAAGATATTTAAAGGGTAATGAGTGTCAAAGCAGGTTTCCGAACGAGTGTCATTGTGCTTTCAGGTGTTTGGGCAATGAATTTTGCAACGATGCGGAAAACGAAATCAACAGACTTAAACGGGAATGTGAGATTTGGCAGGAAAAATTCAATATCGTCATGGCAAATAATGCAGATAAAACAAAACTGAAATTAGAGATTGCCGACCTCAGAGCCGAAAACGAGATATTAAAAGAAGTTTTGATTGCGATAAAAGAAAAAATCAGCGAAGCAACCGAACCGTAAAAACCGCAGATATTGCACCTTGACAACCGAATAGCAGACAAATAAGAAAGCCTGTAAGCATAAGTCACAGGCTGGGAATTTAGAACGTGAAATTTATATATTTATTATGTGCGAAATGCGTTAAATGTTCAAAAAATAAAAAAAATAATATAATTAGAAATTTAATGTTAAAGAATAATAAAAAATTTCTCAAACTTCGTGAAACAAAAAGCAAAAAATTTCTCAAACTTCACGTTGCGTTATATTTTTGTGAAAAATTTTTATAAAAATTGATTTAATACGTCCTGTTTTGACGCACATACCCGTTATTATGAAAATATAAGACAGATAACGGGGTATGAAATATGAACAATTATGAAAAAAGGTTGTTTCTTGATTACATCGATAAACTTATTGTTGGTGTTGAAATCAACGATTATTCTTTTCAGAGAGTATTCGATTTTTTTGTTGAAGAATTTAAAGTTGATAAAAAAATCTTTTCGTATGATAAATACGGAGATATTGAGATTGAAAGAAAAAGAGATAAAGAAAAGTTTTTAAAAACTTTATTATTTGTTGTCCGCAGTTTGAAAGCAAAAATGCAGCCGCAGCCGACGGCTTTTGAAAAAAAACTTTCAATAATTAAAGACATATATAATTTATCTTTTAATGAACTTGAACTGACTCAGTTTTTTATTGTTCAGGAAACGAACAATATGTTTAAAAGGTTTCTCGGTTGTATAAACGGAAATGAAGCAACAGTTTTCATGCAGAATTATCTCGGGCTGCGTGTCGGAAGATGTGAAAGACTTCTTGATGATTTAAGGAGGAAAAATATCATAAGGCACCGTGACGATATAAATACTGATTTAGTCAGGATTTTTGACAATCCGAAACTTAATACCAAAGAAAAAATTACCGAAGTGCTTTTGGGCAAACCGCAGAAAGCAGAGTTAAACGCAAATGACTATAATCATATAGAAGAAGCAAAGGAAATTGTCGAAAAAATACTTTTAAATGCCGTTAAAGGCAAAAAGAAGGGTATAAACATTTTGTTATACGGCGATGTCGGTACAGGCAAAACCGAATTTGCAAAACTTGTTGCAAACGAAACCGAAATACCCATGTATGCGGTAATTACGGCAAAAGATTTGTCAAAAGAGGCAGACAGAGAGGACAGGCTCGGTGATTTGTTTGCCAAGCAGAATATTCTTGCAAA
Source organism: Candidatus Gastranaerophilales bacterium (assembly GCA_024695865.1). Lineage (GTDB taxonomy): Bacteria > Cyanobacteriota > Vampirovibrionia > Gastranaerophilales > Gastranaerophilaceae > RUG841. The sequence goes on from JAILHI010000027.1 coordinate 42,166, forward strand.
ATGCGGTAATTCATGTATTTTGTTTGATGAAGCGGAAGATGTTCTCAATGGTTCAATTAGCAGTAAAGGTTATTATAACAGACTTCTTGAAAATATGGGGGTGCCTGTTATATGGACTACAAATAACATTTGGACTGTTGACCCTGCTTTTTTACGCAGAATGACTTATTGTGTCGAATTTGAAAAACTGAGTGAAGAAGTCAGACTTGATATCTGGAATCGTGTTTTGAAGAAAAACAAATTTAAAGTTAATCAAAGTAAAATCGAAGAACTGAACCGAAACTACGAAATCCCGCCGTCACTCATTGTAAATGCAGTTAAAACAACAAAGTTAATCGGCGGTGATGAAAACGATTTTGAAAACTTTATCGTTAACGTTGCCAAAGTTGTTACAAAGAAAAAACAAATCAAAAAGAACAATAAAGAAACCGAAATGGGTGAATATGACGAAAATCTGGTTAATGCCGATTTAGACATAAAAGACCTTACGTCAAAAATCAAAAACAGCGGAAAACTCAATTTTTCGCTCTGTCTTTACGGTGAACCCGGTACGGGAAAAAGCCTTTATGCGAGATATCTGGCAAAGGAACTCGGACTTGATGTTGTCTTCAAAAGAGCAAGCGACCTTATAGATTGTTATGTGGGTGAGACAGAAAAAGCAATAGCAGATGCTTTTGCGGAAGCAAAATCCAAAAAGGCAATGCTGATTTTTGATGAAGCGGATTCTTTTTTGAGAAACAGACAAGGTGCCACTCACAGTTGGGAAGTAACGCAGGTCAATGAAATGCTTACCAGAATGGAATCACACGATTATCCGTTTGTCTGTACGACCAACCTTTTAGATACTCTGGACGAGGCAAGCCTCAGAAGATTTACCTTTAAAATCAAATTTGATTTTATGACAAAAGAACAGGCAAATCTGGCTTTTGAACACTTCTTCGGAATTAAAGATTACGATTTGGGTGTTAAGGGTCTCACGGCGGGTGATTTTGCCACGGTAAAAAAGAAAGCGGACTTTTTGAATATTAAAGATGCCGAAGAACTTAAAGAAATGCTTTTGCAGGAAGTCAAACTCAAATCGTCAAAAGAACTCAAACATTCCGTGGGTTTTTAATTGTGTGATGGTTAAGAAAAAGGCTTGAAAGAGCCTTTTTTCTTTATGGGCGGTAATTCTTTTCGGCTTTTTGCGGCATGAATAATGCGACCCTGCAAAATTGAAAACAGCCTTTTTATATGTTATAATTAATGTTGTTTACTTCGGAGTATTTTTATGAACAGGCGTGATTTATTAAAACTGGGCATTATCTTTTCTCCATTAATGTTATCGGGCTGCGGAAGCAAAACTTCGGACGGTAACGGTAAACCGTATCTTGAAATTACTCCGAAAAAAACGGGTTTATACAGTTTTTCCGCACCTTTGCCGTTTGATTACGGTGTTATTGACGAAATTGTTGAATTAAATAATAAATATACGCAATCCAAAATAACGAATTTGTATAACTGCGTGCCAAGACCTCTTGTTGAGGATTTTAACAATGCCATGCAGGCGGGCAGAGGTCATAACTATGACATTAAATCCTATGAGGATTTTGCAAAATATGCAAAATATGCAATGAAAAAAGGGTTTCATATCTGCTACCTTTTAAATTCGCCAAAACCCTTTACAGAAAAAGATTACAAAGAAATTGAGCCGAAATTTAAGAAACTTCTTGATTTTCTTCAGGATATCGGAATAGACGAGATAAAATTCGGTAACACTCAGGTTGCATCGCTTGTAAACAAGTACAAGAAGTTCAGACTTTCCGCATCGACCTGTCTGGAATACCACAATATTACCCAATACAAAAATCTTGTTCATAACTATCCCAATATATTTTTGTTTGATATTGCCGAGGACGAAAACCATAATTTTGCGTTTTTAAAGAATTTAAAAACAATGTTTCCGACAAGAAACATCGAATTAATGGTTAATGAATTTTGTTTTAAGGGTTGTCCCGCGAGGATTTTTCACCCGGGCGGAGATTTTTGCAACTTCGATTGTCCGAAAATTTTCAACGAAAGAACTCTTTTTCAGAATTTTTACCACTCTGCGATTATCTATCCGTGGAATTTGCCCTATTACTCGGCTTTGGGTATAAATAATTTTAAATTTTCATCGACTCCCCAGCCGAGAGCGGTTTTCACCGATTTGAGTTTTGTCAGATTTTATCTCGATTGCGTGGAATACGGCGTTGAAAACGTTAAGGCACAAGATTTTATTGATAATATGATTATTTTTAAATTCAACAAAGAAATAAAAGTAAAAGAAAATCTTATGGTTAAGGATATAATGCCTTATTTGCTAGATGTCGGGCAGTTTATAAAACACGGGCATGAATGTGCCGTCCGATGCGGTACCGTTTGTAATTACTGTGATAACCAAGCGGCAAAAATGGAAAAGTTTTTAAGTTAATCAACTTTGCATTGAACAATTAAGTCAGCAAAGCGGACTTTGGAAAACTCTTGATTTTTATTTTAAAAACTCGGCTAATTTATCGGCTATGAGTTTATGGGAATTTTTATCATAATGCAAACCGTCAAAGTCGGACGGCGCCGCAAATTCATTTATATCAAAATATCTGCAATTATTTTTATCTGCAATTTGTTTAAATATTTTTCCGGCCTTTTTTGATTTTTCAATACTTTTTTTGTCAAACATAGTGCCGAAAAGACCGTTTGTTAAAATATTTTCATTCATTATTGTCGGCGGAATGATGATTATATTATCGGTTTTTTCTTTTGCGATTTTTATTAAATTATTTAACCCTTTTTCTATCGTGTCAAAGGTTATATTGTACTTAAACATAAGGTCGTTCGTGCCTACTGCGAGAATTAAGCAGTCCACGCTGTCGGTTTTTTGTAAGGTTTCGGGAAAATGTTTTTGGGAAGAAAACAAAACACCGTCGGGGTTATCGACAAAACCCGTTCTGTTCGGCATACCCTCGTTTATAACGTTGTATTCCGTCCCGAGATTTTTTTGCAAAAGAGCAGTCCATCTGGTATTTTCGTCATATCTTGAATTGTCTTTTGAATTATATCCGAAAGTATTTGAATCACCGTAACATAAAATGTTTTTCATATTTGTTTTTTCCTGCTGCCTGTATTGTTGAGGCTATTATATACCCGTTTCCGCAAAACTGTAAAGTGGGCAGGGTATCAAAAAACAAGTAAGTATGTTGCATTTAGATACAAATTAGTTTGTAAATTTTTCATTATATAGTTTATCTATTTCAAGAAATTCTTTTTGTATGTCATTGTATATTTCATTTTCAATAAATTCTTGTTTTAATTTACATATAAATCTTATATCTAAAAACAAATTAAATTTTGATTCTGTTTTTATTTATTTTAGAAGCAAACCAAACACTGTTAGACAAATACACAAAAATCGGCTGGATTGCCACGAGGCTAAAGCCTCTCGCAATGACAGAATTGCTGTATGCAGATTAGACTATACCTGACTTTTTTTAACAATTAAGATATTCTTTTATTTTATCGAGATTATTTTTGCTGTCGGAAACGCCTAAATCATATATTCTTTGCAGTTTGCGTTTATCTTTTTCCACTCTTTTCATTTTAACCAATTCAGACGGGCGGAGAACAACAATTTTATTTTCAGACTCATATTTGTCTATCAAGTCCATTGTTGCATTATATTCTTTATAATAATTTTTTGCCGTTTCAACCATGTTCGGAAACTTTCCGTAAAAAAGTCCGTAGGGCAGGGGAACTTTTTTCTTTCTGTACCCCAACGGTCTTGTTAAAATAACAATAATTTTTTCGCAATCAGTTTCAAGTACCTTTTTAAAAGGTACGGCATCGCTTATAGCGCCGTCTAAATAAAATTTTCCGTCTATTTCAACAGGCTTTGATACAAAAGGCATAGAGCCCGATGCCCTGAAATATTCTATATCTTTGTCGGCATCGTCGATTTTTATATATTCGGGTTTTCCCGTTTGCAAATTGGTTACAACGGCATAAAAATCAACGGGGTTGTTTTTGTAGGTTTCAAAATCAAGTTTATCCAGTTCATAAACGAGTTTATTAAAACAAAATTCTCTGTTCATAATATTTCCCGTTGTTATGAGCGAATATAAGCCCATATAGTTTTTTTCGCTTACATATTTTAAATTGTATCTTAAAGCACGACCGATTTGACGGGATTTATAATTCAAACCGAAAAGGGCACCTGCCGAAACACCATATATGGTGTCAGCCTTTATATTGTTTTCCATGAAAACATCGAGAACACCTGCCGAATACAAGCCTCTCATTGCCCCGCCTTCTAGTATTAATGTCGTTTTGAATTCTTTTTTGTTTTCCATAATTTTTATTTTATAACAAAAATGATTATAAAGAAAAAAGAGCCTTAACAAAGGCCCTTTTTATATAAGATTGATATTATAGTTTATTTTAAAAGCGAATGACCTGTCATTTCTGCGGGTTGTTCTACGCCGAGCAGAGCAAGCACTGTCGGTGCAACATCGCATAACGCTGCATTTTTATCCTCTTTTAATTCGTGTTCGTCATTGATTAAAAACAGCGGTACGAGATTGGTTGTATGAGCCGTAAACGGTTTGTGGGTTTCGGGGTCTTCCATACATTCCGCATTTCCGTGGTCTGCTGTTAAAATCATTTTAACACCTTTTTCTTTTGCCTTTTCCGCAATTTTTCCGACACAGGTGTCAACTGCTTCGCAAGCCTTGACTGCCGCTTCAAAAACGCCCGTATGACCTACCATATCGGGATTTGCGAAGTTTACCAAAATAAAACGATACTGTTCGTCGTCCAAAGCCCCCAAAACCTTATCACAGACTTCATAAGCGCTCATTTCGGGCTGTAAGTCATAAGTTGCGACTTTCGGTGAGTTTACAAGAACTCTTGTTTCGAGTTTGTTCGGTTTTTCCACGCCGCCGTTGAAGAAGAACGTTACGTGAGCATATTTTTCCGTTTCAGCCGTTCTGAACTGTTTAATGCCGTTTGCATCAAGCACATCGCCTAAAATGTTTGTGAGTTTGTGCGGAGGAAAGGCTATCGGCAAATCAAAGGTTTCATCGTATTTTGTGAACATAACATAGTAAAGATTTTTGCGGACTGCCTTGCGTGCAAAACCGTTAAAGTCTGCAAAATTCATGGCTCTTGTAATTTCTCTTGCTCTGTCGGGACGGAAATTGAAGAACACAATGGAGTCGTTATCGTTAATTCTTGAATTTGCATCTGCGTTTGTAACTGTCGGCAAAACAAATTCGTCGGTTACATCGTTTGCATAAGAATTGTCAATAGCGGTTAAAGAATTTTCAGCCTTTTCACCTTCGCCCAAAAGTAAGCAGTTATATGCTTTTTCTACTCTGTCCCAGCGGTTATCTCTGTCCATAGCGTAATATCTGCCGCTGACCGTTGCAATTTGAGGAAGATTAAATTCTTTTAATTTATTTTCAATTCTTTCGAGGAAAATTTTTGCACTTTTCGGGGGTGTGTCACGACCGTCTAAAAATGCGTGAACAAAGACTTTCTTTAAGCCCTCTTTTGCCGCAAGTTCAATGAGTGCTTCAAGATGTTCCATTGCGCTGTGAACACCGCCCGATGAAACAAGTCCGTAAAAATGGATTGAAGAATTATTTTCTTTTGCGTGGTTGACGGCATTTAAAAGTTCCTCGTTTTTAAAGAAAGAACCGTCTTTTACTGCGTTATTAATTCTGGATAATTCCTGATAAACAACACGTCCAGCCCCTAAATTCAGGTGTCCGACTTCGGAATTTCCCATCTGTCCGTCGGGAAGTCCGACAAATTCTCCGCTTGCATTAATTTTTATATTCGGAACCGATGCCTTTAATTTGTCCAAATTCGGCGTCTTTGCCGTTTTTGTGGCATCTTTCGGGCTTGTTGTATTTATTCCGAAACCGTCCATTATACATAAAAGAACTCTGTTTTCCATAAAATTATCCTCATTTAGTGTTTCTTACACAATTATTGTAGCATGAAAATTTAATAAAAGATTTTCGATTTTTGTTACTGTTATTTTATACAAATTTTAAAATATTAATTTTTTATTTATTTTTTAAGAATTTTGAAAAACAGATGTTATAACAAAAATATAGGAAAAGAATAATTAGAAATGGAGATAAAATTATGGCAAAGACAATTGGTATCGACTTAGGTACGACAAACTCGGTAGTTGCCGTTATGGAAGGCGGTAAACCTACCGTTATCGCAAACTCGGAAGGTTCAAGAACAACCCCGTCAATCGTAGGTTTTTCAAAAACAGGTGAAAAACTTGTAGGTCAACTTGCAAAACGTCAGGCTATTTTGAACCCCGATAAAACTATCGCTTCAATCAAAAGACACATGGGCGAAAATTACAAGAAAAATATCGACGGAAAAGATTATACCCCGCAGGAAATTTCTGCAATGATTTTGAGAAAATTGGCAGATGATGCTTCGGCATACCTCGGAGAAAAAGTTACATCAGCCGTAATCACGGTTCCTGCGTATTTTAATGACGCACAACGTCAGGCAACAAAAGATGCAGGTAAAATCGCAGGTTTGGACGTTCTCCGTATCGTTAACGAACCTACGGCTGCCGCTTTGGCTTACGGTCTTGAAAAAGATAAACCCGAAAAAGTTTTGGTCTTCGACTTAGGTGGTGGTACTTTCGATGTATCTATCCTTGAAATCGGTGACGGTGTTCACGAAGTTCTTTCAACATCAGGTGATACTCACTTAGGTGGTGATGACTTTGACCAAAAAATCATGGATTGGCTGGCTGAAGAATTTAAAAAAGCCGAAGGCATTGACCTCAAAGGTGACAAACAGGCTATGCAGCGTTTAAAAGAAGCCGCTGAAAAGGCAAAATGCGAATTGTCATCAGTTGTTGAAACAAACATTAACTTACCGTTTATCACGGCAGATGCAAATGGCCCGAAACACTTGGACGTTCAGTTAACAAGAGCAAAATTTGAAGATTTATCTCACGATTTGCTCGAAAGATGTAAAAAACCTGTTGAACAGGCATTAAAAGATGCAGGACTTTCAAAGGGCGATATTAACGAAGTCGTTCTCGTCGGCGGTTCAACTCGTATCCCCGCAGTTCAGACTTTGGTAAAAGAATATACGGGTAAAGAACCTAACCAGACAGTTAACCCTGATGAAGTCGTTGCGGTCGGTGCTGCAATTCAGGCAGGTGTCCTCGCTGGTGAAGTTAAAGACATCGTCTTACTCGATGTTACTCCGTTGACTTTGGGTATTGAAACTTTGGGCGGCGTTTTGACTCCGTTGGTTCCCAGAAACACGACAATCCCTGTTTCAAAATCACAGGTCTTCTCAACTGCGGAAAATAACCAGACAGCCGTTGATATTCACGTTTGTCAGGGTGAAAGACCGATGGCAAAAGATAATAAATCACTCGGTATGTTCAGACTTGACGGTATCGCTCCCGCTATGAGAGGTATTCCTCAAATCGAAGTTACTTTTGATATTGATGCTAACGGTATTGTAAATGTCAGCGCAAAAGATAAGGCAACAGGTAAAGAACAAAAAATCACAATTACAAATTCTTCTAACCTCAACGAAGCAGATATCGACAGAATGGTTAAAGAAGCAGAAGCAAATGCTGAAGAAGATAAAAAACATAAAGAAGAAGCAGAAATTAAAAACAATGCTAACAGCATGTTATCTTCCGCAGAAAGAATCGTTAAAGATTTTGAAGGCAAGATTTCAGACAGCGACAAGGCAAAACTTGACGAACAAAAGAAAGCACTTGATGAAGCCTTGAAAGCAAATAAACCCGCCGACGAAATCAAAAAATTGACGGAAGATTTACAGCAGACAATTTATGCAATATCGTCAGCAGCATACAGTCAGGTTCAGCAGGAAGAACAGGCTGCCCAAAATAATACAAACAATGACAGTGATAATTCTTCAAACAACTCTGACGATGATGTTATCGATGCGGAATATACAAAAGAATAGTATTTGAAAAAATATTATACAAAAAGACACGGCATACACCGTGTCTTTTTTTGTTCCAGTTACTGCGGGTAAAACATTTTCAAAAATTCAGTTTTTTATGTAAAATATCAACATAATTAATTATCAAAAGGATTATCAAAATGACAGAAAGTCTTGTGAGTAAGGAACAACCTGTAAATACCCGCTCAATGTGGGGCGATATTGCCAAAGGTATTGCAATTATTATGGTTGTTGCGGGGCACTCTTTTAATCCGGCGGGTGCCGTTTGTAAGGCCGTTTTTCTCGTTCACATGCCTGTGTTTTTCTTTATTGCGGGATATTTTATGAATTTTGAAAAATATAAAGATAATTTTACAGGATTGTTAAAAAGCACCTATAACAGAATTTTTGTTCCTGCAATTTTTTCATTTATTCTGTTTTATAATATTTTTTCCAAGGACGATTTGTTAACCTTGTTATATGCGGTTGGAAAGCCTGTTGAACAATTCGGTATAAATCCGATTGGTTATTCAATGTGGTTTTTATTCTGTTTAATTGTTTTGAGAATAATTTTGTATGCTTTTTTGAAACTGACGGACAAATTTAAGACACCGATTGCTTTAAACATAATAATAACTTTAATTATTGTTCATTTTGCCGCCGCATATTCACAAATCCTGAAACTTCCCTGGAGCATCGATATTGCTCTGGTTGCTCTGTATATTGCCTATATCGGCTATTTGTTTAAAAAATATTTTGTTTTTCAAAAAAGAAAATTAGCGTTTTTGTTGATTCCCTTGGCAATTGTTTTTGGATATTTTGATTTTAAATATCTCGGACTCAGCATGAATGAACGCTTTTATTCCGCATATCCTGTTATTTCCGTCAGTATTTCCGTCTTATTATGTGTTTTGATTTGTTATATGTCAATTTTTCTTGAAAAAATCAGCATTTTGAATAAACTGCTGGCGTATTTGGGAATAAACAGTCTGATAATTATGATTTTTCATTGCATAAGCAGCAGTTCTCATGGCGGAGTTATCTGTACTTTATGGCGATTGCTTATTTGTGTGCTGATAATTGAGGGTTTTGCCCTGATACCGCAACTGAAAAGTCTTTACGGCGCAAAATCGGTTTTTGAAGTTTTTAAACAACAAAAAGGTCAGACATAATCTGACCTTTTTATATGTTTTCAATACTGTTTTATGAATTAAACCAGTTTAACCCACATAAAGAAACCTTTTTTGGCAAATGTAACATTGCCTTCTCTTGCAAGCCAGCCCAAAGCCATATTCAATTCTGCCGAAGTAAGTTTTAATTCTCTTTTGATACGGACGGATTTTGATTCTCCGTTTGCTTCAAGATACTTCCATATTTTACCTGCGTTGATACCGATATTTTCGTTCATAAAATCTCCTTGGTTATATTTTAAAAATTTTTTCAAATTCAGATATGTTCAGTATATAATATTTTCATAGAAGTTGTAAAGGGGGCTATATGGATAATATACTCAGAGGAAAAGCATGGAAATACGAAAATGACGTGGATACAGACGTTATTATTCCTGCAAGATATCTGAATACATCAGAACCGTCAGAACTTGCGGAACATTGTATGGAAGATATAGATAAGACATTTGCAAAAGAAGTAAAAGCGGGCGACATAATGGTAGCAGGTGAAAATTTCGGTTGCGGCAGTTCAAGAGAACATGCTCCGATTGCAATTAAGGCATCGGGTATTTCCGTTATCATTGCCAAAACTTTTGCAAGAATTTTCTTCAGAAACTCAATAAATATAGGACTTCCTATTTTGGAACATCCGACATTTTCTGATGAATGTTCAAAAGATGACGTTGTTGAAGTTAATCTTGAAGCGGGAACGATAAAGAATGTTACTACGGGCAAAGAATATACCTGCAACAAATTCCCCGCAGAAATTCAGACACTTATAAACGAAGGCGGTTTGGTTAATTATACCGCTAAAAAGTTAGGAGTAAGATAATGAAAGAATATAATATAGCACTTTTGGGCGGCGACGGAATAGGCCCTGAAGTTACCGATGAAGCCGTAAAGGTAATGCAGGCAATCGGCGGAAAATATGATATGAAATTCAATTTCACAAAGGCATTAATCGGCGGCTGTGCCTATGAAAAATACGGCGTACCGCTTCCCGATGAAACTCTTGAAATTGCAAGAAAATCAGATGCCGTTCTTTTGGGCGCCGTCGGTGATTGGAAATACGATACTCTGCCTCCTGCCGTAAGACCCGAAAAGGCTCTTTTGGGCATAAGAAAAGGTTTGAATTTGTTCGCTAATTTAAGACCTGCAACCGTTTTTGACGAACTGATTTCTTCATCAACATTAAAACCCGAAATCGTAAAGGGCGTTGATGTAATGATTGTTCGTGAATTGACGGGTGATGTTTATTTCGGCGAACCGAAAGGTGTTGAAGTTAAAGACGGCAAGAGAGTCGGCTACAATAATATGATTTATTGGGAAGACGAAGTCAGAAGAATTGCAAAAATTGCCTTTGAAACGGCTATGCTCAGAAACAAAAAACTTTGCTCGGTTGATAAGGCAAATGTTCTTGATGTTTCACGACTTTGGAGAGAAGTTGTTCTTGAAGTTGCAAAAGACTATCCCGAAGTTGAACTTTCGCATTTGTACGTTGATAATGCCGCAATGCAGTTAATCCGTGACCCGAAACAATTTGATGTTATCGTAACGGGTAACATTTTCGGTGATATTTTGTCGGACGAAGCATCAATGTTGACAGGTTCTTTGGGTATGCTTCCGAGTGCCTCGCTGAGTGATGACGGCCCCGGAATGTTTGAACCCATTCACGGTTCTGCTCCCGATATCAAGGGTCAAAATATTGCAAACCCGATTGCAACCATCTTGTCGGCGGGCATGCTGCTGAAATACGGTCTTAAAAACTCTCAGGCAAATACTGATATTGAAAATGCCGTTAAAAAAGTTCTGAAAGACGGATACAGAACAAAAGATATAATGTCTGACGGAATGAAGGAAGTCGGAACAAAAGAAATGGGCGACCTGATTGTTAAGGCTTTATAGATATAATTTGATACAGTAATTTTAAGGTGTGAATTAATTTTCACACCTTATTTTTTGCTATCAAAAAAGCAGTGATTACTCACTGCCCTTTGATTAAAACCCGTTCTTTTATATAATATTTCAATTTATTGAATATATTATATAAAAGAACAATTGGTTCTTCTGTGTTAATTTCCGAGGACATGGCGAAGCGCCGGCCTTATATAATTATCATAAACCCTATATGCGTCAAAACAGGGGGTACATTTTGGCTGTTTTTTATAAATTTTAATTATTTTCCGTAAATTTTTTCGTAGTTATATCTGCTTCTGAAAACTTTCTTGATGTAATGTTTTGATTCGGGATAGGGGATTTTTTCAACAAATTCATCTGTATCGAGGTTTTTATATTTTTCCCGCCACTGATTCATTGCGTTAAAACCGCCATTATATGCTCCGACGGCATACATAGGATTTTTGTCGGTTCTTTCCAGCACAAAATCAATGTAGGCTGTGCCCAAAGTAATGTTGTATTGCGGGTTTTGAAGTTTTATATCCGTGGGCGGCTCCTCGCCGATTTTTTCTGCAACATTTACCGCCGTCGGCATCATTAACTGCATTAACCCAACCGCATTAGATGTGCTTCTTGCCTTTGGATTAAAATGGCTTTCTTCCCTCATCAGTGAAAGAACAAGAAAGGCATCAAGTTTTCTCATTTTTGCATTCTTATTGATATCTTCCGCATAATATATCGGAAATGCCAATTTCCAGACAGAATCATCATAAGGGATTTTTTCTTTGGTTTCCAGAATAAACTTGTTTGCAAAATAAACGGATTTTTGAATATTTCCCTTTTTGTATTCAATCCATGCCCTTATCGCCAAATTATCAAAAGGAATTTCTTCCCAAATGGTTTCATCACCAAGTTCCAAAAACATTTTGACAGATTCGATATCTGTTTCGGAAACGGTTTTTATCGGAAAATCGGTTTTGTTTTTTTCGGGCAGCAAATTTTTGTTAAAAGACCATGATAACAACTGATTTGAACCGATTTTGGAAGCTCTGAACGCATAATATGAGGATGGATATTTTTCCTTTACTCTTGCAAAATATCCCTGCGCTTCCTCGCTTCGATGCTGCTTTAACAGGTACTTTCCAATCCAGAACAAAATCTGGGGTTCGTCAATTTTATCGGGAAACTTCTGCAAATATATTTCCCCCGTGCGAATTGCCGCATTATATTGTTTCTTATCCGCAAAATCAAAAAAGATATCCACAAGACATTCAGGTATGTACTCGCTTTTTGGGCATTGTTTAACGATATTTTTGTAGGCATTGATTTTTTCGTCCTGAGGCATATTCTGCGCTTTTTTGTATAAAAAATAATCGGGAATAATCTTGCCCGCCCCCGTTTTTTGAGTATCTGTAAGAGCCTTTTGATAATCCTTTTGCATAGACAAATAAAAATCTATGAAACTTCTCAAATCGTCTCTGGCAATTTTTTCGCAGTTTTTAGCCAAGCCGTCTTTTACAAGTTTTTTGAATTTGTCGTTATTGTTTTTGTAATATTCGGCAATTGCTTTGTAAGTCCAACTTTCAGCATCAGGAACATCTTTCAGAACGACAAGCGCCTCATCGTATTTTTGATTTGCAAGAAAAATTTTTGCAATAAGAACGGCTTCCTGCGGTGAGAGAACCATGTTCATAGAATCAAAAGCGATGTTTATTGCATAGGTGCCCGTAGGCGCATTTTTAATGTAGGCAAGATAATATTTTTTTGCTGTCGTTATCATGTTTTTTTCAAGGGAAATTTTTCCCAGAAAATAATCGGCAGCCTGTCTGTAATCCTCTACCAAAGATTGTTTTTTAAGTTTCAAAAAAGCGTTAGCCGCTTTATCGTATTCTTTGCTCATATAACAGGCTTTTGCGTAGGAATATTCCGCTTTTGCATAAAACGAATCTTCTTTTGACTTTTTTAAATAGGCTTCGTATTTATTCATTGCAACTGCCCAATCCGATAATTTTTCGGCGGCAATAGCCTGTTTTAAAACGGCGGCTTTGCTGAATTTTGAATAGTGTCTGATTTTTAAAAAAGCGGCATAAGCCTCCTGATAGTTTTTCTCTTTGTATAATTTTTCGGCAAGTTTGTATTGTTTTTTATTGTCAAAATTTGTAGAGTCGGTATAAAAAAGATATCCTCCAATACCTGATAACAGAATAATTACAACTATTATAACCGCAATTTTGATTTTTAAAGACACTTTTAAAACTCCATATCTGAAATTATAATAGTTCAAAATTTTTTCGGCAAATTTTTAATATTCAATGTAGGCAGGAGAAGTCAATTTTACGGTTGCGGTTGTTCCCGCTTTAACGTAAGCCCTGTTACCCTTATGAAAAACGGCAATAAACGGTGCAACGACAGCATCACCTGCCAAAAATACCGCCCCCGGCAAATATGTTACGGGGGTAAGAATACACCCCGGAGATTTCCATAATTTTTTTGTTACCTTTAATGATTTGTTATAAAAAGTCTGTGCAGGTCTCATGACCTTCTTTACCCCTGCCGTATAGCCGTTTGAGCCTTTTATATTGTTGAAAAGAATTTTTTTATGGTTTAATTCTACAATATTTCCCTCAAAATATGCCGTCTTTCCGTTATATTCAATATAATCCGCTTTAATCGCAACAAGACCGCCGTTGCCGAAGATTTGAGGGTTATGTGAATTAACCACGCTGCCATAAATTTTTGTTCCCGCAGGTATGGTTATTTGTTTTGTATAAACAGGCTCCTGTGTTGTAAAAGAAACGGTTGTACCTTTTTGCGTACTGCTTGAAACATTTGATTTGAATTTTACATGTAATTTTTTGCCCCTTGCGAGTTTTGTCGTTCTGACATTGACCTTTTGCGGTACGGACGGAAGATTTGTAACATTTTGCTTTGTTTGAGGTTTTTGTGAAACGGGAGCGTTAATCGTCGGCTTTGGATTATCCAAAAAGTTTTGAGATTCGATGGATTTCGGCGATGTTGAGGGCAGTTTCGGCAAAGAAGAACCCTCTGCGTTAAACTTCTTCTTTATGTATTCATCAACAGAATCGTCAGCCTCTGCTGAATATACGGATAAACCGATAAAAAACAAAAATAATAAAATCAAAATTTTTCTCATAAAAATATTTTAAATCATTTTTTATTTATTAAAAAATTATTTAAAGATTTTAACAAAAAGAAAAGGCGTGATTTGCATCACGCCTGAACACACACATATTTTTAATAGAGAGAGATAGAGAGAAAATTTTGTTTATTGATTAGTCAACATCAACGATTTCTTCAGCCTGCATATCTTCGAGGATTAATTTTGCTGCTTCTAAATCTGCACAAGCCTTTTTGTAAGAAGCGTTTGCTGTGATTAAGTTATGATTTGATTTTGCAGCTTCGTCCTGTCTTAAAGAATATGATTTGTTGAGAGATTCACTTTCTGCATTGTGAGCTTTCTTGTAGCTTTCAACTCTTTGGAAAGCCTGTTCTAATTTAGCCTGTTTTTCATCATAGTCAGCCTGAGCCTGTTCTAATCTTGCTGCTCTGAGTTCAACTGCTTTTTCTCTTTTTGCAACATCAGCCTGAGCCTTCTGCATAGGAGTCATTTTAGGTTCTTCTTTTACGTTGTCTGCTTTTTGAACTGTCTGAATAGGATTTGTTGCTTTATCATTTGCTGCGGGCTGTTTTTCTGCAGTTGTTTCAGGTTTTTGCTGAGCCTGCATCTGATTGAATTTGTTCAAAGCGCTTGCATTGTTGGTAATAGAATCTGCAAGTTTTTCCATAAAGGACTGACCTTTGTTAGAGAAAAGGAATGCTCCTGCGGCAACCATAAACAATCCGGGGCAAAAACCGAAACAGAAACCTACCATATACAACAGCGATGCACCTTTAATTGCTTCTTTTGCAATTGTTTTTGTATCATTTTGGAAGGAACAAGTATCCTGTTCGGGAGTTCTTTCAAGTTTATTATTGGGGTTTGTAGCAACTTTTTGTTCCGCAGTTGTTTTATTTTCTGCTTTTGCTGCTGCTTGAGCATCTTTAACGCTTGTAGCAAGTTTCAAAAAATTATTTCTTTGTGATTCTGCTGTAATTCCCAATGTTGCCATAATTAAATCCTCTTCTCATCGTGTTCGTACTTTTATAAAGTATTTTGAAACCATGAAATTGCCTAATTTTTGAGCAATTGTTAAGATATGTAAACAAACAATATATACAATTCGGTTAAACAAATATATCTTTAATATGTTATAATTTATCTTGAGGTTAACGTGGCAAAAAGATACAAATGCGATTATATGAATAGCGGTATAAATTTTGAGCGCAACGGCGTTTATGTTTGCTGCAAAACGGCGCATAAAGGCGGCGGTATGCCCGTTCTTGCCGAAAGTTATGCTGACTTTGACTGGCAAAAAATCTTTGAATTAAAGAAAAAATGGCGGGAGCAGATTGAAGTCGGCAGGCCGCCCGAAAAATGTATCGGCTGCCCGCATATTGTTAAAGATGACGGCATTGTAAAAAAAGATGATTTTTCCATTTATTTTATCGACGTAAACTCGTTTGTAAACTGCAATAGCAAATGTGTTTACTGTGATTGCTGGTCAAACACTTTTTTTAAGGAAACATCGTTATTACCGAGATTTCAGGAATTGTTTAAAAAAGGTTTGTTAAAAAATTCAAGACATGGTTATATCCAGTTTGCAGGCGGAGAACCCGCATTAATGAAAGATTTTGAAACGATTGTTAATCTCTGCATAGATAACGGCATTGAAAGATATATCGTTAATTCAAACGGCATAAAATATTCAAAAGGTATCGAACGTCTTTTGAACGAAACAAAGGTAAATCTTTGTGTTTCCATTGATTCGGGTTGTGCGGAAACTTATGAAAAAATAAAACAGGTTCCATGCTTTGACAAAGTGGTAAACAATCTTGAACAGTATGCAAAAGCGCAAAAAGAGGGAAGAAGTCAGGTCTGGTCAAAGTTTATTATTATTCCCGATATCAATGACAACGAAGAAGAAGTTTTGAAATGGTATGAGTTATCTCTGAAAATCGGGATAAAAGCCCTTGTTCTCGACGTGGAAAGAGAATGGTTCAAGAAGCATGACCGAAAAATAACTCCGAAAATGGAAAAAATGATACAATTAATTCAAAACAAATGCAAAGAAGATAATATTACTCTGACATATTATGAATCTTTGAAATGTCTGTACGGAATACATTGAGGTAAGTTTTGGTATCAAGAATTTATACGGGGGTTTTATCAGGATTAAACACGCACAAGGTTGTTGCGGAAGTTGACATGAACAATTCACTTCCGTGTGTTGTTATTGTCGGTTTACCTGATGCAGCCGTTTCCGAGGCAAAAGAAAGGGTTCGCTCCGCTATTAAAAATTCGGGATATGCTTTCCCTCCGAAAAAAATAACCGTCAATCTTGCCCCTGCCGACATCAGAAAAGAGGGCAGTTTGTATGATTTGCCGATTGCCGTCGGTATTTTATCTCTGGACGGTGTTGTAAATTCAGAAAAAACGGAAGATTATGCTTTTATCGGAGAACTTTCACTTGACGGTTCTTTAAGGGGTGTAACAGGTGTTTTGCCTCTTGTTTCGGGCTTAAAAGATTTGGGCTTTAAAAAAATTATTGTACCGTTTGAAAACGTTAAAGAAGCGGCTTTGATTTCCGACATTGACGTTTTTGGCGCAAAACATCTTGTTGATGTTGTAAATCATTTTTCGGATAATCCCGAAGAACACAAACCGCTGAAGAAAACCGTTATTGATATAAACGAGTATATGAAGGTTGAAAAATCGAAATTTGATTTTGATTTTAAAGACGTCAAAGGACAACTCAAGGCTAAAAAAGCAATGGAAATTGCCGCAGCAGGCGGACATAACGTACTGATGTCGGGCTCGCCGGGCTCGGGAAAAACACTGCTTGCAAAGTGTTTTTCATCAATTTTGCCTCCGCCGACTCCGCAGGAAGCAATAGAATTAACAAAAATATACAGTGTTGCGGGCTTAATCGACAAAGAACACCCTTTAATAACGAAAAGACCGTTTCGTACCGTTCATCATACCGCATCGGCAATAGGTATTATCGGCGGCGGTTCAAACCCAAAACCGGGGGAAATTACGCTTGCTCACAGAGGTGTTTTGTTCTTTGATGAAATTGTGGAATTTCCGAGAAATGTTTTGGAAGTTTTAAGACAACCGCTTGAAGATTCTGAAATTGTTATTTCCAGAGTGCAGACAAGCATAAAATATCCCGCAGATTTTATTTTTATAGGTGCCATGAATCCATGCCCGTGCGGATATCTCGGGGATAAGGAAAAAGAATGTACCTGCTCTGAATTTCAAATTCAGAGATACAGAGCAAAAATATCAGGCCCGCTTTTAGACAGAATTGATATCCAGATTGAAGTTCCGAGATTGAAAGCGGAAGAATTAATCGACAAAAACTTCAAAAGCGAAAGTTCGGAGGAAATACGTTCAAGAGTAATTCATGCCCGTGAAGTACAATATAACAGATATAAAAATGAGGATATTTTGACAAATTCCGAATTGACACCATCTTTGATAAAAATCTACTGTAAACTTGATGAAGCGTCGGAAAATATATTAAAAATGGCGGGTAAAAAATTCAACATTTCGGGCAGAGGATATGACAGGATTTTAAAATTGGCAAGAACAATTGCCGATTTGGATTCTTCTGCTGATATTAAAACCGCTCATGTTTCACAGGCTTTGCAATACCGAAATTTTGTCGAAAATAAATAATGGTGATTATCTGTTTGTTGTCACAAAACAGTTCTTAACCTTTGTCTATTGTCATTGAGAGCGAGCGGATTTTGTGTAGGCTGACCGAGTGAAACGAGGGAACGCCGAAGTAACAAAAAGCAATGTAAGCGGCAACGCAGTGAAGCGACCTGTGAGCAGAGGCTGAAGGGTCAAGGCGATGAGCCTTGCCCGTAACGCCGTTTATTGCGAACAGGTCAAGACAGCGAACAAGTGCTTTTTGTGAAACAAAATCCAAGACAGCAAAGTGAGCGTGGCAATCTTTTTCAGGGATTACTTCGGACAAGCCTCGTAATGACGTATTAGTTTTCTTGTTGTAACTTTGTATATTAAAAAGGCGGAAGTTTCATTTGAAACTTCCGCCGTAATTATTAATGAAAATTAATTATTTCATCAATTCGCCGACTGATTTGTATACAGCCATTCTCTTAGCCGCATCTTCTTCTGCCTGAGTATAAAGTTGTTCAGCAGCTTCGGGGTTGGTTTTGAGAAGTGATTTATATCTGCCTTCGCTTCTGATGAAGTCTTGGTAACTTCCTTTCGGGTCTTTAGCATCCCATGTAAACGGTGTTTCGTTTGCGGGGTTGTATCTGTAAAGCGGGAAGTAACCTGCTTCAACGGCACGTTTTTGTTCGGTTTGAGTTTTGCTCATGTCGATACCGTGTGCGATACAGGGAGCGTAAGCGAAGATTATTGACGGGCCGTCATATGCTTCTGCTTCATGGAAGGCTTTAAGAGTTTGTGCTCTGTCAGCTCCAAGCGCTACTGATGCAACGTAAACGTAACCGTAGGACATGCTCATTAAGCCCATGTTCTTCTTGTAGGTTTTCTTACCGCCTGTTGCGAATTTTGCAACTGCACCCGTAGGAGTTGATTTAGAAGCCTGACCGCCTGTATTTGAGTAAACTTCGGTATCAAGAACGAGGATATTTACGTTTCTGTTCTGTGCAAGAACGTGGTCAATACCGCCGTATCCGATATCGTTTGCCCAGCCGTCACCGCCGATAATCCAAACAGATTTGTCAGTAAAGTAATCTTCAAGTTCTCTTACTTTTGCTAAATCAGGGCAGCCGCAGTCCGCATATTTTGCGATAACTTTTTTGGCTTCTTCCTGTGCTTTAACCGCTTCTTCCGTTTTGGAATTATCAAAGTGAGCCATTGCATTATTCAAGGCTTCCTTCAAATCGGCAGGAGTTTTTTCGTTTTCCAAAACTTTTTCAACATAGGATTTTAATGTTTCTCTGTTTTGGTCAACGGCCAATCTCATACCGAAACCGAATTCAGCGTTGTCTTCAAATAATGAGTTAGCCCAAGCGGGGCCTCTGCCTTCTTTGGTTTTTGTATAAGGAATTGTCGGGAAAGTACCCGAGTAGATTGATGAACAACCTGTTGCGTTTGCAACGATTGCATTTTCACCGAATAATTGTGAAACAAGTTTAACATAAGGTGTTTCACCGCAGCCTGCGCAAGCGCCTGAAAATTCAAATAACGGTTTTCTGAGCATTGCACCCTTAATTGATTTTGTATTGTTTTTACCCATTACATTGTCAGGAAGTGCATCAAAGAATTTTTCGTTATCGAGTTCGCCTGCTGCTTCTTCTGCTTCAATAGTTGACCATGAAAGTGCCTGTTTTTCGGGAGCCATTTTCATTGTCGGACACTGGTCTAAACATACGCCGCAACCCGTACAATCCATGCAGTAAACCTGAACTTTGAATTTTTCGCCGTTTGCATTCGGTTTTGCATCAACTGTTGTAAATGATGCGGGAGCATCTTTCAGGCTGTCTGCTTCTGCAAGTTTTGTTCTGATTGCTGCGTGAGGACATGCTGATGCACAGATACCGCACTGTAAGCAGTTTGCGGAATTCCATTTCGGAACTCTCGGAGCAATACCACGTTTTTCGAGGCAAGCAGTACCTGTCGGGATTGTACCGTCAATACTCATTGCTGAAACAGGGATATCATCGCCCTTTTGTCTCATTGAAGGTTCAATGATTTTCTTTGCAAATTCGTCTGCATTGTCGGGAATCATTTTAACGTCATCAGCGTGTTTTACGCCGTCTAATGAAGCGGGAACAACAACTTCTTCGCAGGCATTGATTGCTGCATCGATAAGAGCAAGGTTCATATTGACAACATCATCGCCTTTTTTCTTGAAGGTCTTAACCGTCATTTGTTTCATACCTTCATAAGCCTGTTCAAAAGGAATAATGCCTGAAACCTTGAAGTATGCAACCATCATTACTGTGTTTGCACCTTTACCTCTTAATCCCGGTTGTTCTTTGATTAATTTTTCTGCATCAACGTTGTAGAATTTGATTTTCTTGTTGATGATTGTTTCCTGCATATCTCTTGTTAAGTGTTCAAATGCTTCTTCTTTTGAATAAGGTGAATTTAAGAGGAACGTACCGCCTTCTTTAATACCCTTTAACAAGTCATATCTGCCGATATAAGCATGTGTCGAGCAGGAAACGAAATCGGGTGCCGTAATTAAGTAAGTTGACTTAATTTGTTTGTCGCCAAATCTGAGGTGAGAAACAGTTACACCGAAAGATTTCTTTGAGTCATAAGCAAAGTATGCCTGAGCATCTTTGTCTGTATATTGACCGATAATTTTGATTGAGTTTTTGTTAGCACCAACGGTACCGTCTGAACCCAAGCCCCAGAACATGCAGTTTGTAGTGCCTTCAGGTTCTGTAACGATGTGTTCTTCAACCTTTAATGAAGTGTTTGTAACATCGTCTTCAATACCAACGGTAAATCCGTGGAAGCCGTTGTTTTCAGAGTGTTTGAATACGGCAAGAACCATTGAAGGTGTAAATTCTTTTGAAGATAAACCGTAACGGCCGCCGATAATTCTGATATCTTTGCCTGCCAAAGCAGCAACAACATCTAAGAATAAAGGTTCGCCGATTGCGCCGGGTTCTTTTGTTCTGTCTAATACTGCAATACGTTTTGTTGTTGCGGGAAGTGCTGCCTTAAATCTTTCAACATCGAAAGGTCTGTACAATCTTACTTTAACTAAACCGTATTTAGTGCCTCTTGTAGCATTTAAGTATTCGATTGTTTCTTCGATGGTTTCGCAGCCTGAACCCATTGCAACGATAACATCGGTTGCATCTTCTGCGCCGACATAGTCAAACGGATGATATTGTCTGCCTGTTACGGCTGCAACTTTATCCATATATTCCTGAACAATATCGGGAACTTCATTGTAGTATTTATTAACTGTTTCACGACCCTGGAAATATACGTCAGTGTTTTGAGCGCCGACTTTACAAACCGGGGCTTCAGGACGCATTGCTCTCTGTCTGAATTCTTCAATGTATTTGGGTTCTACGAGTTTTGCAATGTCTTCGTAAGAAATTTCTTCGATTTTATGAACTTCGTGAGATGTTCTGAAACCGTCAAAGAACTGTAAGAAAGGAACTTTTGCTTTGTAAGTTGATAAGTGAGCAACCAAAGCCAAATCCATTTCTTCCTGAACAGAGTTTGCTGCGAGCATTGCATAACCTGTGTTACGGCAACCCATTACGTCGGAATGGTCACCGAAAATAGCCAATGATTGAGCCGCAATTGCACGGGCTGCAACGTGGAATACTGTCGGGAGCATTTCACCTGCGATTTTGTGCATAACGGGAATCATAAGCAATAAACCTTGTGAAGCGGTATAAGTAGAAGTTAAACTACCTGCTGCCAAAGCACCGTGAACGGCACCTGCTGCACCTGCTTCTGATTGCATTTCTGCAACACTAACTTCTTTGCCCCAAATGTTTTTCTTGTGTTGGGACGCCCATTCATCTATCCATTCACCCATTGTTGATGAAGGAGTGATAGGGTAAATTGCGGATACTTCGCTTAACGCATAAGCAACATGTGCTGCTGCGTAGTTTCCGTCAACTGTTATAGTCTTTCCTGCCATATTATCAGATCCTCCTTTAATACTTTCTAATAATGTGCTGTGTCTATAACAAAAAGATATCGTGAACATATCAAAAATACAACAATTTATTAATAAATTGTTGTATTTTAAACACTAATTTTTTATTTTAAAAATTTTTTAAAGTATATTCACTTTTGTTTCGGAATTTGCCTTTAAAAATCCGAAAATATTCTGAACCAAAGAGGGTGAAAATGTATAATTGCTGTCGGCGGGCAAAATTTTAATAAAGGTTCTGTTTGCGCCCTTATCCGCAATTGTTATTACAAATTCTCTCGAATATGCCTGAAAAAGAATTGTGCCTGTTTTCGACTGAACTTCTTTTATTTTAAAGTGCATATTGTTCAAAGCAGCCATCGTAAGATAAAACAACTGTTCAGAACTCATTGAGATTGTGTCAAAACACTGATTTAATGATGCTCTTATCGGCTGAGGAACGGTAATGGAACTTCCCGTTGACGATACCTGAGGTGCAACAGGCATATTTGCCGCAGCAATAAGGCTGTTGTCCGTATCTGCAAATGCGGCACCGCCGAAGGTCATTAAACAGGTCATTAACACTAATAGTTTTTTCATTTACAACTCCATTAAGTTCTGTCCTAATGCAATGTCCACCTTTAAAGGTACTGTCAGAGGCTGACCCTGTTCCATTGCATCCCTCACCAAATCAGTTATGATATTTTGTTCTGATTTTACAACTTCCAATACCAATTCGTCATGCACCTGTAAGACGATTTTTGATGATAATTTAGACCCGAGGATTGATTTTTGAAGTTTTATCATAGCAAATTTAATCAAATCTGCCGCACTTCCCTGCAAAGGAGCATTAATAGCCGCTCTTTGAGCCGCTTCTCTTTCTTTCATATTTGATGAATACAGTCCCGTATCAAGCCACCTTTTTCTGCCGTATATAGTTTCAACATACCCGTTTTTTTGCGCAAAGTCAATAGTCTCATACATATAATCTTTAATCTTCGGATAGGTATGAAAATATTTTGCTATAAATTCATCTGCCTCAAAGGCTGATATACCGAGTTGAGAGGCAAGTCCGTATTTTGACTGACCGTAAACAATTCCGAAATTGACGGCTTTTGCGTTGTATCTCATTTCTTTGGTTACATCTTCAATCGGAACACCATAAACTTTCGATGCCGTAAGTGCGTGAACGTCAACATCGTCCAAAAACGCCTGCATTAAATTTTCGTCCTGCGAGCAGTGTGCCATTAATCTGAGTTCAATCTGTGAATAATCGGCAGACAAAATCATCATATTATCTCTGTCTTTCGGAACAAAAGCACCTCTTATTTTTGCACCGTAATCGGTTCTGACGGGAATATTCTGCAAATTCGGGTTGCTGCTTGAAAGTCTGCCCGTTGAGGTTATTGTCTGATTGAAAGAGGTATGTATTCTGTTGTCTTTTTTTGATATCAGAGTGGGCAAAACATCGATATAAGTCGATTTTAACTTTGAAAAATGTCTTTGTTCAAGAATATATTTTGCAATCGGGTAATCAAGCGCCAAATCCTCCATAACTTTGGCATTTGTCGATTTGCTTGCTTTTTTGCGGCCTCTCTGTTTTAATCCCATTTTGTCAAAAAGCACTTCGCTGACCTGTTTCGGCGAATTTATATTGAATTTTTCGCCCGCTTCCGCATAGATTTTGCTTTCGATTTCTTCGATTTTTGCTTCCGCATCTTCGGAAAGTTCCGCAAGATATTTTTTATCAACGGAAACGCCGTTTTCTTCCATTTCCGTCAAAACAATCGTTGTGGGAACTTCCATTTCATACAGAAGTTCAATTTCTTTTTCATCAAGTTGATTTTGCCAGTATCTTGTCAGTTCAAGAGTTGCAAAAGCATCATCGCACGCATAACTCGACGCCTTTTCTATCTCAACGTTGTCAAAGGTTTCAAACTTGTTTGAAACAACATCCTGATATTCTTCCATAATGTAATTAAGATACATATTAGATTGAAGTTTAAGTCCGTGTTTTCTTGAAGAATCTTTTATATAACTTGCAAGCATTGTATCAAAAATCAGGCCGTTAACTGTCATCTGATGGTTTTTAAGAACGTGAAGGTCAAATTTTGCATTCTGCATGGTTTTACAGATTTTTTCATCGGCAAAAATAGGGGCAAGATATTTGATAACTGTTTCAAGCGAATTTTGTTTTCCGTTTTTGTGACCTACGGGGATATAAAAACTTTCGGTTACATCGTGTTCGTCATCGTTGAGTTTAACCCTTTTGTTTTTTGTCTGAATACAATCATTGTAAGCGATTGAAATACCGACAAGACCCGCCTCAAGCGGATTTATCGAGGTGGTTTCGGTATCGACGGAAAACAACGTTTTCGTTTTAAGGGTTTCCGTTAATTTAGAAAGCATTTCTTCCGTATCAACAACGTATTTGTTAACACTGTAAGTTCTGCGTGATTTTTCTGCTTCCTGCGCAAATAAGCCGAGTTGTCCCGTTTCGGAAACAGGAACCTCGGGATGGGTTATGTCAGACGGTTTTACATCTTTTTTTATTTCGGAAACTTTTGCAATTTTGCAATCGTCGGAAATCTCAAAATGAGATAAAATTTCATCTGAAGATTTTAAAAACGCATAAAACGCATTTCTTCTGAAAAAGTCCAAAACCTTGTTTTTATCAGGCAAAGCAAGACAGGTATCATCAAAATCAAAGTCAATATCGACATTTCTCTGAATGGTTGCAAGTTCTTTGCTCAAAAGGGCATCTCTTTTTCCGTCTGTAAGTTTTTGTTTTAAAGATTTTCCCGATATATTTTCAAGATTTTCATAGATATTTTCAAGAGTGCCGTACTCGGTCAAAAGTTTGACAGCAGTTTTATCACCGATACCTCGGATTCCGGGGATATTATCGGAAGTATCACCCGCAAGCCCTTTGTAATCAATAATTTGTTCGGGATAAACACCCATTCTCTCAAAAACTTTTGCTCTGTTATAGGTAACAATTTCACCCTTTGAGGGCATAATAACCGTTACACCGTTTTCATCGTCAACAAGTTGAAAAGAATCTCTGTCGCCCGTCAAAATCATCGTGCTGATGCCGAGAGACTTTGCTTTTTCCGCAATAGTGCCGATAACATCGTCCGCCTCAAAACCCTCTTTTGTGCAAATAGGAATGTTAAAAGCCTTTAACCCCTCAACAATTTCTCCGAGTTGAATATGCATAGCATCGGGCATAGATTCTCTGTTTGCCTTATATTCGGGGTATAAATCGACTCTGTATGTAACACGTCCGACATCAAAGGTTACGGCAATTAAATCGGGGTTTGCCTTTGTTTCTTTGAGCAAATCAAACATACACTTAAAAAAGCCAAATACAGCCCAAATCGGACGGTTATCGGGTGTTTTCATTCCCGAACGTTCAAGTGCAAAATAATATCTGTATGCAAGAGCATGCCCGTCTATTAACAGCAGACTTTTCTTCTTCATAATAATATTTTACTAAATAAATCAAAAATCTCAACTGACAGACGGTATTTTTAGAAGAGTTTTACATAGCGGTATAAGATGCTGCAAATAATGGTTTTTACTCCAAAAACTAATCCGAAATCAAAGTTTTCAGATATTTTTTATAACCTTTAAGGGGCGGTTGTTCGTTTTTCAGCATTACAAAATTGCCGATAACAAGCACATCCAAATCGGTGAACATAAAACATCTGTAAGCGTCTTCTGGCGAATTAACAAGCGGTTCGCCTCTGACGTTAAAGGAAGTATTTACAACAACAGAACAATCCGTCAGTTTTTTAAATTCTTCGATAATCGAATAATAACGGGGGTTTGTTTCCCTGTTTACCGTCTGCAATCTTGCAGAATAATCAACGTGGGTAACTGCGGGAATCAAAGAACGTACAACGTTTAATTTCTCAATACCGAAAAGGTTTTCGTCGTTTTGTTTAAGCGGTGTTCTGACATTTTCGGAAACATCAACCGTCAAAAGCATATACGGACTTGTTAATCCCTCTTTGATATCAAAAAATTCGCTTGCATCTTCTTCAAGACAAGTAGGTGCAAAGGGTCTGAAAGATTCTCTTTTTTTAACGGCAAGATTTAACTTTCTCTGCATTTTCGTATTTCTTGCATCAGCCAAAATACTTCTGTTACCGAGCGCTCTTGGCCCAAATTCCGCACGTCCGTTCATGTGACCGATGCTTTTGCCCTCTGAAATATACTTTGCAATCAAAGGGGTTAATTCGCCAAATTCATCATCAATCTGTCTGTATTTTGCCCCGATTTTATCAAGACTTTCTTTGATTTTTTCGGGAGCATAGTCAATACCGAGCAGACTGCCTTTTTGAGCATCGGGAAGAACGATTTTTCTTTCGTTCTTTAAAACTTCATAATAACCCCAAAGCGCCGCACCCAAAGCACCGCCTGCATCACCCGAAGCGGGCTGTATCCAGATGTTGTCAAAAATTTCTTCCTTTAAAATTTTTCCGTTTGCAACGCAGTTTAAGGCGCAGCCGCCTGCAAGACAAAGATTTTTTTCACCCGAAACTTTTCTTACGTTTCTTGCTATTTTTAAAATAATTTCTTCGGTTACAACCTGCAAACTCTTTGCAATATCCGTATGCTGCGGGGTTATTTTACCCTCTGCCTTTCTTGTTTTCAAACCGAAAAGTTTTTCAAACTTTTTGTTGTACATTCTCGTTCCGGTACAATAGTCAAAATATTCCTGATTCAGCCAGAAAGAACCGTCTTCTTTGATATCAATCAAGTTATCCCTGATAATCTGTGAATATTTATCTTCGCCGTACGGCGCAAGTCCCATAACCTTGTATTCGCCCGAATTGACTCTGAAGCCGAGATATCCTGTAAAGGCGCTGTATAAAAGCCCGAGCGAATGGGGAAATTCCATTACCTGTTCAAAGTTTATTTTATTACCGTTTCCCGTTCCCCAAGAAGATGTAGTCCATTCACCTACGCCGTCAAGACATATAAAGGCGGCGTTTTCAAACGGTGACGGATAAAAAGCGCTTGCCGCATGTGCGCCGTGGTGGGTTGAAAAGTAAATCGGACATTTTAGTCTGTTTTCAAAGTGTTTGTCAATAATACTCGGCATGTGCAGTTTTGTATTAAGCCAAACAGGCATTGCCTTCACAAAAGACGGCAGACTCTTTGTCGGCATTGCAAGTTGTGTTTCCAAAATTCTTTCAAATTTAACAAGCGGTTTTTCATAATACACAACCCCGTCAAGTTGTTCGGGGTCAATCTCCGCATAACTCATACAAAAATCTATTGCATTTTTCGGAAACGCTGAATCGTGTTTGTGTCTTGTAAAACGCTCCTCATGAGATGCTGCAAGGATTTCGCCGTTTTTGACTATTGCCGCACCGCTGT
Organism: Candidatus Gastranaerophilales bacterium; assembly: GCA_024695865.1. GTDB lineage: Bacteria > Cyanobacteriota > Vampirovibrionia > Gastranaerophilales > Gastranaerophilaceae > RUG841. The sequence continues at coordinate 69,344 of JAILHI010000027.1, forward strand.
CATGAAAAAAAGAACTTATGCCTAAAATATATGTCATTTGTTGTCCTAATATTGATTTTCGTATGTAGGTTCCGATTTTTTCGCGGGTTTCCAGTAAGAAGCCGTATCCTGTTTTTTCAGACTTAATCTGTCACGTTTAAGCGCTCTTGCCAAAAGCCCTGTCGGGAAAATCGTCAAAACCCAAGTAAAAATTAATGCAATACCTGCAATAATTGTCCCTAAAAAATTCAAAAACAGTCTGCATAATTTATACATAACTCTGTCGAATTTTTTGAATACCAAAGACACTATGAGTGTTATTAATAAAATACACCAAAAAACTCCGATAACTATACCTGCTGCAACATAATGATGCTTGACACAAAGTATTATTGCAGGAAGTATCGGAAACAGCAAAAGTATCAGTTTAAACTGTTTTAAGTCTTTTTCTGTCGGGTTTTCTTTCATTTTGTCCTCAAATTATTGTGTATATAAACGGAGAAACGGGTGAAGTGCCGACAATGATGAGTAAAATAAGCAATACTAAAAAGACAATTGCGGGAAAAATCCAGTATGCTTTGTTTTTCCACATAAATGCCCATATTTCCGCAAAAATATTTTTTCTTTTCATAACAAACCTCTTAATGATTATACTATTTTACATTAAATCGGCAAGCAGTGCAATAGCCTCTTTATCTTCGGGGAAGATTTCGGTATATCTGTGAAGATAACCGACCGCATCTTCTTTTTTGTCTAATTTCAAGGCGCATTTTGCGAGGTTCATAAGATTTGCCGTATTCATCGGATATTTTTTGTCAATATCCGCAAAAAGTCCGATAGCGTCTTTATAATTTTCTTCTCTCATATAAATTTGAGCGAGCATATTTTCAACTTCGGGATTATGTTCCAGAAACATAGCATCTTCAAATACCTGTTTTGCGGCATCAAAGTTATTTTTCATAAAATAAATTTTGCCCAGATTATACAAAATATCCATATCCTGATGATTTTGTTTTACCGCTTTTTCAAGTATTTCCTGTGCGGCATCGATTTCTTTTCTGTTAATTTTGTTTAAAGCAATATTCAAAAGGATTTCAGGCGGCATAACGATACTGTTTATAACACTGTCATAAATTTCATTAGCCTTTTCGGAATTTCCCGTCATTTGAAGAAAATTTCCGTATTCATATAAAATATAGGGATTATCGGGTTCCAGAGATAAGGCAATATCAAGTTCTTCTTTGGCATAGTCAAAGAGTCTTGAATCAAGATACAAAATTGCCAAATCTTTATGAGCGGGAGCAAAATCTTTATTGAGTTGAATTACCTTTTTCAAAAGTGCTTCAGCCTTATCTTTATCACCCGTTTGTCCGCACAAAATCGCATAATCATAGTAAATGTTTTCATCGACTTTGCCCTTTTTGATTAAGCCCATATAAATGTCTTTTGCGGCTTCAAAATCTTTTAACTTTATACGGATACCCGCTATTCTCATTTTTACCTGAAAAGCGGTATTTTCGGACTTGTCCAGCGACTGAAATATTTCAAGAGCCTTTTCGTAATCTTTTATACCCTCATAAGCAACCGCAAGTTGATATTTATAAATTTCTTTATCGGGTTCGGACGATGATAAAATACTGTAATAATTAACGGCTTCTTCAAAATCTTCTGCATCAATCGAGGCAGATGCAAGATTTGCAAGATGAAACGGCGACGGCTCCAAATCATAAGCAGATTTGTAAAATTTATACGCTTTTTCAAAATCGTTCATCATTCTTGCCGTAACACCGATGTTGTAATGAGTTACGGCGTTTTTATCATCGCAGGCCAGCGCCTTTTCAAAGGCTTCCATTGCCTTGTCGAGATTTCTCAATGCAAGATTAGCCGAACCTAAATTATTTAAAATCATTGCATGGTCAGGGTTGATTGATGATGCTTTTTCCAAGACCTGTACCGCTTTATCATACCTGTTTGTTGCCATATAAACCGTACCGAGCATGTAAAAAATCTGATAGTCGTCGTCGCTTAAACCGTATATTGTTTCTTCATATTCATCAATTTTTTCGGTCTGACTTGTCTTTAAATACATTATTATTAAACTTTTATAAGCATCGGCGTAATCGGGTCTTAATTCCATAACTTTTTTATAGGCTGTTTCAGCAAGAGGATAATTTTCAAGTTTGTCAGCCATACTGCCGAGGTAAAACCATGCAACAGCGTCTTCGGGGTTCAATTCTACCGTTCTGTTGAAATCGAGAAAAGCGTGTTGATATTTTTTAAGATTAACATTACAAAGTCCCGTATATCTCCAAATTTCAGGATTTTGGTCATCGGTTTTAAGAAGTTCCGTCAAAATACACTTTGCTTCCTTAAATTTTTCCTCATCAATCAGTGCTATCGCATCTTCTAAAGTTAATACATCTTCCATAATCTACCTCTCGGAAAAATGATAACACAAAATAATAAACTTGAAAAATCTTTAATTTTGTGGTCTTATATATCCGACAGAGGAGATTTTTTTATGGAAAGAACATTTGTTGCAATTAAACCCGACGGCGTTAAAAGAGGCTTTATCGGTGAAATAATAACAAGATTTGAAAGAAAAGGATACAAAATTATCGGTATGAAGTTTGTTATCCCGACAAAAGAACAGGTTGAAGAACATTACAAAGAACATGTCGGAAAACCTTTCTATCCCGGATTGCTGAAATACTTAACATCAGGCCCTATCGTTGCAATGGCAATCGAAGGTGTTAACGTTATTCACGGTGTAAGACAAATCGTCGGTGCAACAAACCCAGACAATGCCGATGTCGGAACAATAAGGGCTGATTTTTCACAGTTAATGAGCGTAAATACCGTTCACGCATCAGACAGCGTTGAAAGCGGCGCAAGAGAAATCGGCGTTTGGTTCAAGGAAAATGAAATTTTTGATAACTGGAAAACAGTTGCTCAAATGTTGATTGAAGAACAGCAAAAACAATAATGAGCAAAAAAGATTTTTTCAGTTTTGAGTTACTAAAAAAAAGTTCTGTTTCAAAAGCAAGAGCGGGAATTTTGCATACCCCGCACGGTGATATCAAAACACCTGTTTTTATGCCTGTCGGCACAAATTCAGCCGTTAAAATGCTCACGAAACACCACCTTGAAGAAACCAACGCTCAAATTATTCTTGCAAATTCTTACCATTTATTTTTGCGTCCGGGGCATAAACTTATTAAAGAAGCGGGCGGTATTCATAAATGGGAAAATTGGAATAAGCCTATTTTGACGGATTCGGGCGGTTTTCAGGTTTTTAGTCTTGCTCATTTGAGAAAAATATCCGAGGACGGTGTAAAATTCAGAGACCCCAAAACAGGAACACCTTATTATATTAACCCTGAAATTTCTATGGAAATTCAGCAGGATTTGGGTTGTGATATAGCAATGGCTTTTGATGAATGTTCGCCTTATCCCTGTTCCTACGAACAGGCAAAATCCGCAATGGAAAGAACACACAGATGGCTCGAAAGATGTTTTAAGGCTCATACAAAAGACAATCAGGCATTATTCCCGATTGTTCAGGGCGCTTTTTATGACGATTTGAGAACAGAAAGCGCAAACGTAATATCCTCATACGATGCCGTCGGCTATGCAATAGGCGGTGTCAGCGTTGGCGAACCGCCCGAAATCAAAAACTATTATACCGATTTTGTAACAAATATCCTTCCCGAAGACAAGCCCAGATATCTTATGGGCGTGGGAACTCCCGAAGATTTGCTCGATTGTGTTTCAAGAGGTATCGATATGTGCGATTGCGTTCTTCCTACAAGAAACGCAAGACACGGTTCCTTTTTTACCAAATTCGGTAAAAAAATTATCAAAAACAAAGAATTTGAGAAAGATTTTTCACCGCTTGATGAAGAATGCGACTGTTATGCCTGCCAAAATCATACAAAAGCGTATATCAGACATTTATACCGTGTCGGTGAAGCGAATGCCGCAATTTTGTTATCTATTCACAATATAAGATATCTTGTAAGACTTTCTGAAATACTGCATCAAGCCATACTTGACGGCTCTTTTGACGATTTTTACAAAGAAAATATTGATAATTTTAAAGGTAAAAAATAAATTTAATGTTTAGGAAACAAGCATTATTTCTTTTATCTTTTTGCAGCAATCCATACAGTAATTGCATTCTGAACCGCAAATACTGCCGCATTTATACCCGTTTTTTACAAAATGTCTTATATCGGGTAAATACGGCATAATTTCTGAAAGTTTTATGTCTGGGTTGAGTTTAACCCATTTTCTCATACCCATTACCCCATAAAAAAATTCTTCGGCAGACATATCTTTTGTTCCGTTTTCTATGCCTTTCAAATATGAGTTAATTGCTTCCGTATTTTGTTCTGCCCCTCTTGTATATAGCATTATTTTAAAGCTGTTTATACCGATTGCAGAATAATATGCCAGTTGCCATGGGTATATCATATTTGATTTAAAGAAAAACTCAAAAGCACCAATTTTATTTTCCAAACCATAACAATCAAAATAACAGAACCATGTTGACGGATGAATCATTCTTGACGGGCAGCCGTGCAAACAAGTTTCGTTTACCAAAATTTCCAAATCTACATCGGGAAATAATTTACGCAAACTTCTCAGTAAATGAAAATTTCTGTTATCATCTATTGAAATATTTATAGATTTAATATTCGGATATGTTTTAATAAGTGTTGTATATTGCTGAACATTGTGATACTCGCTTGAAGTAGATACGTGAAAATCAAAATTAAAATGTTTTTCACGGTTGATAACTTCCATTAACTGCTGATTTGCGATTTTTAAATCTTTGCAGCCGATTGCCTGCAAGTTATCTAATAAATCAAATAAAAGTTTCTTGTTATTGTAAAATGCATCTTCCAAAAACGGCTTGGGAGAATTTAATGTATATACAAAATCAAAACCATTTTTCATTGTATACGTTGCAAATTTTGCAAAATCTTCAAATGATTTGATATTTTTGTTTTCACCTCTGCAGGACTGAAATTCACCGGCGAACATAGAACAAAGAGGTTCGGGAATGCTGTTATATAAAGTTTTAATCTGATATTTTTTAGCCTTTTTATTTTGCTCGACTATTTCATCAATTTTTTTTAAATCAAAAGGCATAGGTCTTGATATTTTATAAACATCTGTTTGTTTAGGCACAATATCAATACTGTTCTTTTTTGCAGAAATACCGATTGCGGATATACCCGCAACAATCAAACCGCTTTTAATAAGATCTCGTCTTTTCATTTAATTAATTCCTGTATTTCTAAAAAGGTTTTCATATTTTATTATATTATACATAAATGCGGATATTCATGTTAATCCGAATGCCATTTTCTGTAAAAAGCCGCAAGAACTGCGCCTGATATGTTATGCCAGACGGAAAACATCGCCCCCGGAACCGCAGCCTCGGGCATCGTCGGGAAGGCTGTACTTGCAAGACTTGTTGCCAGCCCCGAATTTTGCATGCCGACTTCTATCGAAAAGGCTTTTGTTTTTGCAGGGTTTAGCCCCAAAAGTTTTCCTACCCCAAAACCGAACAAATAACCCAAAATATTATGTAAAATGACAACCGCAAGAATGATTAAGCCTGCCGAAAAAATCTTTTCCGAATTATGAGAAACAACGGATACAACAATTAAACATATCGCAAAAACGGACATCATCGGCAGAAGTTTTACACATTTTTGCGTAAATTTACCAAAGTATTTATTAATTACCAAGCCCAAAATAATCGGCACAAGGATAACCTGTATAATCCCGATAAACATTGCGGTAATATTGGTTTCAACGGTTGTTTTTAACATCAGATAAGTAATAAGAGGTGTTAAAATCGGTGCAAGCAGGGTGTTTACGCTTGTCATACAAACAGAAAGCGCAATATCTCCCTTTGATAAATAAGTAATAACATTGCTTGCAGTGCCGCCGGGGCAGGTTCCGACAAGAATTACCCCCGCAGTTAAGGCTGCATCAAGGTGAAAAAGATAACATAAGCCCAAAGCAATTAACGGCATAAAAACATATTGGGAAACCGTACCGAAAAATATTTCTCTGGGGTGAGAAAAAATTAAAACAAAATCATCAGACTTTAATGTTAACCCCATTCCAAACATAATAATCATAAGTAAATAATTTATATATGAGGTTTTTACACACAAAAAGCAGGCCGGAAAAAATAATGAGGCAAAGGCGGCAACCAGTATTATTACCGCCATGTATTTACCGATAAAATTACTTATTTGGTTTAATTTTTCCATTTAAAATCTTTCTGTTATCCTATATAAAACAAGCCTGCCACCGTTCCCGTTATGACGGTTGCGATTGTTGCGGCAAACAAACTTTTGTAACAAACAGAGGTTATCAAATCTGTTTTTTCGGGAACAAGGGCAATAGAAGCCCCTATTGCAATACTTAAAGATTCAATACTCGTAAAACCGCATAAAGCGTAAGATGCGGCAATTGCGCTGTGTGGTGATATTGTTCCCGCATTCATGGCTTCGCTCAAACCGATGTACGACGGAACTTCCGTCATAATAAGTCTTGTGCCGAGAAGTTCACCGACCAGAGCCGCATCATTAGGCGTTATTCCCATTAAAAGAGCAACGGGTTTAAAAATCTGCCCCAAAATACCGCTTATTGTAACATCGGTAAAATAACTCAGACAGAGATTTATAATGCCCAAAATGCCTATTACCGCAACAAGCAATACGGCAATTCCGAAAACCATTTTTCCGCCGTCCATTGCGCCGTTGACAATACTTCCCGTAAAGGTTTTTGCACTTTCAGGAATTTCTATTTTCATTTCACTCGCCTCGGGCGTTTCGGTTTCGGGCTCCATAATTTTTGCCACCATAATCGCAGCAGGAATGGATAAAACCGTTGCACTTACGAGGTGTCCCGCTATTGTCGGGATTTTATCACTCAAAAAAGATATATACAAAGCCATTACCGAAGATGCTATCGTAGACATAAATACCGTAAAAATCAAAAATATCTGCGACCTTGTCAAAGAATGAAAATACGGTCTTATACTTGCAAAAGATTCAATACCGACAAACATATTGCTTGCGGAACAAATAGCTTCAACAGCACTTATACCGAAGAATTTTTTTACAAATTTTGCAATTGAAACAATAATAAAGGGCAAAACCCTTAAATAGTACAACAGGCTGCAAAGAGAAGCAAAGATTATTATATAGGTTAGACTTTGGAAAAACAGGATAAAGCCCCAATCGGAATTTGCCGAGCCTAATGCACCGAAAACAAAGACAATGCCCTCTCTTGCCGCTTCTAATATTTTTGTAAAGAAATTACTGAAAGCAAGCAAAATCTCTCTGCTTTGCGGAAATCTGAAAATTGCCAGCCCGATGATAAATTCAAAGAAAAGCGCAACGACAACTGTTTTATAATTGACAGATTTTTTGTGGCTGCTGAATAACCACGCTATCAGCAAAAAGACCAATATTCCGATTAAACCTGTTATTTTCTGAAGCATTTTAAAACCCGCATAATGTTTTTCAATATTATTATGCTAACACAAGCATATTAATAATGCCGCTTATTTTAAGATTATTTAAAATTCGGGCGATTTAATAATTTTGAAGTTTGGTAAACACTAATAGTAGCGTCGATAGTTTTGCATATTGTAATAAAGTTTTCTTTTTGCTTTTACTCTTTTTGACGGCTCTGAATTGTTGACACTGATAGTGTTAATATCTTTTCATTGCGGAATCAAACTGGTTTCTTACTTCTTCTCTGTCGCCTGCATGGGGGCTGCATACCTTGTTATAATGTAAAGTGAATTTATAACCGCTTTGCAAATCTGATTTATAAATAACAAAATCCCAGAGCGAAACTTTTTTGGCAATATATTCCGTCGTTATTTGTTCGCCTTTTTGAAAAACCGTTTTTACGGGGGAATATGTCCTGTTTGAAAGGGTGATATCGGGTGCGCAGGAGATACCGTATGTATTTGCATATTCTATTTGCCAATCTTCAACGGTAAAAGGAGATACCCATACGACTTTCATTATCTCGGGATTTTCATTGTATCTCAGAGTTATATCACCTAACTCTCCGCTTAACGTATAGGTTTCTCTTTTTTGTTTTTCAAACTTGGCTAATCTTTCCTGTTCTTGTTTCTGCTTATGTTCTTTCCAGAAAGAAGCAAAAGCAAAAGACACGCAGATAATCATAATAATCAGCAAAATAGCAAAAATAATGCCGTTAGTGGACTTATTTTTACTTTTTTCATTGTTTTCATTATTTTCATTGATTTCATTGTTAATTTCAGTTTCGGTTTGTTTGTTATTTTCTTTTTTGCGTTTAATTATTTTAACGTTGCCTGTACTTTTTCCGCAGTAACTGCATTGTTTTGCATCGGCAGGAATTTGTTTACCGCAATATCGGCAAGTTTTAGTTTCTTCTGCCATTATTCTCTTAACTCCTCAATTTTAAACACAAATGTTATTATAAATTAAAATAACTCTCACAGGAATAATTCTGTGAGAGTTATTAATAATTTTTTACAAATTATACAATGCCCTGTGCTCTCATTGCTTTTGCAATTACTCTGAAAGCGGCAATATTTGCACCTGCGGCATAATTGCCTGCACAGTCGTATTTTTCGGCTGCTTCTTCACAGGATTTGAAGATGTTTGTCATAATTCTGTCAAGACGTGCATCAACTTCTTCAAAGGAATAGTAATATCTCATACTGTTTTGAGACATTTCGATTGCAGATGTTGAAACACCGCCTGCATTTGCGGCTTTTGCGGGAGCAAAGAGAACATCATTCTTTTGCAGATATTCGATAGCCTCTGCTTCCGTCGGCATGTTAGCGCCTTCGCCGACCGCCAGAACACCGTTATTAACGAGTTTTGTAGCCGATGTGAGCGACAATTCGTTTTGGGTTGCGCAGGGAAGCGCAATGTCTGTCGGAATTGTCCAAATCGGTGCATCATCTCTGTCAACGGTTTCCATATATTCTGCGTTTTTGTGTTCTCTTAAATAGTCTTTAACTCTGCCTCTTTCAACTTCTTTAATTTGTTTCATGAGTTCGAGGTCTATACCGTTTTTATCGTAAATACAGCCGTTTGAATCGCTCATTGCAACAACTTTTGCGCCGTATTGCTGAGCCTTTTCGCAGGCATAAAGTGCAACGTTGCCAGAGCCTGAAATTGTTACGGTCTTGCCTTTTAATGTTTGGTTGTTGTTGGCTTTGAGCATTTCTCTCATATAGTAAATCAAACCGTAGCCTGTTGCTTCTTTTCTTGCAAGCGAGCCGCCGTAGGAAATTGCTTTTCCTGTTAAAACGCCGCCCTCATAACCGTTTCTTATTCTCTTATACTGTCCGAAAAGATAGCCGATTTCTCTTGCGCCGACACCGATATCACCTGCCGGAACGTCAACATCGGGGCCGATGTGGCGGTATAATTCCGTCATAAAACTTTGGCAAAATCTCATAACTTCGTTGTCTGATTTGCCTTTGGGGTCAAAGTCGCAGCCGCCTTTTGCACCGCCAATGGGCAATCCGCTCAAAGCATTTTTGAAAATCTGTTCAAAGCCCAAAAATTTCATAATGCTCTGGTTTACACTCGGGTGAAATCTTAAACCGCCTTTGTAGGGGCCGATTAACGAACTGTATTGTACTCTATAACCTCTGTTGACCTGTACCTGTCCTTTATCATCTACCCATGGAACTCTGAAGGTTATCATTCTTTCGGGTTCAACTATTCTTTCAAGAAATGCTAACGGTTCATAATCATCGTGAGCAGCAATAACAGGCTCAAGACTTGTTAAAACCTCTGTAACAGCCTGAATAAATTCGGGTTCGTTCGGGTTTTTTGCCTTTGTTTTTTCTAATACGCTTTCTAAATATCTGTTCATAAAAATCTCCAAATTAAAATTTTTTCGATTAAATTTTAACAAAAAGTTGATAAAATGCAAATATTTTATGCGAAAATCAAAAATTTTCAATAAAAATTCGGCAAAAATTTGCAACTTTACAAAATTTAATACAAAAACGTGGAGATATTATTTAAGCATAATATTTGTTACGGCATCGGAAACGTGATAACAGGTGTCCAATGCTGTTTCAATATCTTTATATATATCTCTGCATTTTATAACGGTAAGAGCATCATATTGCCCCGAAAACAATTCATCCAGTGCCTGAAAATGAATTTCGTCCCCTCTCGTTTCAATTTCTTTCATCTTCAAATTTCTGTCCGTAACCTGAGAAACAGAAGTTTTTTCTCTGAAACTGTGAATGATAAAATCAAGTTCATTTGCCGCAGTCATAAGATTTTGTGCCTGCAAAATCATGTGTTCCGTAGATTTTTCAATTCGGTAAACACGAAAATTCATTATCGCTTTTATAATTTTCTTTGTAATTCTGTTCAACATTGTTGAAATATATTGAATATCCTCTTTTTCAATAGGGGTTACACGTGTTTGCCCTAACACTTTTAGAGTCTTTTTTAAAATTTTGTTGCTTTTATGCTTATATTGACGTGCTGTAACCATTGCATCGTCATTTACACCTTCTTGCAAAACTTTTGTAAAAAGTTCTGCCGTCTGCTTACAGGTTAAAGAATTTTCTTCAAAAAGTTCGTAAAAAACGTCATTTGCATCATGAAAAAAATATGATAAAAAATTGAATTTAACCATTTCAGACCTTTCGTTTTGATTTATACAAGTTTATTTCTTATAAGTTCTTTTTTAATTTTATTTAAACCCGATTGAATTATTCTGGAAATTCTCGACATTGAAAGATTGTATTCCTCTGCCATTTCCCAAAGTTTTTTTTCATCATAGAATTTTGCCTCAATAAACTCTTTTTCTCTCGGAGGCAGAAGTTTCATTGCTTTTTTAATTGCATTGCTCATTTCTCCGAAAACAAGTTGTTCTTCGGGGTTTTGCTTTTTGTCTTTAATCTGGACGGGGTTTTCGCCCTCTGCAAGTTCATCAACAGACAAAATCGTTTTGTAAACCGCCGCTCTGACTTCTCCGGGGTCTTGATTTGCAAGTAAATCGGGCTGTTTGTTTTTTAAAACGTACCATTTATATCTTCTTCTGATTTCGTTTCTTATCGCCCATTTAACAGCCGTAGATAAGTACGTTTTATTGTATTGGTCAGGTTTGGCAGGAGAACAGATTTTATGTATTACCTGTGTGGCAATATTAACCAATTCTTCATATTCAGCCAAATGTTGAGAAGATAACCTTTTGTATTCTACTTTCGCCAAAGTTTCAATCAGGTCTTTGTAGTCCGCCAGATTAAATTTATTATCATCTGCTTTTGTATCAAGCACAATCAACCCTCACCTTACACAACTCTATCATACAAGAAAATAAATTAATTTTCCATGTTTTTTATTTTTTTATAAGAAATTTACTTAACAAATATGATTTTTGCAGTTTTCATAGTAAAATTAATAAAAAAGAGGTTAAAAAATGATTGATATTCAGGATATTTCGGTTTTTGACAAGGTAAGAGAAAATCTTCCCGTTCAGGAAGTTTCGGTAAATTTCAACAGCGACAGTTTGTTAACTTATACAAAGACGATAAAAATAGCGGCGGTGAAAAAGCCCGAAATCGTTCCTCCTCAGACGGATTATATTTCTCCTGATATTAAAAATTATATTAATATTCTGAATAACGGCAATCTTGACGAACAAAAAAAATGCCTCGGGATAATACTAAACCGTCTCAGAACCTATAATGCAGAAAAAAATGCACAGTTTTTAGATGCGGGGTTGACAGATGCCCTGTTTAACGTTGTAAATCAGGATGTGTCAAAACTCAAAAAGCCGACTTTTACCCAAAAACGATTAAGAAAAAAAATTGAAGAAGGCAAAAAACTCAGTTATAAAGAATGGGAAAAGGCTAATACTCTTACTGACTATGACGAAGCAATTTTAAATAAAATGGATGCTTTCAAGATTATCGCAGAATTGCAGATTATGCTGTATTTAGAAATTGTCAATCGTTCCGATTTAAAGCCAACATTTTACGAAATGCCCGCTACGGCAAGACTTTTGGAAGCGTATGAGAATGAGAAATCCGAGGATATGAAAGCGTATATAGTGACAATAATATCCCGATTGTCCTTGGTAACAGACGATTTTGACAGGGATATTTGCGATTTTCTGCAGAAAGCCGCAAAATCAAAATCCAAAACAGTTAAACAAACGGCGGAAAAAGCATTAGAATTAAAAGAGAAGTAGGGTAGACTTCAGTCTACCACAATAATTGTTGGAGGACTAAAGTCCACCCTACTCGCTGAAAAACGTCATACTGAGGGTTGCGCCCGAAGTATCTGATATTTTTTGAAGTTAATACGATTCTTCGCCCTTTCAGGCTTAGAAGGACGATTTGATGTGGTGCGTATAAACGCACCCTACAACTCAGAATGACGGTTTATTTTATGTTGTCATTCCGAGGCTTAACGCCGAGGAATCCAGCAGATATGTGTTGCAAAAGAAAATGTAAAAACGGCTGGATTCTTCGCCCATTCGGGCTCAGAATGACAACTTTAATTTTCAGGGATTGCCACGAAATGCTACGCATTTCTCGCAATGACGTTATCTGAAAATTAACGTCATTACGAGGAACGATTTTTGCGTAGGACGCCGTGTGCGCGGAGCGAACCCAGTCCGAAGTAGCGGCGAAATAGTGAACGGAAGTTTTGCGCTCAGCAAAACGGAGAGAGCGGATTGAAGCCGTGAAGCAAAAATCAAGACAGTGTAACGACGAAGTAATCCCTGCAAATAAATACCGACAGGAATTGCTACGCCGAGATTTACAGAAAATGATTGTGTCTCTACAAAACGTTCTTTCCGTCTTTAGAATACATATCCTGACGTTTTTGTTTTATCGACTGCAAATTTTCAACACAGTAATTATCTTTAAGAGTGTTTAATTCCTTTTCAAAATTTTGCTTTGCTTCTTCAATATTTGCGCCGTTAAACTCTAACATATCCATAGCAAGAGTGGTGTTTGTAGCGGCAAGTCTTGTCGTATCTCTGAAACCGCTTGATGCAAGTTTCATGGCAAGCGGATTATCCTTTGCCGAAGCAAACAGGCATTGAGAAACATACATCGGCAAATGGCTGATTATTGCAACCGCTTTGTCGTGTTCTTTTGCATCTGCAATAATCGTTTCTGCACCGAGTTGTCTGATGATTTTTTCCAAAACCTCGGTATTTCTATAATCGTAAGGTGTAACAACCCACTTTGCTCCTGTAAAAAGTTCTTCAAAGGAAGCATCATAACCGTTTTTTTCCGTGCCTGCCATCGGGTGCGAGGGAATAAATTTATACGGTCGTTTCTTCTTTGTTACAAACTCTTTTACGCTTGCAACATCGGTAACTACGCAATCTTTTCCGACAATATTTTCTAACTTGTCCAGAGTTTCAAGAGTATTTCTTATGGGCGTGCATACAAAAACAAGTTCACATTCTGTTAAAATATCGTATTCTTTTGATACTTTAGCCGTCAGATTATGTACCTTTTTTGCGGTTTCCTCATTGCCCGTAACCGCATATATTTCATATTCGAAGTTTGATAATTTCTTTAAAATTGAGCCGCCTATAAGCCCGAGACCGATTATTCCGATTTTCATTTTTTCTCCGATTGTTAAGTTTTGTTAACCAAATTACTGCTTGCTTAAAATTGTTCAAAACGATTGTAATTACATTGTATCAGCAAATTTTTATAATGAAAATACTTAACATTTATTCATACATTTGCATAGTAAACAAATATATGTAATAATAATTTTAAATTAATAGTCTAACCATTCCTTTCTTGACTTATGCGACTTCATTGTCGCATTTTTATTGTGTAAAATTACCTGATTTTGTATAATGAAGAAAAGGAGAATATATGGCAGGACATTTATTTATCATTTCGGGGTCATCGGGTGTCGGCAAAGGCACTTTGATTAAAGAATTTTTAAAACAGGCTGAAAATGTCTTTTTATCCGTTTCTTCCACCACAAGAAAAGCCAGAGAGGGAGAAGTTCACGGACAAAATTATTATTTTGTGTCAAAAGAAGATTTCCAAAAGAGCATAGATAACGGTGATTTTCTCGAATGGGCGGAATTTAGCGGAAACCGTTACGGCACCGATAAAAACCGTGTTTGCGATATGCTTAACCTCGGAAAAAATGTTTTGCTCGAAATCGAAGTGCAGGGTGCAAAACAGGTTAAACAAAAAATGCCCGAAGCCGTATTGATTTTTATTCTGCCACCGTCAAAAGAGGAACTTGAAAGACGTTTGAGAGGCAGGGGAACGGAAACCGAAGAAGCCATTCAAAAAAGATTACAGGTAATCGAATTTGAGGCAAAAGAATCCGAACATTACGACTACAAGGTTGTAAATGATACCGTCGAAAAAGCGGTTGGGGAAATTATGGATATATACAAAAAGAAAACGGAAGAATAATGGCAAAAGTTCAGGAAGTTATTGATTTAATAGAAGCCTATGCCCCGCTTGAAACTCAGGCAGAATGGGATAATTCGGGCTGGCAGATTAACCTCGGAAAAGAAAATTTTTCAAAAATTATGACGGCGTTAACGGTTACACAGAGTGTTATCAATCAGGCAAAAAAGCACGGTTGCGACTTGATTTTGGCGCATCACCCTTTGATTTTTGAACCGTTAAAAAAAATAACGGTCGGAGAAATTACCGATGCAATACAAAACGGGATACAAATTTATTCCGCCCACACAAACGTTGACCTTGCAAAAGGCGGTACAACAGATACCCTCTGCGAAAAATGCGGCTTTGGTCTCTGCGATAAAACAGAGGGCTTTATAAATTACAAAAAATTAGACAAAAAATATAACCTTGAAAACCTCAAAGAACTTGTCAAAAAAAGACTCGGGCTTGATTGTCTTAAAATAATCAATCTTGAAGAAAAGAAAACCATAAAATCCGTCGGATTTTGTGCGGGTTCGGGCGGCGGTGAAATCCCCGAAGCAAACAGACTCGGAATAGACCTCTTTATTACGGGTGAAGTTAAATTCCACGAAGCATTTGAAGCAAAAAGCACCGTTGTCTTTGAAGTAGGGCATTTTGACAGCGAAAAATATATCGGTGAAATCTTCAAAAGAGTTTTGGGCGATAAATACGAAATTATTGAAGCAGATGAAAAAAGACCTTATTTTTACGATTAAAATCTTCTTTTGTATGTTTTTGATTTGCGCTAATGCTTATGCGGACGATTTTGTTATGCCCGATTGGAGTTATTATACGTTCAGGGAAAATGCAAAAGTTACCGAAAATGCCGACCTGATAAAATACGAAAAAATCAGAAAAGAACATAGTTTTGACGAATTTTTCGACAAACAATCAATAATTATTCACAAAAAGGCAAAAAACATATCACCACGAGAGGCGGGAATGAAATATCTTTCAAAAGCCTTATTCTGTGATTTTGCAGCCGAAAAATATATAATAAAAAATGATGAAAATGATTTTATTGCGATTTATTGTTCACACAACAGAAGAAAGTGCGAAATAGTCAGATTTTATAACGGTTTTGACGGGCTTATCGAGGTCAGATATACCCATAACAATCTCTGGCACTTTCAAAACAATATCGGCTCTTTTATTTCTGCGCAAATGCAAATTATACATTTGCCTTATGAATTTTCCATAAACAATTTGGCTCACAAAAACAGGATAAACAGGTTATAAAATGAATATTACGGGCGGAAAATACAATTCTTTGATTGTTAAAACGGCTGATTTTGCAAACATCAAGCCGACTTTGTCAAAAATCAGGCAGGCGGTTTTTAACTCATTATCTTCTATTCTTGAAAAGAAGGACGATTTGTTTTTTTGCGATTTGTTTGCAGGTTCGGGAATAATGTCTTTTGAGGCTGTATCGAGGGGGTATAACACTATTTGTGTCGAGATAGATAAAAAGAGCGTAAAGGTTATAAAAGAAAATTCGGAGCGTCTTAAAGCGGATATAAAGATTGTAAATTACGATGCCGTCAAATTTTTACAGAAAACAGAAACGGTTTTTGATGTAATATACATAGACCCGCCTTATCAATCGGGGCTTTATGATATTGTTCTGGCGCAAATCAAAAACAGAAATCTTCTCTCCGAAAACGGTATTGTAATCGTTGAAAAACCGTCAGAACTTGAAGTTAAGACAGACGGATATAACCTTATAAAAGAAAAAAACTATTCCGATAAAACGATTTGGTATCTGAAAAAAGAATAAAGACAAAATTTATTAATCTTGGTCTTTCGGTTTTCCTTCCGCATTTCTTGTTGTTGCATATACAACATAATTTCTCCACATATCCGTTGAGGGTTCGTGTTCAGCCAAATATATTTTATATTTCGGATTTATGGAATGTATAAATAATATAAATTTCAGAAAATCATCCGGAAAATGACAACTTAATGCCAAATCGGGATTATATTTTGCGATAGTTTTTTTAGAGCCTTTCAGGGCCTGAACTTCAGCGCCCTCAATATCCATTTTGATAAAATCAACTTTATTAATTTGATTTTTTTCAATTAAATTGTCTAATTTTATGAGATTGACGGAAATAATATTTTCTCTTTTTCTGAAATTATCCAAAACAAGATGTGCAGCCAGATTTATTTCATCATCAGGTTCCGCACCTAAATCAAATTCGCCTTTTCCGTCAGATTCCCAAAGAGCATATTCAAACAATTGAAAATTTTTATAATTTTTCAAATCTTGCTTAATTTTATTCAACACATTAGGGTTTGGTTCTATTCCAAAAACTTTTCCGTCAGGGCCGCACTGTTTCAGAAACAATACGGTTAACTCAACATCGCCCGACACACCCGCATCAATGATATAATCTTTTTTGTGAACATATACATAAGGGTTATCAAGTTCCCCATAATCTGCGTAAAAATTGGGTACGTTGACTTTGTAATTACTGTGAAATTTTACGGCCGAGTGAAAAACATTTCTTGAATAATCATCTGCCAAAAGGTCTTTTGCACGATAAATTTCAAGCGCATATTTATATTTAAAAGGAATATAATCCCAAAACAAACAGCAAGCCGCTGCCGAAAGAACACAGACGGTCAAAATAATTATTGATGTTATTTTTACTCGCTTGCTCATAAAACGCTTTTTTCAGACCCAACCGATGAATTATCCTGCCTTATCTCTATTATATATTTTTTTCGGAGAAATTGTAAAGACGTAAAAAGCATTTTATTGTTTTATGAACAGGCAGAACTTTGTAAAAATTATATCAGGTGTTTTCTTTTAATTTTTCCTCAATCTTTTGAAGAGCATTGAGCAGCGGGTCGATTGCCGTAGAAAACGGCGGCGCATAGGGTAAATCAAGCCCCATAAATTCATCGATTTTTACACCGTTCATAATTGCCATTGAAACCGTTGCGACTCTTTTTTCGGCATCACCGTTGCCGATACCCTGAATACCTAAAATTTCTCTTGATTTTGAATCGACAATCATTTTCAGCGTAATTGTTGCGGCTTCGGGCATGTAGCCCGCCCTGTCCTCTTTTGTTACCGTTGTTGTCAAAACATCGTAGCCGAGTGCTTTTGCCTCTCGTTCGGTAATCCCCGTCATACAAACAGTATAATCAAAATATCTGCTTACGGCGGCACCCAAAACGCCCTGAAAATCACAATTACCGCTTGCTATGTTGATAGCGGCGCATCTGCCCTCTTTGTTTGCCGTTGAACCCAAAGGAAGCCAGCAGTGTTTTTTTGTTACTATATGTGTTTTTTCGCAACAGTCGCCAACGGCATATATTTTGGGATAAGACGTTGCAAAGTGAGAATTTACCCAAATACTGCCTTTTACCCCTGTTTTTAATCCCGCTTCTTTGGCAATTTCGCTGTTCGGTACGATTCCCGTGCTTATTATAATAAAATCGGTTTCGATTTCGTTGCCTTTATCGGTAATGATTTTTGATGCAATTTCGTTTTCGCCTGTGATTTTGACTGCGTGCTGATTGTTATAAATTTTAATTTTATCGCCGTCTTTTTCTAAAATGTGTTTTTCAATCTGTTTAGAAATATCTTCATCAAACATAGGCATTATAAATTTATGATTGTTGATTACGCTGACTTCTAAACCGTTTTTGATAAAAGCCTCCAAAAGTTCTATGCCAATGTAGCCAAGTCCGATTATCGTTGCTGTTTTTGCCTTTTTCATTGCATTTTTTATTGCAATTCCGTCCTCTAACTTTCGCAGGGTGTAGATGTTTTTAAAATCATGCAGGTTTTCGATATCGGGAAGATAAGGTCTTGCGCCCGTTGCAATTACCAGAATGTCGTAAAAAACTTCAATTTGTTCGGGATAAGGGTGTTTTTCAAAAATGACGGTCTGTTTTTCTTTGTCAATTTTAATTGCCTTATGTTCAAGAAAAACTTTTATTCCGTGTCTTTCAAATTCCTCGGGAGAACGAACCAGAAGTTCCTCAATATCGGGGATAATGTTTTCGATATAATAAGGCAAGCCGCATGCCGAATATGATACATGGTTTTCGTCCGTGTACATCTCAATTATCATATCAGGATTTTCACGTCTTAACTTTGCGGCTGTTTTGGGGCCTGCCGCTCCGCCGCCTATAATTACCACTCTTTGTGTCATTGCTTTTTTAAGGCAAAATTTTTCTAAACAGAAAAATTTTGCCTCACCTTTCTTTGTTAAAAATCAAATTCCATTCGCTGAATTTCCGTTCCGCTTATATCCAAAAGTCTGTTTTCGATAATTACTGCTTTTTCTTTTAGCGGGATATTTAAAATTATCAGCGCTTCCTGCGGACAATCTTCGGCTTTAACGCTGTTTAAACCAAGCCTTGTTTTGATAAAACAGCCGTATTCCGTCAAAATCTTCTGTATTTTGATTGCGTTATCAGCCCTGTCCTGCGTTTTTACTCCGAGAATTACCGTCATGCTTCGCTAATCTCTATCTTTCTCTTTTTATCTTCTTCTTTTTGAAGTTTTTCAAGTTCAACAGACAGTATGCCGTTTTTGAGTTTTGCATCACATTTTTCCATATTTACATCAACGGGAAAATATATCGTCCTGCAATAATTACCGTATCTGAACTCGCTTTTGTGATATTTTTTCTTTTTATCGTTTTCTTCTTTTTCCGATTTCTTTTCGGCAGAAATCTTTAAAGAATTTTTGTGCAAATCTACTTCGATGTTATCCCGTTCTATCCCCGGCAGTTCGACTTTTACAAGGTATTTATCCTCAAATTCCTTGATATCAACAGGCATAGTCATTCCTTTTACTTCCTGCTCAAAAACGTATTCTGGAAACAAATTGTCAAAACTTTTGTGCAAAACCGAGGTAATGTCGTCGTTTAACATGCTCAAAAATGTATCCGGTTTTTTGATTAAATACTTCATATTTTTCTCCTTTAAACTTTACAGATACATTTTTAACAAAAATAACGGTACTCACATTAGCCATGAGTACCGTCAACGAAAGGTTAGTTATTTTTTGTAAGTTTTGTTTATTACGCTTCTTCAGCGTCCATTTCTTCGAGTTGATTTTTCTTTAAGTTATAAAGAACCATATCAGCCAATAATTCAAAGGATGCTGCATCTTTGATATCTGCTGAAAATTCTTTTACTAATGATTCACGAACCATTTTTTGTAAATATAATTCGGTTGCTTCAACGTTGTTTTCTTTTTTGCCGCAAATTAAATCGAAGTAATTAGTGTTCATATCTGCTTCTTTTAATGCCGAGAACATTGTCCATTTTAATTTGGGCTGGATATTTTTGATTTCTCTTACTACTTTTAAATTCTTTAAATTAAACATTTTTACTTACCTTTCGTTTTTTCTTACACTCTTTTTATTTTAACCTGTTCAATCAGTTTCTTCATTACACTTTAGAATTAGTTGATTTGAACTTACCACACTTTTGATACTTACATAAGTTTACTCAAGATGAAAAATTGACTTTTTTGCCCGAGCAGTGTTACATTTCTTAATATATTAAAAATTTTTTGCGGTGATTATTGCTATTTAGACAAAAATATCATACAATCGTATGACATAAAAATGTTGGTATCGTATGGGAAAATGTAAAAAAAGAACGTTAAATAAGCCTGTTTTGGAAAAAAAACTGAGCAGAGAATCTGCGATAGAATATATTGTTGAAAAAGTCAGGGGAAATTGCATTGATAATGTCAGCAAGCAGTATTTGTCGCTTTTTTGTATTACGCCCGAAGAACTCACGGAAGCAGGCGCCGCCTACGAGGAAGTGCTTGTTTTAAGCAGGTTTATGTGAGTATTCTTTTATCATGCTCTCTTTGATTACCATAACGAATTTTGGCTAACATCAGAAAGTATTTGTCGCAACGGGGTTTTTGAACTTCGTTATACTTGCGTGATACAAAAGGTCAATTTCTTTTGTCGGGCCGCTTCTGTTTTTTGCAATGATAAGTTGTGCTTTTCCTTTTAAATCGGGATTTTCTTTATCGTAATATTCAGGTCTGTGGATAAACATAACTATATCGGCATCTTGTTCGATTGACCCCGAATCTCTCAAATCGGACAAAAGCGGTTTTTTATCTCCGCCTCTGCTTTCTGTTGTACGGTTTAATTGCGCAAGCGCAAGAATAGGTACTTCAAGTTCTTTTGAAAGAATTTTCAAACCTCTTGAAATTTCTGAAACTTCCTGTGTTCTGTTAACCTGCGAATTTGTGTTGTTGCTTTGGATTAACTGTAAATAGTCGATTACAACCAAACCTAAACGTTTATCCTTCATTTTAAGTCGGCGGCATTTCGTTCTTATATCCGAAACCGTCAGATTGCCGTCATCAGTAATATATATTTTGGAATTTTCACTGAGCAGCGGCATGGCTGTTGTAATTTTTTCCCAGTCCTGAGTTTGCAGTTTACCCGTTTTAATTCTGCCTGATTCGACTTCGGATTCCGAACTTAACATTCTGTACATCAGTTCTGTCTTTGCCATTTCAAGAGAAAATATTGCAACTGCCTTATCTGTTTTTAATCCGACATGCTGTGCTATATTCAGAGCAAGCGCCGTTTTTCCCATTGCGGGACGTGCCGCAAGAATAACGAGGGTTGATGGCTGTAACCCTGATGTCAGGTGGTCAAAATCATAAAAGCCCGTTTCTATGCCCGAAAGTTCATTCTGGTGATTATAACGATATTCAATATTTTCATAGGCGCTATACACAAGTTCTGTAAGGTTTTGCATATCGGTATTGTTTTTTTGTGCGGCAACATCAAAAACAAATTTTTCTGCACACGTTAAAGCAATATCGGGAGATTCCGCTTCGTATGCCAAATTGACTATTTCGGAACCCGCCGTAATTAATTTTCTTCTTATCGAAGTTTCTTTTACTATTTGCGCATAATAACCGATATTGACAGACGTAACGGCATTTAAGTTTAAATCTGTTATATAATCTCTGCCGCCTGCGTCTTCGAGTTCCCCGTTCTTATTCAGTTGGTCGGAAACGGTAACGATATCAACGGGCAGATTTCTGTCTGTCAGATATCTGATTACCGAATAAATCAGTCTGTTTGCGGGTTTATAAAAATCCTCGGGCAAAAGCATGTCTGCAATTTTAAGATATGATGACGGTGTCATTAAAATTGCACCTAAAACCGCTTCTTCGGCATCAAGATTTTGAGGAATAATATTGTTACCCGAAGTCTTTTTTACAACCGCATTTTTTGCCATTCCTTTACTCCTTATGCATGCTTCATTATGTTCGGATAATATCAGGCATACAGGACAAAATGTGACCGATATTTTTCAAACATAATAAAACTTATCTTTATAATATCATGCAAAAGGGTAAGTTTTCAAAAACATTCCGCAAAAAGTTTAAACTTCGATAAAAAGTTTTCTGCCGACAATGTTCGGTTTGTTGTTGTAATAACCTGCAAAATAGCCCGTTGGCGACGGATTATTTTTTCCGTAAAAATCATTTTTCTTGTTCATTTGTTCAAGAGTTTGATTTAAAAACGGGTTTGCAAAAGGGTTTGAATACTGGGGTTTTGATACGGCAGGCGCTGCCGTTGCCGCCGATGTTGACAATACGTTCGTTAAAAAATTTTCTAATCCGTTAATCATTCTTACTTCTCCCTGTCTGCATTTTTATTAATGATTTAATGCAGCATTGTCATCATTATAAATAATATTATTAATTTTTTTTAACTATTTTTTAAAAAACCGTCTTTATGAACGAAAAAAGAGTAATATATTTATAGGATTATAAAAAGGATATAAAAATGCTTTGTCCCGTTTGTGAAAACCCTTTGGTAGTTGTAGAGAGAGATAATGTTGAACTTGACTGGTGTCCCGTTTGCAACGGCTTTTGGTTTGACGCTGACGAATGGAAACTTATCGGGGTAGAAGATGAAAAATATAATCCTTTCACTTACGAAGCGGTAAAAGTCAATGAAAAAGGCAGGCAATGCCCTATCTGCGATAAAATGATGGATAAAATCAAAATCGGAGAAACCATTTTGGACAGATGTCCGAATTTCCACGGTCTCTGGTTTGACAAAAACGAACTTTCCCGTTTTGTAAATGACGCAAATTCTAATGAAATCAATACAAAAACAGTAAATTTTTTAGGCGAAGTCTTCAGTATTAAAAAATAAAAGGAGTTAAAAAATGACACAATCACAATTAATGACTTTTTTACCGATAATTATTCTGGCGGTAATTTTTATTTGGGTTGTTATGGTTTACAACGGTCTTGTTGTTCTTAAAAACCAGGTTAAAAATGCATGGTCGCAAATCGATGTTCAGTTAAAAAGACGTTATGATTTAATACCCAATCTCGTTGAAACGGTAAAAGGCTATGCCGCTCACGAAAAATCCGCTCTTGAAGCCGTAATCAAAGCAAGACAAACTGCAATTAACATCGATAACGTCAAGGATAAAGCCGTTGCGGAAAATGCCCTTTCAGGTGCTTTAAAATCACTCTTTGCGGTCGCTGAAAATTATCCCGACTTAAAAGCCAACGAAAACTTCTTGCAGTTACAGGAAGAAATTACTTCAACTGAAAACAAAATCAGTTATGCAAGACAATTCTATAACGACTCTGTTTTGGAATATAACAATAAGAAAGAAATGTTCCCGACAAATATGATTGCGACAATCTTTAATTTTGAACACAGAGATTTCTTTGAAGCAAGCGTAACCGAAAAAGAAGCACCGCAGGTTAAATTCTAGTCAAATTTAAGGCAGTAATATGTGGCATCAAATCGCTATAAATAAAAGAAACAGTTGTATTTTATTAACACTGATGCTGTTAGTGTTATTAGTTCTCGGCGCTGCTTTTGGCATGTTAATATCTTACTACTTTCCGATAGAAATGGCGAGGTCAGCCGATTTTCAGCAGATGATGCTTCATTCTGCGCAGGACGGCATAATTGTTGCCTTTGTAGTTTGGTGTATATTGCTGCTCTGTGCCTTAACAAACGGAAAAAATGCTATTCTTGCCTTAAATCAGGCCTACAAACTTCCCGAATATTCGCATCTCGTCCTCGAAAACGTAGTGGAAGAAATGTCAATTGCGGCAGGGCTGCCAAAGCCGCCCGAAATCTATGTTATTGATACCGCAATGCCTAATGCTTTTGCAACGGGACTTAACCCAAAGAAAGCGGCAATTGCCGTTACAACAGGACTTCTTGTTGAATTGGACAGAGATGAATTGCAAGCCGTTGTTGCTCATGAAATTGCGCATATTGTCAATCGTGACACGATGTATATGATATTTGCGGGTGTTATGATTGGAACAATCGTTTTTCTTTCGGAACTCGGTTTGCGTTTTATGAGAAACGGTTTCAGGTCAAAAAGATGCCGTGGCGGCGGAAAAGGGGATTTGATAATTCTTGTTGTATGTTTGTTTTTGATGATACTTGCACCGATATTGGCGCAGTTATTGTATTTTTCAATCTCTCAAAGGAGAGAATATCTTGCCGATGCCTGTGCCGTTCAATACACAAGATACCCGCAGGGACTTGCAACCGCTCTTGCAAAAATTTCGGGCTCTCTGTACATGTTCAGAGATGCGGATAAAATAACCTCGGCAATGTATATTGTTCACCCTCTCGATTATGAAAAACGTTATAAAAGCACTTATTCTATGTTTGGAAATGCTTTTTCCACCCACCCGCCCACAGAAAAAAGAATTAAAATTCTCGAAAAAATGACGGGTGCCGATTTTAACGCATATAATGAGGCTTTTGTTAAGGTTTCAAAATTCGGAAAAAGACCGCTTCTTAAAAAAGAATTTTTATACGGTGTAAAACCGATGGAAATTCAAAATCCGAAGGAAAAGAAAGAAAAAGAAAATCCCGTTCCGTCTGCTATGGGCATAGCAGCGGCGGCTGCAGGCGTTGCGGTCTTGTCGGAAGCCGAAAAGGCTCATAAACTCGCAAAAGAAAAAGTAGAAAGAAAAAGAAGTGCCCAAAACATTGTATTAAAGGCAAATAATTATATTGAGAAAGAATGTTCCTGCGGAACCAAATTCAAATTCCCCGAAGAATATGAAGGTCAAACCATTCGGTGTCCGCACTGCAAACAAAACATTCTCGTTTAAAATTTGACCCGAAAACAATTTTTTGATACATTTCTAACTGAACATTATGGATAACAAATTAGATTTAATAACAATAGGTGAAGGCTTGGTTGAACTTTCAAGCAGACAGAGTTTAACCTATGCGGAAACACTGAATAAATATTTTGGCGGAGATACTTTGACAACGGCAATTGCGGCAGCCCGTTCGGGTGCAAAGGTCGGTTTTATTTCAAAAATCGGCAATGATGCGTTCAGAGACTTTTTAATCGGCGGCTGGGCGGCTGAAGGACTCGATATTTCAAGAGTAACCTGTGTGGACGGTCATAACGGTGTTTACTTTGTCGCAGGTCACGATACGGGGCATAAAGAATTTGCCTATTACCGCAAAAAAACAGCGGCAGGTATGCTTTCCGTAAGAGATATCGATGAAGAATATGTTAAATCGGCAAAAGTTGTGTATGCAACAGGTATTACACAATCTTTATCCTTATCTGCAAAAGAAGCCGTTGCTAAACTTTTCAAAATAGCAAAAGAAAATAACATACTCGTTGCTTTTGACCCTAATTTTGATCCTAAACTCTGGACAAAAGAGGAAGCAAGAGAAGCCTATTATGAAGTTGACGATTACATTGATATTATTTTCCTTAACTTAAAATCAGACTCTCTCGAACTTTGGGGTATCGAATCTCCCGACAAACTTATTGAAATGGCACTCGACAAAGGTATTAAAACAGTTGTTTTAAAATCAAAAGCACGAGGCGGATATTTTGTCGGTACGGCAAATAAAAATATGTTTATACCTTTTTATTCCGATATTAAAAATGATTCAACGGGAGCAGGAGATTCCTTTAACGGTGTATTTTTGTACGAATTATCCAAGGACAAATCCCCGTTTGAAGCAGCAAAAATCGCTTCTGTCGTTTCGGGATTACAGGTCAGAAATATCGGCGCAATCAAAGCAATTCCCTCTGCAAAAGAAGTTGCGGATGCAATAAAGGAACAAAATGAAAAACAGTAAACCTAAAATTTTAATTTCGGGTTATTACGGGTTTAGCAATTTTGGTGATGAAGCCGTTTTAAGCGTTTTAATAAATTCCTTAAAAGACAGCGGATTGGAAGATATTACCGTATTTTCCAAAAATCCCGAGATGACAAAACAATCATACGATGTTAAGGTTTGCTATTCGTTTAGTCCGTTTGAACTGCTTTTGACGATTTTAAAAACCGATGTTCTTATTTCGGGCGGAGGCAGTCTTTTGCAGGATGCAACAAGTGCAAAAAGCCTTGTTTATTATCTGGGAATTATTTTAACTGCTTTATTTTTCGGAAAAAAAGTTATGATTTTTGCACAGGGAATAGGCCCTATAAAAAATAAATTTCTCGAAAAATTGACGGTCTTTGCCCTGAAAAAATGCAAGTATGTAACAGTAAGAGATGAAAAAAGCCTGTCTATGCTCAAAAGTCATGGAATATCGGCGGATTTGGTTTCAGACCCCGTCTGGAATATCAAATTATGGACTAAATATTCTCACAGAGGGGTTGGTATTCAACTTCGCAGATGGGAAGCCTTAACCGAAGAATTTTTTATGAATTTGGTTAAATACGTTGCGGAAGTTTATTCCGATAAAATAATCTTTATTTACGCCTTGCAGGAAAGTCTTGATATAGACATTTGCAACCGTTTTGAAGAAGAATTGCTGAAAATCAATCCCGATTTACACACTCACGTTGTAACGAACAGAGCAACTTTTGAAATCGTTAAATCTTTCTCGCATCTTGATGAACTGATTGCAATGAGATATCACGCCTGTCTGTTGGGATTAAAGTACGATATCAGGGTTCTGCCGATAATTTACGACCCGAAAGTCGAAAAACTTGCGGACGAATTTAATATTAAATCAAGATTATATTTAAACGGTGAAACGGAAATCGGTGCTAAAATAAGAGATTTGAGATACGGTGAATACGAAGTAAATTCATCGGCGGCCTTATCAAAACAGTTGGATTTCAAACCTTTTGTTGACAAAATCATCAAATAATAAAAAACCGCCTCGGAGAGCGGGGCGGTTGTATTGTCTGAATTAGTTTTTATTTTTATTACTTAACCGAGATTTTTTGTACGGTGCTTTTCTTTTCTTCGGCTTTTTTACCGAGTGTAACGGTCAAAATACCATTTTTATATTCGCTTGTACAATTTTCGGCATCAATTTCTTCGGGAAATTCTACTGATTTTTCATATTCGCCGTAAGCAATTTCCGACATGTGCATTTTTTCATCGTCTTTCATTTCTTCCTGTTTGATTTCTGCTCTGATTGTCAAAACATTGTCAGCGAGTTCGATATCAATATCGTCTTTTTCAATTCCCGGTAACTGAACCTTTAAACTGTATTCCTTTTCATTTTCTTTTATTTCGCAGCAGGGACGGAATTTACCTTGTTGTGAATAGCTTCTGTTTGCGAGTCTTTCCAAATCTCTGCGAACTACATCGAACAAATATTCGGGTTCTCTTTCCATAATGCTGAATCTCATAATTCCTCCTTTGAGTTTTCACTCATACTTACTTCTTACATTATTATGATAACCCCCTTTTTGCGTTTTTCCGTTTTCTTTAACCAAAATTTAACTTTTAATTGTTTTTTTTAATAATTTTCCAAGAAGAAATTTTTGCAAGGCTGAAAGCGGCTTTTTTCAAGCCTTTTGAGTAAATTGAAATTGTTAATAAAATGTTAATGACAGCAGGATTGAGGAGTGCCGATTAAAATTTGTTCTTTTTTGTCGTTCGGTTCAGTCCAGATCTGTGTCGAAGAAAACGCCGCATGATTACATTCGACAACTTCTTTTTTGTGGACGGCAAAGTTAATGTCCACAAAATTAATCTTTTCAAGTTCTTCAACAAACGTATGCGTACTTCCGCAATTAGGACAATATTTTTCCATTGCTTTTACGTTGTCATTAAAATCAAGTATTGCGACTCTTTTAATACCGCAGCAGGAACAGCGGACTATATACCATTTTACGACCACGTATTTTCCGCAATCGGGACAATATGCTCCCTTGTTGCTGATTTTAACCCTCTTGTGCTGACAGCCTCTGAAAGATTTTAAAAATTCCGAAATACTCATACTCTTTTTTATAAGAAAATTTTTTAATAAGTCAAAAGTTTATGTTATTATGTTCAAAAAAAAGGAGATAAAAATGCCGTTTATACAAGTAAAATTGTCCGTAAATATGACGGAAGAACAAAAAAATGATTTGAACAATAACTTTCTGAACATAATTTCAAACAACACAGGTAAGCCCAAAGCGTTTATTATGACTAATATTGAAGATAATCAGACTATTTATATGTCAAATGAAAAAATTGACAAGAGTGCCTATATTTCAGTAAGCCTTTTGGGAAATATTTCAAAACAAACCTGTTCCGTAATCACAAAAGAAATATGCGACTTATTGAAGAAAAACTTTGATATTGACGGCAGATTTGTATATGTTTCATATCACCCCGTTGAATTGTGGGGCTGGAACGGTCAAATGTTTTAAGTTGTAAAAGCATGATTTTGCTATGTTTTGTATATAATAATTATTATGATAAACATTGCAGAAAAATTCAGAAACATAAATCGACATAAAGCAGGAATAGTCGGAATATACGGTGCTGTTCATGCTCTTGTCGATTTTTGTTGTGCGGCAGTTGTGTATTCCTATGTTGGAAAAATTGAAACACTTACCTTATTACAGGCCGTTGTAATATACAATGTTTTAGCCTTCGGATTACAATCTGTTTTTGGTTTTGCGGTCGATAAAATTAAAAAGCCTCAAAATTTTTCAATAGTCGGCTGTATGTTAATTATAACTGCATTTTTCACAATGAAAAACATTATGCTGACGGTTATCTTAACGGGTTTGGGGAATGCTCTTTTCCATACGGGCGGCGGATATATCTCGTTAAATATGGGTAACGGCAGGGCAAAATTACCCGGGGTTTTTGTTGCACCCGGGGCAATCGGACTCTTTTTGGGTGCCTTTTGGAGTAAAGTTTGTTCTCAAAATTACTTATTAATAATACTTCTGTTAGTGTCGGTTGCTTTGATGACCTTTTTTGAACCCAAAGAGGAAGAACAAAAATGCTTGGCTGTAAAATCGGATTTTCCGATTTATATGTTAATTTTTATCTGTATTTTAATTTCAATCTGCGTCCGCTCTTTTGTCGGATTAAGTTATGATTTTGTTGCCAAAGGAAATTTTAATTTGATGCTGGTAATGGTTTTTGCGGTTGCGTTGGGAAAAGCGGCGGGTGGTTTTATCTCGGACAAATTCGGAATGTATAACACCGCAGTTATCGGCTTGCTGCTTTCAATTCCGCTTTTGAAATACGGTGAGATTTTGCCTTTTTTGGCAATTTTGGGAATGTTTTGCTTTAACCTTACAATGCCCATAACGGTTACGGCTCTTGCCAATATGATGCCGAAATACAAAGGCCTTGCCTTCGGGCTTACAACTCTAATGCTTTTGATTGGATTTTTGCCCGTAATAGCGGATTATAAAATACCTCAAAGCATGATGTTCTTTGAGGTAATTATGGTATCTGTTATAGTAACCGCAATCGGTTTAAAATTGTACGAAAGATTATTTAACCGTCCTTAAATATTTATAATAGTCATTTTTAGGATACTTATCGGCTTTTGCAATCAAATCTTCTTTCGTCAAAAATTTCATCTTGTAGGCAACTTCTTCAAGACAAGCGATTTTTATGCCCTGATTTTCTTCAATAGCCTGAACGTACTGACCTGCCTGAAAGAGTGACTTGTGCGTACCGGTATCGAGCCAAGCAAAGCCTCTGCCGAGTTTTTCAACGGAGAGAGTACCTTTTTCAAGATAAACTCTGTTAAGGTCTGTAATTTCAAGTTCGCCTCTCGGTGACGGTTTCAGATTTTTAGCGTATTCAACAACGTTGTTATCGTAGAAATATAAGCCTGTGACAGCGTAGTCCGATTTCGGATTTTGCGGTTTTTCTTCAAGCGAAATAGCCTTTCCGCTCTCGCCAAACTCAACAACACCAAATCTTTCGGGGTCTTTTACGGGATAGCCGAAAACTGTTGCGCCGCCCTTTTCCTCGGTGCGTTTAACTGTTTTTTGAAGTGTTCCCGAAAAACCTACGCCGTAAAAGATGTTGTCGCCAAGAATCAGAGATGCACAATCGTTTCCGATAAATTCCTCGCCGAGAATGAACGCCTGAGCAAGTCCGTCAGGTGACGGCTGTTCCTTATAACTTAATTTAATACCAAAATCAGAGCCGTCTTTGAGCAAATTTTTAAAATTCGGCAAGTCCTGCGGTGTCGAGATAATCAAAATATCTCTGATGCCCGCTAAAAGTAAAGTTGACAGTGGATAATAAATCATCGGCTTGTCGTATATCGGCAAAAGTTGTTTTGATACCGTCATTGTAGAAGGATAAAGTCTTGTGCCTGCGCCGCCTGCGAGAATTATACCTTTCATTATTCACCTCTCAATTTCATATAATCTTTTAATGCTGCTTTCCAAGTTCTGCAAATGTTATCATTATACATTACGCTGTATTGCGGACGTTTTGCGGGTGACGGAAACTCGTCACTTTTACAGGGTAAAAGATTAACTTTTAATCCCGCAAGTTCAAAAATTTCTTTGGCAAAACCGTACCATGAAGTTTTTCCGCTTCCGCAAATGTGATAGATACCAAACGGGGCTTCTTCCGTCAATAAAGTGGTAATTCCGTCTGCAAGTTCCTGTGTCCATGTCGGACAGCCTATCTGGTCGTCAACGACTTTTAATTCGGGTTTGTCCGCAAGAGAAATCATTGTTTCAACAAAGTTTTTGCCGTGTAAACCGTACAGCCAACTTGTTCTTGTGATATAAAATTTTGTACAGTGTCTCTGAACGGCTTCTTCACCTTTAAGTTTGGTCAAACCGTACGCATTGAGCGGATTAGGTTTATCATAAGGCAGATATGCCTCTTTTTTCGTTCCGTCGAAAACGTAATCTGTTGATATATAAACAATCGGTATATCAAGTTTTGCACAGGTTTTAGCAAGATTTTCCGTTCCGCCCTCATTAATTTTCATAGCGGTTTCGGTATCTTCTTCTGCCTTGTTAACGTTTGTGTATGCCGCACAATGTACGACAGCATCGGGTTTCTCGGCGGTTAAAACTTTTTCAACCTGCTCGGGATTTGTAATATCCAGATTGTGAAGATCGGTTTCAAAAACTTCAAAGCCTGCATCTTCTAACGTAGGACACAAATCATGTCCTAACATACCTTTTGCACCCGTAACTAATATTTTTTTCATAAAAAATCCTTATAATAAATCTTTGACATCTTTTAAAAACGGTTGTTTTGTATCCTTTTCGCTCAATCTGGGTTCAAAATCAATTCCCCAGTTTACGTTAATTTCAGGGTCGTTCCAGCGAATACCTCTGTCGTGTTTGGGTGAATATTCGTTTGAAACTTTGTATAAAAATTCCGCTTCATCACTCAAAACAACAAAACCGTGAGCAAAACCTTCGGGAAGATATAACATTTGTTTGTTTTCTTCACTCAACTCTTTGCTGACCCATTTTCCAAAGGTTTTAGAACCTTTTCTGATATCAACGGCAACATCAAGAATTTTGCCTTTTACGCATCTTACAATTTTTGCCTGAGCCTTCGGATTTGCCTGATAATGAAGTCCTCTTAACACACCCTTTGTTGATTTTGAGTGATTATCCTGTCTGAAATCGTCTTTTATTCCGTTTGCTTCAAAGACAGATTTTTTGTAGGTTTCGGAAAAAAATCCTCTGTCATCACCAAACACCTGAGGTGTTATTAAAATTACATCTTCAATTTCCGTTTTTTCAAAAATAAATCCCACTGTTTAATCTCCGTTTTTTTTAGATTATAACAAAAAACCATGCTTTTGTATAATATATTAAATGTTGTATTTTTTAACCTGCGTTTGTTGAAATTATTGAAAATTCGTGCAAGGAAAAAGATTTTGTTTTGCTTTATTATGCGGTTATGTATAATAACACTTTTTATCAAAACCTGAAAAAGCCCGATATAACACCAAAGCCGATTGTTTTTAAATACGTTTGGATAACTCTGTATCTGATGATGTTTGCAGCACTGTACCTTGTTATCCGAAAACCCGACAGTGCGTATAAAATATGGGGGCTGATGTTTTTTGCAATTCAGTTTCTGCTGAATATTGTCTGGTCACCCGTGTTTTTTGTTTTACAAAATATGAAACTCTCTTATGTTGTTTCAATTCTAATGACAGTATTTACCGCATTAACAATTTTTATTTTTTCAAAAGTATCCGTTTCGTCTGCGCTGCTGCTTGTTCCTTATCTGATATGGTCTGCCTTTGCGTGCTTTTTAATAAGGCAATTTATAAAAATTAATTCCGAATAAAGCACCCTGCTTTTTGTTAAGTATTGTAACGCAAAAATAACATCAAAAAGTCAATTTTTTTCGGTTGAAATACTTTATATAAGTGTAGAGAAAGAGGATATAAACATGATTACAGCATTATTGAATTTCGTAAACAGAAGACAAAAGAGATTTTCTCCTTTGTATCTTATCAATATGTAGTTTATATCTGTTCTATACAGTTTTGGAAGGCTTTGAAAATATCTTCGGGAAGTTTTTGAAGTTTTCCGCCAAAGGTGTCAACAGCGACACAGACAAATTCGGCAGTTACAAGAGTAGCTTCCGATTTTTTGTTTTTAATGCACTGTGAAAAGGTTACCGTTCTCGGTTTTACATCGGTAATTGTGCTTTCAATGATGATATCCTCAAAGATTTTTGCGGGTGATTTATACCTGACATGCATATCTACTATCGGAAAAACAATTCCTTTATCCTCCAGTTCGTTAACATTCACGCCTGCCATTTTGCACAAAGAAAATCTGCCCTCTTCAAACCAGCGGAGATAATTTCCGTGCCACACAACCTTATAAGAATCGGTATCGCCGTACATTACCTTTGTTTCTCTTATATATTTCATAAAAAATCCTGTTCTGTATTTCTGCTTATAAAAAATATAGAACATTTGATATTTTAATACATCATTTTAAAAAAGGACTTCGGGTGATTTTGCCCAAAGTCCCTTTATATATAATTCGAAAAGGATAATCGTTATATCTCTTCGATTTCTTTTGTCTGTTTCAGTTGTGCAAGAAGTCGTGCATATACATACATCAAATAAGAATATGCGGCAGATGATGACAAAATAGCAACTACTCCTGCCAGCAATTCTGCTGTTTTTTCCTGCGTAATAAGATTTAAAAAGCCGCATAAAAAACCTAAAATATAAGATACTATGTAAACGAAGGCAATAAGAATGATACTTGATACCAAACCTATTCCGACTATTTTTGCATAAGTAATCCAGTAATGTTTTTTATTCTCCTTGATCAATTCATCAGCCTCTTTAAATTTAAAGGCGCATAACCATGATTTGTTTACGGCATAATTATAAATCAAAGCAGGTAAAGCACGCAGCAGAACGACCAGAAAACATATTCCCAAAATCAGAGAAATAATTCCCGTAACAGCGGTAGCGGCGCCTGATATAGC
Organism: Candidatus Gastranaerophilales bacterium; assembly: GCA_024695865.1. GTDB lineage: Bacteria > Cyanobacteriota > Vampirovibrionia > Gastranaerophilales > Gastranaerophilaceae > RUG841. The sequence continues at coordinate 102,533 of JAILHI010000027.1, forward strand.
ATTACCGACCAAAAAAAGAACAACAAATATTAAAAAGACGGAAAAATACAATAAGAAAAATGAAAATGCAAGTTTGAAACCGTCAACAAAATTATTGATAAAATTGAACCATGGTATGTTAAGATTTTCTTTTTGTATAATATTTTCTCTTAAACAAGATATCATATAACCGTAACCTGACAAAGCGAACACAAAAGAAAAAAGTGCTATTATTAAAAATATTCCCGCATTTAGCCCTTTCAATGTGCTGAAATTATACATTTGAGATAACAAAGAGCCGATACCCGAAAGTATTAATACAACAAAATACAATGCCGCTTTTTTACAAAAATCAGCATCTTTAAACATATAAGTCAAACTCTCTTTCATACTGAAACCACCTGTTCTGATTTAAAAAATAAAATACAAAATTAATTAATATAAAAATGAAACCATTAGTGTTTGTTTTGAAAACTGAATAAAAGTTTTAATACTCCGTTAATTTTTCAAAAATTCCTGACGAGGAGTATTCATTGATTCTACTTTAATTTTTAATTTCCCGTTAGCATCTTCTCCGATTACAAAGTAAGCCGCATATTTTCCGCCGGGGGAAGGCAATCTTGTTGCCGATACCTTAAAGTCTTTTCCCTGCGGTGTTATTTGGATATTCGAATAATTGTTTTTATAGCCGAGCATTTTTCCGACTTTTTGACCTTTTGCCGCCTCATCAAGATATGTCTTTAAAGGTACATTAACACTTTGTGTAGTGCCGTCTTTCTTTTCTACAACACGGATAATTTTAGGGGTCGGAATATAATATTTCTGAAACAAATTAGGATCAAAATTATTAGCCGCCTGCACGTAAGAATTAAAAAACGCTTTAACCTGTTCAGGTGTGGTTTTGGCATTAGCAGGAAAACCTAATATACCAATTAAAAACAAAGAGAAAATAATTTTTTTCATTTTTTAATCCTTTCATATAGATATAATAAGGGCGGCTTTGATTTTTGCCGCCCCAATTAGTCTATTCTTCGATTGAAAAATCGGGTGCACCGAACATACCTTCAATTTCTTCCAAAATAGCGGAAGGTTTGCGGGCATTGTTCTTTTGTGCTGCTCTCTTTTGTGCTTCCATATCTTTTTCTTCGGAAGCGTGTGTGAGGTGATAGAAACCTGTACCTGCCGGAATTAAACGACCGATAATAACGTTTTCTTTCAAACCTCTGAGCATATCCTTCTTACCGTCAACGGCAACTTCCGTAAGGATTCTTGTTGTTTCCTGGAAGGACGCTGCGGAAATGAAGCTTTCGGTATTCAAAGATGCCTTTGTAATACCTAATAAAACCGATTCAAATACAGCGGGTTGTCCGCCTGCTTCTTCAACGGCTTTATTTTCAGCTTCGATTTCTTTAAGTTCAAGAAATTCACCCGGAAGAAGTTTCGTATCGCCTGACTCAAGAATTTTTACCTTCTTGGTCATTTGTCTTACGATAACTTCTACGTGTTTATCCGCAATTTCAACGCCTTGCGAACGGTAAACTCTTTGAACTTCGTCAACAAGATATTGTTGAGCAGCTTCGATACCATTCAGTCTGATGATATCGTGCGGGTTCATAGGCCCGCTTGTTAATGCCTGACCGACATTGATTTTTTGTCCGTTGTTTACAACGATTGTTGCATCAATCGGATATTTAATCTCATGTCTGCCTGTTTCATTAACAATAAACAGGGTGGGGACTTCGTCCTGCATTTCAATTTCTGCAACACCTTCAAATTCTGCCACGATAGCCGAATCTTTCGGTTTTCTTGCTTCCAAAAGTTCTTCTACCCTCGGCAAACCTTGAACGATATCGCCTGTTTTTTGTCTTTCAAATACCAATGTTGCAAGCATATCGCCTCTGAGTACCAGAGAGCCGCTTGTGATTTGCAACATAGTACCGGGACTGATTAAGTAAGGACGTCCTTTTCTGATTGTTACGCCGTCTTTTGAAACACCGACAACCAAACCGGATTCATCGGTTACTTCGCCTTTTTCTCCGATTACCGTATCCATTTTTACAAACTGGTCTTTTTTAACCGTTGCTTTGGAAACGGGAATTGTTGTTTCGTAATTATCCGAAACAAGTAATAAACGTCTTACTTCTTCCTCGTCCGTGTTCAGACAAACAACACCGTCGTTGATTGCAAGAACTCTCGTTTTTGCAACAGGTGTTTTTGCATCAATAACTTGACCGTTTTCAACCAAAAGTTCCGTCTGCATTGACTGCATTGTTTTTGCCTGACCTTCAACTTCACGTCGGATAATTAAAGTTTCAAGAACAACGATTTTTAAATTATTGTCCTTGTCAAGTTCAACCATGCCCTTCAAGTGTCCAAGATAGCCCTGCATTTCCAGAACTAAACTTGTTCTTGTAAGAGTCGCACCGTCAAAGTTTCGAACTCTTTGTCCGTCCTTATACTGTAACTGCGTAACAGGTACAATATCAATCGAATCATCAGTAGAGTCAAATTTAATTGATACTTCTTTAGGATTGATTTCAAATTTTTGAACAGGACGAACCAAAATCTTAACAGGTCTGTTTGACATTGTTTCTTCGTCAAGTGCGGGGACATCAACTTCTTCAGCGTCGTCCAAATCGATATTGTCATTATCGATATCCATAATGGTTACGATAGACAATTCTTTTGCCTTGATTTTCGGAGCAATTACCGTACCTGCTTCAACAAGTTCATTTTCGTCAACTTTCAAATCGTTGATGCTGGATAATTCGTACATTTCACCGGGGGTAATCACTACTTCGTGTATGCAGTCGTTGAATTCCTTGATTTCAACAATACCGTCGATGTTTGTATAAAGGTCTTTGACAACCTCTGTACCTGCTGTTACGTAGGTACCTGTTTCAACCATCTTTAATGAAGAATCTTTTCCCGGAAGCTGGTGAATTTCGTCAGGAATGAAGATAACTTCACCCGGTTTTGTGATAATCTGTTCTTCGTCAACTTCAATACCGTTGTATCTGATTTCGCCGCTTGATGAAACAGTATGTTCATTATCAATGAGTTCAGCGATAACCATACCGTTTTCAACAACCGTGTCTATCGGCGTTTTAACGATATATTTTTCGCCTGTTTCTTCAACAGTCCAGATTTGTTCTTTTTTAGTTGATTCGAATGTTGCATTTGCAGGGATAATTGATGCGATTACAATCGTCAATTCTTTACCTGAAACGATTTTTTTGATTTTTCTGCCGTCAAATTTTACATCTTCAACAACTAATGAATCGTTTACACGAACTTCACCGCCGTGTTCAGATATAATATTTATTTCAGCAAGTTTTTCACCCGTTTTGATTTTTTGTTTATCTTCAACGAGAATTTTTGAACCGCCCGGAAGGTTGTAAACGTCGCCGCCTAAAACCCAGATAATACCGTTTTTGTTTGCAGTTCTTGAGATGTTACCCTGTCTGTCTTTCTTTTCATCTGCAACGAAATCTTCAAATCTGACTTCGCCCGATAAATCCGAGGTAATATCTTTTGTTGCTTTTTCGGTTAAAGTATTACTGTCTGTAACACTTTGAGGTGCGTATTCAGCCAATAACTGACCTTTTTTAACCTTATCACCTTTTGCAACCAATAATTTAGCGTGTCCCGGAATGTGATATTTGTAAGTTCTTTTTTCTGTTTTTAATTCGATATCACTTTCCGTAATTGTAACGATAACTTCATCACCGTGTCTGGTTCTTTCGTTTTTCGTTTTAATATTTGAGATAATTTCACCGTCGTCACTTGCAAGAACCTGTTTCATAGCACCTTTAACGGCAACAGCGCCGCCTGTGTGGAAGGTTCTCATTGTAAGTTGTGTACCGGGTTCACCGATTGACTGAGCGGCGATAATACCGATTGCTTCTCCGACATCTACCGTCTTTTGAGTTGTCATTGCCCAGCCGTAACACTTTTGGCAGATACCGTATTCAAGTTCACAAGTCAGAGGTGAACGCATTTTTAACTCTTTTAAATTCAAATGAGCGACTTTTCTGACGTCATCTCTGTTAAAGGTTGTGTTCTTTTCGATGATAACGTTTCCGTTTTCATCAACGATATCCTGTGCAACAGTTCTTCCCAAAAGTCTGTCAACGAGAGGAACGATAACTTTTTCACCGTCCATAATCGGCTTCATGTTGATATAACGTTCTGTTCCGCAATCCGTATCACGAACTATAACGTCCTGCGCTACGTCAACCAGACGTCTTGTCAAATAACCTGAGTCAGCAGTCTTTAACGCAGTATCTACAAGCCCTTTTCTTGCACCGTAACTTGAAATAATATATTCTGTTACGCTTAAACCTTCTTTGAAGTTTGACTTAATCGGTAAGTCGATGATTTGACCTTGTGCATCAGCCATCAGACCTCTCATACCGACTAACTGTGAAACCTGTGATAAGTTACCTCTTGCACCTGAGAACGCCATCATATATACGGAATTTAACTGGTCAAAGTTAGATACAACATTTTCCGTTAATTTTGCCGTTGTTTCAGACCATGTATCGATAACCTTCGTGTATCTTTCAACTTCGGTAATTTCACCTTTTAAGTATCTTCTTGTTGATTTTGCAATTTCTTCTTCGGCTTCTTTGAGTAATTGCTTTTTAACGGGAGGAACCGACAGGTCTGCAATAGAAATTGTAGTACCTGATTTTGTTGCATATTTGTAACCTAAATTCTTTAAGTTATTTGCCAAATCTGCAGTTTTAGCACCGCCCCATTCGAGATACATCTGAGCAAGAAGGTTTGCAAGAGATTTCTTCTTCATATGCTCATTTATGAACTCTACATTTTTCTTTATATTTTTATTCGATAATGTATCCATTTTATATCACCTTATGTTTAAACTACGAGGACAAAAGCGATTTTCTGACGGTTTCATTGAAGATAATTCTTCCGACCGTTGTTTCAAATCTCTTATTATTTTCATCACGAACTACAATTTTTTCGTGCAACTGGATTACGCCGCAATCATAAGCGGAAATCGCATCATCGTAGTTGTAGAAGTAATGCAGCGTATCGGATATGTCTTCTTTCATAAGAGTTAAGTAATACATACCCAAAACCATGTCTTGAGAAGGGGTAATAATCGGTTTACCCGTTGCAGGAGCCAAAATGTTATTTGTTGCTAACATCAACATTCTTGCTTCAGCCTGTGCTTCAATAGACAAGGGAACGTGAACAGCCATTTGGTCGCCGTCGAAGTCAGCGTTGAACGCCGTACATACAAGCGGGTGAAGTTGAATTGCTCTGCCTTCAACCAATTTGGGTTCAAATGCCTGAATACCGAGTCTGTGAAGTGTAGGAGCACGGTTAAGCATTACGGGGTGTCCGTCAATAACTTCTTCCAATATATCCCAAATGACCGGATCCGAACGTTCAATCTTCTTTTTGGCTGATTTGATGTTTTGAACATGTCCTCTTTCGATAAGTTTGTTAACAACAAACGGTTTGAAAAGTTCAATAGCCATTTCTTTCGGCAAACCGCACTGGTTAAGGCTCAACTGCGGGCCTACAACAATTACGGAACGGCCGGAGTAGTCAACACGTTTACCCAAAAGGTTTTGTCTGAAACGACCTTGTTTACCTTCAATAATATTGCTTAAAGATTTCAAAGGTCTGTTGTTGGGGCCTACTACCGTTCTGCCTCTTCTTCCGTTATCGATAAGAGCATCAACGGCTTCCTGAAGCATACGTTTTTCGTTTCTTACGATAATTTCGGGTGCTCCCATTTCAAGAAGTCTTAACAAACGATTGTTTCTGTTGATAACACGTCTGTATAAATCGTTTAAATCAGATGTTGCAAATCTGCCGCCGTCTAACTGAACCATAGGCCTTAAATCAGGAGGAGTTACAGGTAATACGGTCATTACAAGCCATGTCGGGTCAGTTTCGCTATCAATCATTGATTCAATTAATCTTAATCTTTTGATTAATTTTGCTTTTCTCTGAACCGAACCGCCTGTTGCTTCAAGTTCACTTCTGATTTGTGCAGCGGCATCATCAAGAACAATCTCGCCGAGTAATTCCTGAATAGCCTCTGCGCCGATGCCGACTTTTAAGGCACTTTCTTCGTGTTCCATAATGTATTCGTCATATTCATCTTCTGACAACAACTGGAATTTTTTAAATTCACTGTCAGCGGGGTCAATGACTACGTAGTTGTTGAAGTAGATTACATTTTCCAAATCTTTGAGAGTCATATCAAGAAGAAGACCCAAATAACTCGGAATACCTTTCAAGAACCAAATGTGGCTGACAGGTGCAGCGAGTTTGATGTGTCCCATTCTGTGACGTCTTACCTTGGAATCGGTAACTTCAACACCGCATCGTTCACAAATAATACCTTTGTGACGAACTCTTTTATATTTACCGCAATAACATTCCCAATCCTTTGTAGGCCCGAAAATTCTTTCACAGAACAAACCGTCTCTTTCGGGTTTTAACGTTCTGTAATTGATTGTTTCCGGCTTGGAAACTTCGCCGTATGACCATTTAAGAATTCTTTCGGGAGATGCGATACTTATTCTTATATAATCAAAATAATCTATACTTGTGGACATTATTGATTGTCTCCTTTATTTACTAATCCTTGAACGAAGTGGGTTCAAAGAAATTGATGTTTAACAAATCGGAATCCATATCCGAAAGGACTCTTTTCGGGGCAGCCTTTCTTATATCATCTGAATCTGACATAAGGTTAACTTCTTCTCCGCCCTTCTTCGCAACGGTAATGTCAAGACCGATACTCTGTAATTCTCTGACAAGTACCTTGAACGATTCGGGGATACCCGGTCTCGGAATGTTATCACCTTTAACGATTGCTTCGTATGCTCTTGAACGACCGTTAACATCATCAGATTTAATTGTAAGCATTTCCTGAAGTGTATAAGCCGCACCGTATGCTTCCAAAGCCCAAACTTCCATTTCACCGAATCTTTGACCGCCAAATTGTGCTTTACCACCCAAAGGTTGTTGTGTAACAAGTGAATACGGGCCTGTGCTTCTTGCGTGAATTTTATCATCAACAAGGTGAACAAGTTTGAGGAAGTAAATTAAACCTACCGCAACGGGTCTGTCAAATTTTTCGCCAGTTCTGCCGTCGATGAGGAAGACTTTACCGTCTTCGCCGACCCAGTCACAGCCTGATTCTTTGATACCTCTTAAAAGTTCTGCCTTTGTTGCTTTTTCTGATTGGTTTTCACCGTACATTTCATCAAAGGAAGGTGTTTCATAGTAATCACCTGTGAGGTATGATGCCAAACCGAGCAAACATTCATAGGTTTGACCAACGTTCATACGGGAAGGTACACCAAGCGGATTAAGAACTATATCAACAGGTGTTCCGTCGGGTAAGAACGGCATATCTTCTCTCGGTAATATTCTTGAAACAATACCCTTGTTTCCGTGACGTCCGGAGAGTTTATCACCTACGGAAACTTTACGTTTCTGAGCAATGTAAACTCTGATAACGGTATTTGCTCCGGGCGGTAATTCATCGCCCTTTTCTCTGTCAAATACTTTGACATCGACTACACGTCCGCCTTCACCGTGAGGTACACGAAGTGAATTATCTTTTACATCTCTTGCCTTTTCTGCGAAAATTGCTCTTAACAATTTTTCTTCTGGCGGATGTTCGGATTCACCTTTCGGTGTAACTTTACCAACCAATATATCGTCTGCATAAACTCTTGCACCGATACGCACAATACCTCTTTCATCGAGGTGTCTGAGAGAATCTTCCGAAACGTTCGGAACTTCTCTTGTAATTTCTTCGGGGCCTAATTTTGTCTGACGGGCATCAATTTCGAGTTTTTCAATGTGAACTGATGTAAATACGTCGTCCTGAACCAATCTTTCGGAAATAAGGATAGCATCTTCGAAGTTATATCCTTCCCAGGGCATGTAAGCCGCCAGTATGTTTTTACCGAGAGAAAGTTCACCGAAGTGGGTAGAAGCACCGTCTGCGAGGACATCGCCCGCTTTAACCTGCTGGCCGACTTTGACAATCGGTTTTTGGTTAATACAGGTATCCTGGTTGCTTCTTACATATTTCATAAGCTGGTATCTGTGTGCTTTACCTGCTTTATCTTTTACAGTAACTTCTTCACCTACGACTCTGTCAACAACGCCGTCAACTTCGGAAACGACAACCATGCCCGAATCTTTTGCGGCTCTCTTTTCAAGACCCGTACCGACAACCGGTCTGTCCGTAATCAAAAGCGGTACAGCCTGACGCTGCATGTTAGAACCCATCAGTGCACGGTTAGCATCGTCGTGTTCGATAAACGGAATAACCGATGTTGCAACCGAGATGATTTGGATAGGTGAAACACCGACATAGTCAACTTTGCTGGAATCGTCAACCGTAAATTCGGATTTATAACGGACAGGAACCTGTTTAGCCTTAATGGTTCTGTCTTTGTTAAGCATGATATCACCGGGAGCAACACGGAAGTTTTCTTCTTCGTCTGCTGACATATAGTGAACTTCATCGGTTACCTTTCCGTCTTTTACGGCAAAATAAGGTGTTTCAATAAAACCGTAATCGTTGACTTTTGCGTGAGTAGCCAAGGAACCGATAAGACCTGCGTTCGGGCCTTCAGGTGTTTCAATAGGACAAAGACGTCCGTAGTGTGAGGGGTGAATATCACGAACAGCAAATCCTGCTCTTTCTCTGACCAAACCACCGGGGCCTAATGCCGAAATACGTCTTTTGTGAGTTAATTCGGCAAGCGGGTTTGTCTGATCCATGAACTGTGATAATTGTGATGAACCGAAAAATTCCTTCAAGGAAGCAATTAACGGTTTTGTGTTCAACAAATTCAACGGGGTAAGCGTATCGGAATTTTGCAAAGTCATTCTTTCTTTTACAATTCTTTCAATACGGCTTAAACCGACTCTGAATTGGTTTTGAAGAAGTTCACCGACCGAACGTACACGTCTGTTACCCAAGTGGTCGATGTCATCACAACTTCCTTCATCGTAGGTTAAATTGATTAAATATTCGATTGATGCAACCAAATCCTGTTGTGTCAACGTTCTTTGTGTTGCGGGAATATTCAGATTAAGTTTTTTGTTTAATTTATAACGACCGACTCTGCCGATATCGTATTTCTTTTCGTCAAAGAATCTTGCATCAAGAATCTGACGTCCGCCTGCTGCTGATGCAGGGTCGCCCGGACGAAGTTTTTTGTAAACTTCAATCAAGGCTTCTTCGGTAGTGTCAGCCGTATCTTTATCTAATGTTTTCTTTAAAAATTCAAAGTGAGTAAATAAAGATTCCATTTCCGAAGGAGTTATGCCTAAAGCTTTTAACAATGTTGTTGCCAAAATCTTTCTGTTTTTATCGATTCTGACATGTATAATATCGTTAGCATCGGTTTCGATTTTTAACCATGCTCCTCTGTTAGGAATTAAAGTTGCGTTGTATAAACGTTTACCTGTCGGAGAGATTTCTCTCTTGAAGTAAACACCGGGAGAACGCACAATTTGCGAAACGATAACACGTTCCGCACCGTTCACGATAAAGGTACCTTTATCAGTCATTGTCGGGATATCACCGATATAAACTTCCTGTTCCTTGATTTCACCGCTGTCACGGTTAACCAAACGAACCATTACCCGCAACTGTTTTGCATAAGTTGCATCGTGAATTCTTGCTTCTTCGATTGTATATTTAGCATTATCGAACGTATAGTTCGGCAAAAAGTGTAACTCCAAACGACCCGTGTAGTCTTTAATAGGAGAATATGAAAGAAATTCTTCCTTCAAACCTTCTTTTAAAAACCATTCAAACGATTTCTTCTGAACTTCAATCAAGTCAGGCAAATCATTCAAGCGGGTTTTGGGTATCCCCATCGGCGTTACTCTTTCAGAATAAGTTTTCTTTAACATTTATTCACCTCGCTGCATGTGGCATACTTTATTATTCAGTTTTTTATAAGTATGTGTTTTGTACAAAATATTACTCTTTTATTCGGGTATTTGCTGATTTTCAGCCCTTTTATCTTACGAATAAGGGTATTTTTGACACTATTTACCCGTTTAAAAATCATAAACCGCTAAATATTCTACGTCAAGAAAAATAACAAGAAATTTAAATATTAATGTAAAATTTTGTAACATTATATTTTTGGCAAAATTTTTCGGAAAAAATCTGTTAATTTACTTTAAAATATATTTGATGGCTTGCGGGATATAGTCAATAATTTCCGATGCAAGAAGTCCGTACTCGGTTGTGTTTTCAGAACCCGTTTCAGCGGCAAGGCCGTGCAAATATACACCTAACGAGGCTGCATAAAACAAGTCTTTGTTTTTCATTTGTGCCCCAATTCCCGAAATCATGCCTGTCAGCACATCTCCCGAGCCTGCTTTTGCAAGAGCGGAATTACCGCTTTTGTTAATATAAATTCTGTTTCCGTCTGCAACAACGGTTTCATGCCCCTTTAAAACAACCGTGCAATTATATTTTTCTGAAGCAGTTTGGGCATATTTTTCTCTGTCTGTCTGAATTGTTTCAACGGAAACATCTAAAAGTCTTGATAATTCTCTCGGGTGTGGTGTTATTACAGATTTTTCGGGAAGTTTAACACTATGTGCAGCAGAAATTGCATTTAAAGCATCTGCGTCTATTACGCACGGTTTATCAGCCTTTGATAAAAACTCTGTTACGAATTTTTGTGTTTCTGCATTTTGGGAAAGCCCCGAACCGATTGAAAAAACATCGTATTCCGTCAATTTGTTCAACACCGTGTTAACGCTATCTGTGTTTATGCAACCATTCGTGTTTTTGAGCGGAAATATTGTAATATCGGGTGTATAAGATATTACGGAAGAACAAATTTGCGATGGGCATGCCAAAGTAACATATCCCGCACCTGTTTTTAATGCCGATAAGGAAGAAAGTATTGCGGCACCCGCATAAAATTCGGAACCTGCGATATTTAATATTTTTCCATAAGTCCCCTTGTGCGAATTTTGTATCCTTTTCGGAAAATACTGAAGTATTTCTTCTAACTCAATCCGCATTGACGTACAGCCTCATAAACAACAATAGCAACGGTATTTGAAAGATTTAAACTTCTTTGTCCCTCTTTCATCGGAACGGTAAGTGCCATGTCCGCATTTGCGAAAAGTAAATCCTCGGGCAAGCCTCTTGTTTCGGGGCCGAAAACAAAAAAATCACCCTTTTTGAATTTTCTCTCGGTATAAACATTTTTACTTTTTGTTGTCAGATAATAAAAATCAGAATCGGGATAATCCTTTTGCAGACTTTCCAAATCGTTGTATTTTACGATGTTTACGGCATCGTGATAATCGAGTCCGCATCGTTTCATGTGTTTATCGTCCATGGAAAAACCGAGCCTGCCGACAAGAAACAGTTTAGAACCCGTACAGGCACAGGTTCTTATAATATTTCCCGTATTTTGAGGAATTTCAGGTTCAAAAAGAACTATATTAAAATTTTGGGTTTCCATTTATTTCTTTTCGTTTACCAAATATTTCTGACCTGCGCTGACAACGGGTAAGGCTCTCAATACGCAGAAAATAACCGTCAGATATACAGAAATATCTTTAATAACCGCAAGCCAGTGAGGTGCTTCCCAAGCGGGAATATGGCAGGCAATTACGGTAACAAAAGCAAAAACCTTTGCCCCGCCATAGACCGCTCTTGAAAATCTCGATGATGTTAAAAATTTACCGATTTTGCTCTGAACCATACTGTCTTCACCGAAAGCCGTACAGCCGTCCGCAAAAGCAATACCTCTTAAAGTGTCGGTAACAAAACTTCTTGTCATTACAACAAGCGGAATCCATACCGGTACCCAGCCGTATGCACAGAAGGCAATCCAATACGCATTTTCAACAATTCTGTCGCCTAAAATATCAATTATAGAGCCGATTTTAGATGCTTCGTTGAACTTTCTTGCAACCCAGCCGTCAAAGGCATCAAGCAAAATAACCGCCAAAGTCAGAACAATTGCCATTTTGTAAAATAGCGGTGTTGTTTCATAACCCAGCATTATCAATAAATACATTGCCAAAATTACTCTGAATAACGATATTAAATTAGCCATATTTTCTCCGATTATTTTTTACTTCTTGATAGTGCAAAATCTACTTTATCGAGTTGTTTTCTTCTTTCGCCGAGCATAATTTTTTCTGCTTCTTCGAGAATGCTTACAACCTGATATCCGTTTAATCCGTCACTTCTCGGTTTTGTACCGCTTTCCATACAATTCAGGAAGTGCTGACATTCTAATTTTAACGGTTCTATTTCTATAAAGTCAAGAGCCTCAGGTTTAGCAGCACCGGGGGTAGTATGGTCGATAACCTGTAATTTGTGTTCGGGCAGTGTGTCGTCAAAAATTGCCGTTGCCTTTGTACCTCTTACAAGAAGATTAACTCTTTTTACGGGGTGAATCCAACTGTCAGAAATCTGACCGACTATACCGCCTTCATATTCGATTGTTACGTGAGTGATATCCATAATATCATTTTTGTCCGAAGAAACACCGACGGCACTGATTACTCTGACGGGGGCTTTGCCCAATACATAAGAGGTCATTGAAACATCGTGCGGTGCCAAATCCCACATTACGCTTCTGTCGTTTTTAAAATAATTGATATTGAGTCTGTCACTCTGGATATATGTGATATCGCCGAGCATACCGTCATCAATGAGCATCTTTAAACGATTGACTGCAGGGTGATACAGGAGAAGGTGTCCCACCATTAGTGTTAAATCTTTTTCATCTGCAAGTTCCATAAGTTTTTTGGCTTCTTCGGCAACCGTTGAAATCGGTTTTTCAACGTAAACATGCTTGCCCGCATTCAAGACCGCACTTACTATTTTAAAGTGGGTATGACTCGGGGTAACAACGGCAACTGCTTCAATTTCGGGGTTGTTTAAAACTTCTTTAAAATCCGTTGTGAAGTGTACTTTTTCATATTCCATCGCAAGTTTTTTGAGGTTGTCCGTATCTAAATCGCAGACAGTATTTAAAGCATTCAGATTATAGAAATTTCTGACAATATTTTTGCCCCATAAACCGCAACCGATAACTGCTACATTAGGTGATTTCATCTTTTTTCTCCGTAACTATTCATTTTAGTTTTTACATTTCTATAATATATGAAAAATATTTTTTAATACACAAAACAAAATTAAGATTTTATAAAGATAACGGCAATTTTATTCCGAAGGTAGAGCCTTCTCCGACTTTTGATGTAACGTAAACCTTTCCGTTATGGTGTTTTTCGACGGTGGTTTTGACAAGGTACAATCCCAAGCCCGTACCTTTTACCGTGTGAACGGAATTTTCCACCCTGTAAAATCTGTCAAATAATTTTGCAAGATGTTTTTCCTCAATGCCGCAGCCGTGGTCTGTAACCGAAACTTCAGCATAATTTTCGGTTTTGGAGAGCATTACCTCTATTCGTGTTTTTTCTGGTGAATACTTGATTGCATTGGATATCAGGTTGTTGAAAACACGTTCCATATTCGCAACGTTAATGGGAACCATCACAGGTTCATCGGGTTTTGTAAACACGATTTTTACATCTTTTTCATCAGCCAGAACCTGCATAGATGTTACGGTATCTTCAATAATAGGCGCTATATCCGTAATCTCTTTTTCAAGTTCGACATCGGGAGATTCAAGTCTTGAAACATCGAGAATATCGTTTACCATTCTGTGAAGTCTTGTAACTTCTTTGTTTGCGGTGGCGGTAAATTCTTTTCTCGTTTCTTTATCAAGTTCATCGCCCATAGAGTATAAAGTATCTATATACGTTCTTAAAACTGTAACAGGGGTTCTGAGTTCGTGGGAAACGTTGGAAATAAACTGGTTTTTCATGTTGTTTACTTCTGTTTCTTTTGTAACATCGAGCATTACGATAATATAGCCCAAATATTCATCATTCTGCATGAAAATAGGTGAGAGAATACATCTTATAATCCTGTTATCAACGGAGATAGTAAACTCGGGCGGATTTTTCGTAATATCCTGAACAAGTGTATCCTTAAATTCTTCAATTTTATCTCTGAAACAGTATTTTCCGTCAGAATCCGTATAACACTGAATTGCAACACCGTTTAGAACACCAGTTGCAACGTTCAGCATTTTTTCTGCCGCAGAGTTCATCAAAACGATATTATCAGCGTTATCACAGACAACAACACCGTTAACAATACTCATCAGAATGGCTTCAAGTTTGTTTCTTTCAATCAAAAGACTTCCGACGTTTTGTTCTTCGTATTTTTGCAGTTTTAAAGATAAATCATTAAAAATATTAATCAGATTATTTGTCTGCTTATTTCCCGAAATTGTAATTTTTGTACCGAATTTTCCGTCAACAATATTTTTAAGACCGAGATACAAAATTTTTAATTCTCTGTCCAAAAGCAGTTTATACAGGAAAATAACTACCAGAAAAGTCAGCCATACAACAAAAAACAACAAGGATAACCAAATTTTTTGGGTATGAATTTGCTCGAGAGCACTTTCATTTGAAACAAAGATTTTGACATAACCTGCCGTTTGCAATTTATCGTCATTCACAACATTTACGGGTGTGTTAACTTTTACCCCCGTAAAAGCGGACGGGTTATAATATCTTGATTTTTTGGTAATAAACGTTTGCCCGTTTTTATCTGCAAACTCAACTACCATAATGTTTTTGTTGTTATGAATAGAAGCGCTTGCAACTGCTTCAAGAAAAATCGTCTTTTCGTCCTGCGTTGCCTTAATTATTGAAGAAGCCTCATAAGACAATTTTTCCGCCGTCTTTTGTGCATAGTCCGAAAAATTTTTTAAAGATATATTTGAAAACAGATTAACAGCAATACAGGCAGTACAAAACACTATTAGTGTTATAATTGCTACTGCAATTCTTGGCAAAGATAATTTGTTTTTCGTCTTCTTCATAGAATAATTTTAGCATTATATTGAAAATCGGGTTGTAAATTAATAAATATTAAATATTGGATTTTTTCCGTAAGTTATCACAAAACTAACCTAATAAGTCTCTGCGAGGGCTTTTGCCCGTGGCAGTCCCTTGAAAAGTTTTCCGGATTGCCACGCTCACTTTGTTCGCTCGCAATGACAACAAACATAAAGATTTCCAACTATTTACTCTTATTAATTTTTTCAATAGTGGAGGTTGTCGATTTTCCGGGAACAAACTGAATAAATTCAAGTCTGCCACCGTTTTCTTTTATGATTTTTGCCTCGGGAAGTGTATCTTCGTTGTAATCCGCACCTTTAGTGTGAACATCGGGTTTTATTTCGGCAAGCAAATCGGCAGGCGATTGTTCATCAAAAAGAACAACGTAGTCAACACTTTTTAAACCGTTTAAAACTTCTGCTCTGTCTTTTTCGTTATTAATCGGACGTCCTTCACCTTTCAGTGCTCTGACCGATTTATCCGAATTAAGCGCAACAATCAGAACATCACCGAATTTTTTTGTTTCTTCAAGGTATCTGACATGCCCGACGTGCAAAATGTCAAAACAGCCGTTTGTGGTAACGATTGTTTTTCCCTCGCTTCTTAACTTTTTTATCAGATTTTGTAAGTCTTTTCTTTCAACTGCTTCTCTCATTTTTTCTCCTTAAAACAAAAAGGGGATAACCCCCTTTTTATTTCTTTTCACCATTTATCATTTTATTTAATTCAGGATTATTTTTTGTTTGTTCCTTAATTTGCTTTTGAATTTCATCGGGATTAAATGACGAATCGACATATTCAATCTTTGCGGAATTTCTTGCATTTCTGATGTATGATTGAAGAACATTCATTTTTTCCTTATTATCAAGATAGGTTTTGATATCATCCTTAACTTTTTCATAAGGTTCTGTTCCTGCCGCAATTCTGTCTTTTACCAGAATAATATGATAGCCGTAGTCGGTTTTTACCAAACCTGTTACGACAGAAGGTCTTGCAGAGAATGCTGCTTTTGAAAATTCGGGAACCATCTGGTCTTTTGTGAAATAGCCTAAATCACCGCCCTGTACTGCACTTCCGGGGTCATCGGAATTATCTTTTGCAAGTTGGGCAAAGTTTGCGGGGTTTAATTTTGCTTCATTCAGCAATTTTTGAGCCTTTTGCAGTCTTGCCTGTAATTCTTCATCCACTTTCTTTTCGACTTCCGCATCGGACAAATCTTTATTTTCTTCTTTTGCAAGGATAATTTCTTTTATTCTGTTTTTATCCGTGCTTATCAAAATATGAGATGCTTTGACTTTGTCGGGATATTTGAATTTATCCGTATTTTCGTTATAGAATTTTTGTGCCATTTCATCGGTGATTTTAGTCAGAGAAAGACTTTCCACCAATTTTTTAATTTTAACTTCTTCTTTTAAATCCTGTTTAAACTGAGAATTTGAAATACCGTTTTGTTTAAGAATTTCATTAAATTTTTCTTTTGAGCCGACTTTATCAATGATATTTTTCAATTCTTTTTCAACATCGGCATCGGAAATTTTGATGTTATTTTTCTTGAAAGCATCTTCAAGCAATGCTCTTACTATCATCTCGTTGATAACTCTGTCTTTAACCATTAAGTTCATATATCCGTCGGGATTGGATTTTAAATCCACACCCATTTGTTTGAACATGGGATTTTCGGCAACTTTATTAAATTCTTTTTCATATTCGCCTTTTGTGATTGCAATATCGTTAACGGTTACAAGCACGTCTTTGCCGCCTTTAACGCCGCAGCCCGTTAACAAAATTATTGACAAAAATGCCGTTAACAAGGTTTGTAATTTTATTTTCATTTAAAATCTCCTTTTAGATTTATTTGTTATATTCAGATATTGTTCTTGCTATATCATAAAATAAATCCGACAATATGTTAAATAATTCCTTAAAATTCAGATGAGTATTATTTAAAATCATTACAAATTCGCCGTCGTTGCAGGCTTTGGGTAGTTTTACCAACTTAATATATCTTTTCAAATCAAAAGGTAATTTATTGTAAATCAGGCGTAATTCCGCACCCGAATACTGCGAATAAATTCTAATGCCGTTTGAAGTTTCTCTGACCGATGTCAAACCTGCATTTGTCGCATTAATTTTGATTTTTATCAGTTTGATTAAGTTTTCAACGGGTTCATCAAGTTTTGAAAAACGGTCTTTCCACTCTGCAACGATTTCATCAAGCAGGGAAAGACTATTTGCTTCTGACAGTTTTTTATATTCAAGCATTTTTTGTTCTTTTGAACCGACCCATTCGTCAGGAATGTAGGCAGTTACGTTTATATCCACAACCGAAGATTTGTATTTATGGACTTTAATGTCCTGAAGTTCTTTAACGGCATCATCAAGCAGCGAACAATACGTGTCAAAGCCGACGGATATCATTTTGCCGTGCTGCTTTGTTCCCAAAAGGTTGCCGATACCTCTGATTTCTATATCACGCAGCGCAATCTGATATCCGCTTCCGAAGGTAGTAAATTCTTTGATTGCCTTTAAACGTTTTTGTGCATCTTCCGTGAGAAGTTTGTTTCTTTTGTGCAAACAGTAGCAGTAAGCCTGTTTGTCGGTTCTGCCGACTCTGCCTCTTAACTGATAAAGTTGGGCAAGACCAAAATTGTCGGCATCGTGAATAAGCATTGTGTTTGCGTTTTTAATATCTATGCCCGATTCGATAATCGCACTGCAAACAAGAACATCATAATAGCCGTCACGGAAATCGCACATAATTTTTTCAAGTTTTGCACCGTCCGTTTTTCCGTGGGCAACCGCAATTTTTGCATTTGGCACAAGTTTTTGCAAATATGCCGCAAATTCATATATTGACTGAACTTTGTTATAAAGATAAAAAACCTGTCCGTCACGTTCAATCTCGTAATTTATGGCATTTTTTACAATATCCTCTTTAAACTCACTGACAAAAGTTTTTACGGGTAATCTTTCCGTCGGCGCAGTTGCAATTACGCTGATATCCCTGATACCCGACAGCGACATGTAAAGCGTTCTCGGAATGGGTGTTGCAGACATATTTAAGACATCGATGTTTTTCTTCATCATTTTAAATTTTTCTTTATGATTAACGCCGAATTTGTGTTCTTCGTCAATTACAAGAAGTCCCAAATCCTTAAAGACAACATCGTCCTGCAAAAGTCTGTGGGTGCCTATTGCTATATCAATTTCACCCGATGCAAGTTTTTCAAGATTTTCTCTGATTTCTTTGTTAGACTTAAATCTTGAAAAAACTGCTATTCTGACGGGAAAGGGTTTAAATCTTTCACAGGCGGTTTCAAAATGCTGCATTGCAAGAACGGTTGTCGGAACAACCAAAGCCGCCTGTTTGCCCGACATAACAGCCTTAAATATTGCTCTTAAAGCAACTTCCGTTTTACCAAAGCCCACATCTCCGCAGATGAGCCTGTCCATAGGCTTACCAAGTTCCATATCGGATTTTGTTTCGTTAATGGCTTTCATCTGGTCGGGCGTTTCGGTATAAGGGAAAGCATCTTCCATTTCATACTGCCAAATCGTATCGGGTTCAAAAGCATAGCCATCTGCGGTTTTTCTGCCTGCATACAACCTTATGAGTTTTTTTGCTACATCTTGTATATCCTGTTTGACTTTTGTCTTTATATTTGACCATTCCGCTCCGCCCATCTTTGAAAGAGGCGGCTTAACGGCACCTGCACCTTTATAGACACAAAGCAGATTTATCTGTTCCGCAGGCATATACAGTTTGTCTTTTCCCGCATATTCGATTGTAAGATAATCTTTTAACTCGCCGTCAAACTCAATCTTGGACAGCCCTCTGAAAATCCCTATTCCGTGCAGTTCATGAACAACATATTCATTCTCTGTTATATGACTTATATCATCAATTTTGTTTTCCCGCTTATAACCTCTTTTTGCACTAGTAACTTCGGCGGAACGTTTGTTAAAAAGTTCTTTGTCAGTCAAAATAACCAAGTTAAAAGAATGGATTATTCCGCCTCCGAGAGCCGTGTTTTTTGTTATCACAACGTCAGAATTGTTTTGAAAATCGTTCCCGCAGGGTATTTCAAAGTCTCTGAAAACATCTGCTATTCTGCTTCCGTAATCGGTGGCAATTAAAATTTTGTAACCCTGTTTTCGTTTTTCCTCAATGAAAGTAACCGCATTGTATAAGTTGCCCGAAAACATAGGTGCAATTTCAGCATCTGCCGACAATGCACTAATAGTGTTATCACAAAAACATGTGTCAATATAAATTTTATTTTTCTGTGATATTTCCTGTGTAAAGGTTTTATAAACAGGGTGAAGAAAGTCTTTTAACGGCAAAGTCTGAGGCAGTTTTAAATTTTCATGGTACTTTTTCTGCAAAATATCATCATATTGGCTGTATTTGTTTTTTATTTCCTCATATCCGTCAAAAACAATCGTATAATCGTCGGGAAGTTGTTCTATAACAGTTTGTGTATCACTGTTTAAAATATTTTCGTAATAATTTATCCCGTCAAAATCGCTTTGTTCCTGTATTAGTTCACAAAGTTCACGGTATTTTTCCTCAAAAAATTTTATTTCTTCATCAGTTGATTTTTTTAAGAATTTTTTAAGCGAAGTATCAAAATACTTTTTAAATACCTGAAAAGTATTTTTTTTCCAAATAAATTTGTTTACGGGAAAAATTTCGGCACTGTTAATTTTTTCAATGCTTCTTTGGCTGTCCGCATTAAAAAACCTTAAATCAGTAATAGTATTGCCCCAAAGTTCTATTCTTAAAGGGTTTTTGTCCAAGCCATAAATATCAGTTGTATCCCCTCTTATGCTGAATTCTCCGATATCCGATACGGTAACCACTCTTTTATATCCGAACGCCGTCAGTTTTTCGGCAAGTTCTTCCAAATCAAGTTCCGCATCTTTTTGCAGCGAGATTACGTTTTCCTTAAAAAATTGTGAGGTCGGAAACTTTTCAAAAAGCGTTCTGACAGGGCATAACACTATTTGTGTTTTGGCTAAATTTTTCAATACAGAGATTTGTTCATAATATTTATAGATGTTGTTTACGTTTCCGTCATACAAACTGCCGTCCATATACGGAAAAATTTCCGCATCTTTATCAAAAAGAAGTTTAAAATCATTTTTATATTTTAAAGCGGTTTGTTCGGTATCCGTGAGAATAAACAATCTTGCATACTTTGACATCAAGTCAAGATAAATCAGTTTGCCAGCCTGACTTGTGCAGGAAAGATTAAAGGATTTTTTTGCCCCAACAAGATGTTTGATTTTTTCTAAATCATTATGTTGTGTTATGAAATTTTCCAAATCAAAATTGCCCATATATTAAATATACAGCATATAAACAATTTCCGCAAAAGAGTTTTAAGGCAAAAAAAACTGCCCTTTAGGGCAGTTTTTTGATTTTTTTATGCAACTGAGTTATTTACGCTGTCGATTGTTTCGACAATCTTTTGATAAGCGGCCTCAGCCTCACCTATAAATTTCTGTCTTGCTGCTTCTTTTGAAGAATTTTCGGGCAACTTCAAAGCCTTCATTGCGGACAAACGTTTTTCAACGGTTTCAACCAGTGTGTTCAGGCTTTCTGCAACCTGCGCACCCTGATTTGTTAATGAATTAACACCTAATTCGTGAACCTGTTGAAGTGTCGGAAGAATTTCCGCAGGATTCAACGTTTTTGCAAAATCAGCATTCTGTGTCTTTAACAGGAAAGCTTTATATGCGTTGTAAACCTGTTTTTCATCGTCCGTTTTCTTTGCATATTCTTTATCTAAGGTCTTGATGTAGTATTTAACCGCATCTTTGTAAGTACCAAAGGATACAGAATTTTCTTTTGCAAAGGTTTCAAAACCGGCTTTTAATTCATCGATATTGCCGAAAATAGCCTTAATTGATGCACCTGCTTCATCACACATTTGGGAAATAGCCTGCGGCTTCATTGATTTATTAATCATATCAACAGCCTTTTCGGATAAGCCCGTCTGTGTGAACAATACCTGAAGTGCGGTACTGTCGTTTGTCGGGTTGGCAAGTTTATCAACGAGGAACAAGACACCTTCGTCGGAACTTAACGGAATTGTTTTTCCGTCTTTTGTTGTCAGATTGTAATTGTCAAATGCCTGTTTGGTCATTGTTTCAATACCTTTTTCGGCATTGTCAATCAAACCGTATTCAACATTTGCGATATCTGATACTCTGACTGCTTCCGTGAGGTAATTTCTCAAGGTGTCAATTCTGTTTTCATTCGGGTTTTCAGCCTGAACTTCCTTAACAAATGCATGGAGCAATTCTTTAGGATGTTTTGCAATATGACCCTGCGTTACGACAGAGTTAATATCCTGCGCAATCTTATCAGCCTCGGGAGAACCCGTTCTTACTGCTTTAACGTAAGAGTTGATAAGACCGATTGTCTTTGCCTGATATTTTTCGGTAAGGTTTCCTTTGACAAAGTCCTGAATTTCTGCGTTCAAAACTGCAACGGCTTCACCTTTTTCGGATATTTGAGCAATCTGTTCAACAGATGACTTAATAACATCCAATTCATCTGCAACCTGCAAAGCGATTTCCTGATTGTTCATAACAGATGCCTCAGGGAATGCCGCTCTTACACCGTATTTAGCGTACATAGTTTTTGCCATGTTGCCGATAAATGCGGTATTTTCAACAGGAGTAATGCCCTGTTTCATTGAGTGATATGCCCATTCGGGTGCTTCCTGATTATCGGGGCCTGCAGAGTATATTACCTGAATTCTTGTGTTTGCAGAGAATAAATCTGTCGGAATACCCTTTTGAGCATTGATTTGTCTTGCAACATCAACTGCGGAAACATCTTTCAGTCCCAAATCTTCAGGCGTTGCATCAGCCATAAATGCGTTATATTCTTTATTGGTCATATTCTGCAATTTTTGAAGATTTGCGAGCAATTCTTCATCTGATGACGGATTGAATTTCTTATCAACGTATTTTGTTAAGAGTTTCGCCGTTTCACCATATTGTTTATTGAAATCGTCCAAAGATTTTATTGTCATTTTGTTGTCAACAGTGTTTGCAATAATTTCGGAAATTTGTTCCGTTAACGCAGCCGCTTTTTTCGGGTCTTTGATACCTTTAGCAAGTTTGGTTTGTACGTTTTCAATCATTGCTTCTTTAAGATTTGCAAGCGAACCGTCAAGTTTCTTTGCGGGAACTTTCATCAGGCTGTCAAATACGCTCTGTAAATTTTTCGGAACATCTCCGTCTGCAAAAGCGGTATTAAATGCGTCCAAAATTTCATCCTGAGCATTGATGAATACCTGTTTCGGAGCTTGTTTGCCTTTTAAGAACGGCTCTGAAATCATTTCCTTCTGAATTTCGGGCAGTTTTGACTTAACTTCTGCAATTGCATTTTCATCAAGAATGTTTGTGATGTAATCCTTCATTGTTTGCGTCGGAACAGACATTTGTAAAGCAGTTTTTTCCAAAAGGAATTTGACGTTTTTGTCTTTGATTTTGTCCAAATCTGCTTCCGTCTGAACTTCCGCATTTTCTATTTTCTTGAGATAGGATTCGCTCAATTTTGACATCATTTCGCTTGCGTTATCCATCGTTGCCATATCAACGGCAGGTGCTTTTCTGAGCATTTCTTCAAATTCGGCAACTTTTTCTTCTTCCTGTCCGATATCCATGATGTCATTGATGACACCGTCGAGTTTCTTTTCGGCTTCGGGATTTTCGCCCGCAAGTCTTACCGCAGTCCAAAGTCTGAATTTAGAACCGTCACCGGTAACACCGACCTGATATTTTGTATCATCAACAAAAGTACCTGTTAAAAGACGAGGGTCAAAGACATATCCGTCGGGGCCGCCGTATCCGTTGCCGTAATCGGCACGTCTTACGCCGTTTTCATCTGTCCAGACGTTTTTATCTTCTGCTCTGCCCCAAGTGTTATCATGCCATAACACGTCTTTCATAACAGTTTCTTTTGTTTCGGGGTCAATTACGGGAACCTGTGAAACTTCTGCAACGTATTGTGCGTGACCAGAGTATTCCTTGTGTGATACGTTCGTTGAAGATGTACCCGAACCCAGACCACTCTTGATATGTTCTACGACTTTGTCGGTATCTTCTTCGTTGTAATAGTGTTTACCCGTAATCATTTCAAGAACTTTGATACTCTGGTTGTCGAACAAACCGCTTTCGCCTTCGCCGCCTACCCAAAGGTGACCCGTCAATCTTCCTGCTTCTGCATATAAAGCATTCAATTGAGGTTCCAAAGCCTTATTCATTGCCTGTGAATTAACTTTTGAATAAGTCTTCCAAGCGGGGAGTTTAGCCTCGATTTTTGCGTAAGTTTCCTTTTCTTCTGGAGTAAATTTGTAAACAGAATCCGGAACCGTCGGTTTTTTAACACTCGGGTCAACAATTCTGTTATCGCTTTCTGCTTTTACTTCCGCAACCTTGTCGAATTTTGCCTGCATATCCTGCAAGGTCTTTTCGGAAACGATTTCGCCCGTTGCTTCCAAAACATTCAGAACAACATCTTTTCTTGAAGGCAGACCGAATTGTTTTTCAATTTGAGCCTGTTTGTTTGCAGCCGATTGAATTTGTTTGCCCAAATTTGCAATCTTCTTGTCTGCATTATTTCCGAATACCGCTGTCAGCTGTTCCTGTGAAATAGCACCGCTGTCAACTGCATCTGCAAAGGTTTTGTACATATCTGCCGTCATTTCAATCTGGTTGTTATAACCGAGAAGATTTACGGCTTCCGCAATTTGTTTATTTGACGGATTGTCTGCCAAAGAAGCCTTTACGGTTTCGATTTTCTTCAAAACCAATGCTTCATTAGGCTTAACGTGAGCATTTTCTGCGTAATTTTGCAGAGTTTCTTTATCACCCGCTTTGATTTTTTCGGATGCGCTGTCCAAGAAACTTGTAATTACGGAAACTCTGTCACCCATTTGCATTTGACCTAAAATGTTGTCTAATTTTGCAGGGATTGTAACTTCTGTTTCTTTTAATGCCTTGTTAACCGCAACTTTTACGGAATCAGCATTTGCGTCAACACCGAATTTTTCTGCCGCATTATTTACAACTGCCTGTGAAGATAAATTGTTGAGAATTTTTTGTGCCGAATCCTGAACAAGACCTTCTCTTACGGGAATATTTAAAGTTTTTTCGTAAGCGGATAATCTTTCGGGAACATCTAATTCTGCCTGAACCGAACGTCTGTGGTGAGCAGCCGCCGTAAACAGATTTTTGTTGTGAGCAAATATAGCCTGCGGAGTGCTGTGCTTTTTGAGTTTATCAAGTTTTGCACTTGCATCTTCGGAAAGTTCTCTTAAACCTCTTATGCTGTCGATTTTTTCATTTAATACGGCTTCCGAAGCGTTAGGTAATTCTGATTTAATCAACGCCGCAAGTTTTTGATTCTTTGATGCAACGGGTTCTCTGTCAATTAATTTGAACTCGGGATTTTCCGCTTTGTCTGCTTTTAAAATCTGGTGAGTCAAAGCAGATGCCTTTTCGTCGGAAACGGACGGGTCGATTTCTTTTATGGCTTTTCTGATTGCCGCATTTGATTTTACGATTTCCGTTTCAAAGCCTTTTTTGTTTTCGCCGATTTCCTTCTGAATTTTTGCGATGTCGCTGCTTCTTCTCATTGCTGTTGCAATGGCGCCGTCTTCTTTGTTAAGATATCTGAGCCAGTTTTGAGCAGGTTTGTATTCTGCGGGCAAATCATTCTTCCAGTGAGCATCTCTGAAGATTTCATAATTGTCGGGGTCAAAGGCCTGATAATGACCTTCTTTGATTGAACCGTCACCTACTGTATCGGCAGCGTTCATCCACTGGTGAGTACCCGTATCAACAATTCTGTAACCTTTTTTCATGCCGTCTGTAAAGTCAACGTGTGCTTTTTCAATTTCAATCTTTTTGCCCGTACCGATAGCAGTTCTGTCATAGACTTCCATTGTCGGTTTGTTATCAAGTTCTGCCATCATGATTTCCATTGCACGAACTTTGTCTTCGTAAGCAATAGTTTTACGTGCGATTGAAATTGCCGCACACATACCTGTTTGCTTTTGGCTGACATCTTTGATTGTGTAAACTTCTTCGTCAGGTCTTTTTACGATTAAATCGTTAAGCATTTCCGAAAAAGCCTGTACTTTGTGGTCTTTTAACTGCGGATGAATTTCATAATCATCACTCAGAAAATGTTTCATTAAACCGAGACATTTAACTTTGTCGTCTGTATTAATTTCGGAAGAAGCAAGGAAATAATCAAGGTTTTCTCTGATTCTTGCTGATTCAAGAGTCTTTTCGGGATTATCAAGAACGTTTAACATTTCTTTTGAACCGAGAATGTCGCTTCTTAAATCAAGCATTGTTTTTTCCTGTTCGGTAAGCGGTTTATCTTCGCCGAAAATCTTTTGAAATCTTGCTTCCAAAGCCGCTTTATCTTCTTCATTCGTGCCGTTTATGGCATTTTGAATTGTATTTTTTAATATTCCGTCCCAGTCAGTGTTTTCTTTTTCACCCTGAGTTCCGTTTAATGCTTTTGCAAATTCCGAATTGTTCTGAATACCGTATTTCATTGTTTCAACGGTACCCATCAACATTTCAATGTCTTGTCTTTCACCCGTTTTTCCCAAATTATCGATAGCGGATAAAATTAAATTGCGCTTGTTGGGTAATATGGGCATATTGTTTTCTGAAAGAGATTTTAATTCGTTAATGTCTTCTCTTCTGCCCTTGAATGATGGGTTACTGAATGATGAACTTAAATTCATTTACTTATGTCCTTATCTTATTATATTTTTTATTTATTATATCACTATTCTTACAGGCATGACTCAAAATGCCTTAAACACAGTTATCACGAAGGATTTTCCTTTTCTTTTTTAATCCTTCATGAAAAAGCCTATGTTCATTGAGTTTTAAAACTTTAAAAATAATTTTTTGCTAAATTTGAAAAATTTTTAATAATTATTTTTACATTTTTTAACAAAGAAGTGTAAAATTGACACGTATTTGTTGAGTATTTTTATAAATATCAAAAAAATTTTTTTAAACTGTAAAATAATTTATTTTTTTTGTATCATATAGGTGATGATAGGAGAAACTTCATGAAAGATGTTTTTTTAGGAATAGATGTAGGTTCGGTAACAACTAAACTTGCAATGGTAGATACAGACGGCAAAACAGTTGATTGTTATATGGTAAGAACGTCAGGTCAGCCTGTAAAAGCCGTACAAACGGGCATGAAAAATTTGTATGCGCAGGCTCAGGACGAATATAACGTAATGGGCGTAGGAACGACAGGCAGCGGAAGAAATCTGGCGGGCGCTTTGGTCGGTGCGGATATAATAAAAAACGAAATCACGGCGCATGCCGTTGCGGCAAGCACTTATGTTCCCGATGTTCAGACCATTCTTGAAATCGGCGGACAGGACAGTAAAATTATTATTTTGCGTGACGGTATTGTAACAGACTTTGCAATGAATACCGTATGTGCCGCAGGTACGGGAAGTTTTCTCGACCAGCAGGCTTCGAGATTAAATGTTCCTATTGAAAATTTTGGTGATGTTGCTCTTAAATCAACCTCACCTGCAAGAATTGCGGGTAGATGCGGTGTTTTTGCCGAAAGTGATTTGATTCATAAACAACAACTCGGTTATCCTCAGGAAGATTTGCTTTACGGACTCTGTCAGGCTCTTGTAAGAAACTATTTAAGTAATCTTGCATTAGGAAAAGAACTTCTTCCGACAGTTACGTTCCAGGGCGGTGTTGCAACCAACAAAGGCATGGTAAAGGCTTTTGAAGAAGCGCTCGGATTAAAAGTTACGGTTCCCGAAAACCATCAGAATATGGGTGCAATCGGTGCGGCATTACTTGCAAAAGAAAACTATGAATATACGGAACAGCCGACAAAATTCAAAGGACAGCATGTCGGTGATATGACGTTCCATTCGCAGACAAGACAGTGTAACGGCTGTTCAAATAACTGTGAAATCATTACAATTACGGAAGAAGACCCCGATAAACCGCTTAAAGAGGGTGAAAAACCGAAAATTATCGCTCGCTGGGGCGGTACCTGCGGTAAATGGGATATCGCATAAAAATTTTTAAAACGTATTTTCGTATTTTTGGACTATTTCTTTCAAAAGGAAATAGTCATTTTTATCTTTTGCTTCGTTTAACTCTTTCATGATGAGATTTGCTTTGGCTTTTGCATCCGGATTAACAAATCTGTCGGGGTGAAACTGCTTTGTTGCTTTACGATATAAAGTTCTGAACTGGTCGGATAATTCAGTTGTTTTTTTGTGGTCACGTTTTCCGCCGAGTTTTAATTTTTTGATATCGTCAATTTCCTGTTCGGAAAGTTTTTCATAGTTGTTTTTGCTCAGAATTATATCAATTTCAAAGGTTTCAAGTTGTTCTTCCAGACATTCCTTTATTAAATTGTCTCTTTTCTTTGAGGTAATTCTGTCTTTTTCTTTAAGGTATTTGAATTCCTCTACCATAGTCAAAACGCTGAAATTGTTTTTCTGCAAAATCGCATTGATTTCCGCAACGGTTTTTAAATCCTCGAAGGCATGCTGGATTAAACTTTGTCTTTGGTTATGGTATTCATTATATCTTCTGCGGTATTCCAAAACTTCCTGATTTGAAAGTTCGTTGTAACCGTTTTTAATAAGTTCCTGATTAACTTCTTCAACTTGCTGTTCATTTGCAATTCCGTTTTTTATAATGTCATCGGAAGAAATTTTTGGTGCCGCCTTTTGTTCTTCTTTCAGTTTGCTGAGGTCAAAAGTTTGTCCGCAATATCTTATTCTGCTCAAAACGTCTTCGTAATCTGCACTTTCACGTGCCGACAATCTTCTGAATTTTGCATCATATAAGGCAATATTTGCTTCGGTTCTTGAAAGCCCTTTTATCAGGCTTGATGCGATTACTCTTTCTCTGGGGTTTGAAAGCGATTTTGTTCCGTTAATCATAACGTCATAACAATCTGCTTCACCGTTCTGTAATTTTTCAAAACCATGACTGATTAACACTTTATCTGCCTCAAATCTGGATAATTTTTTTTCAAGGCAATTTTGCAGCAGTTTAAGTTTTAATGTTTCTTTATTCAAAATTCTGACCTCTATATGACGGGTATTCTTTTATTTTTATAAAGGGTTTTAAAATCAACAAAGGAGTTATTCCGAAACTAGTTTCTCATAACAGTTTTAAAGATTTATACCGTTTCCTTTATTATATACGAAAAAAAAAGAGGATAAAATATATCCTCTTTTTTTTACTTCGGAAAACCGATTAATTTCTGATAACCAAATCGCTGAGGAGTTCAACATAAACGGGGTCGCCAACGTGTCCCTTGTATTGAAGACCGGGTGTAAGTAAACCGGTTGCAAGACCGACACCTGCGCCGACAGGCAAGCCTACTGCAATACCTGTGCCGTATTTACCTGAACCAGCAGAAGCAGCGATACCGATACCTGAACCGACAGCCGCACCGCCGACAGTGTATGCTGCAACTTTACCAAAGGTTGCTGCTTTTGAAGGTCTCAAATCTTTAACTGTCTGTGCCGAGAAGTCAATTTGTTCGCCGTTCGGAAGAATTACTTTTGTAATTTCAATACCGACTTTTGCGTTCTGGTTAAATGCTCTTTGTTTGATTAAAGAAGAAACTCTGCCGATGAATTGTGACTGAGCGGGAATCAGCATATTTCCTTCTTCCGTAATGATGTCTTCAACGTTGATGAATTTGATTTCTGTACCGTCAACATATCTTTTTGAAGCAAAGTTTTCAGCAAAATAAACTTTTAAAACGTTTCCTGCGAGAATAATTTTTCTGAAGTTTGTGATTTTTACTTCATTTGTTTTTGCATCGGGTGAAATATCCAAGTGGTCAATAGACATAACCTGTTCTTCAGCAACAAATTCTTTTTTAACGTTGTTGAGAGCATCACGTAATTTGTATAAAAGAACTGCACATTCTGCTCTTGTTAAGAGTTTGTTGGGAAGTAATGTGTCAGGGTCGGGGTGGTTTACATAAACGCCCATACTGACTGCTTTTGCATATCTTTCCAAAGCCCAAGCGGGAATGTCATCTTTATCGGTGAAGACGTCCAAAACATCTGTATCAATGTAATCTGTATCTTCTGTGATGTGGCTTATGATAGATTCAACTTCGGACTTTGAAATATTGTTAAGAGGTCTGAAGGTTCCGTCGCCGTATCCGTAAATTAAGCCCAAAGCCTGAGATTTTAAAATATCGGAATATGCGTAAAAATCTTCGGGAACATCAGTAAATACGTTTTCAACGTATCCTGCGTTATCTCTGTGTCCGAGTAATCTCAATAAAGTTTGTGTAAAATCGGCTCTTGTCATAACTTCATCAGGATGGAAATAACCGTCTGAAGTTACGCCCATAACACCGCCGTTAATTACGGTAACAATTTCTTGAACTGCCCAATGATCTTCATTGACATCTGCCAATCTTATTAATGCATTTGCAGATAAATTTGTCGTAAACATAAAGATTATTGCTGCAAAAAATGCAAATATCTTTTTCATATACAAGTCTCCTTATTACTTTATGTCAAAATTATATAGTAAAGAAAAATAATAGACAAGTAAAAATTCGATATTTATTTTTGTATTTTATATTGGATGATTTTTTTATAAAAAATTCGGGGCTTTCGCCCCGAAAAAACTTATTGTTGTATTTGCATTAATTTTCTTATTTGTTTTTTATTTTTTTCAATCTGGTTAATTTTTCTTTCGCCGTCTCGAACAAGTTGTTTCTGAATTTTTCTTTGTTCTTTTGTTGCCTTAAACTTGTTATCGATTTCCGTATATTTTGCTCTGTCCTCTAACAGTTGGTTTCTCAAATCGGTTTGTGCGGAATCGAGTTTGAATAATGCGTCCTGCATGTTGTTATTTTCTCTTGTAACCTGATTTGTAATATCGGTAACATTTTTAGTTGAAACAGGTGCTGTAGCATAAGGCGATGTAGTTTGGGCTTCTGCCGTTGAAACAGGATAAGAATCGGGTTCAAAAATTAATCCGTCCGCAAAAACGGGTACACATGTTAAAGCAATTGTTGCCGCAAATAATGCCAAATTTTTTTTATTAATCATACATTTTTCCTCAAATTCACTTACTTTACTTATATTGAATAATATTTTTCGTCAAAAAAAATCATATATTTAAAGTATCCTTATCAAAATTTATCCTTTTACAAAAACTGCAAAAGGTCTGAATTTATGCTATAATACTAATAGCAGTCTGTTGAAAGATTTTTATGAATAAAACAAATTATGATTATTTTAAGGAGGATTTTCACAAGAAGAATATTCCGTCCGAATTGTATCATTACACCTCGCCCAGAGCGTTAAGAGGTATTTTGAAGAGCAATAATCTGTGGTTTTCAAATATATATTTTCTTAACGATACCAGCGAGATGAAATATACTTACTGGTTAATTTTGGAAATTTTGCCAAATATTAAAAAAGATTTGGACGAAGATTTTTATAAAAAAATCGTAGAACGTGCCGAATATATGACCTGCAACACCTATTACGAAGAAGAAAGCGAAATTTTTGCAAGGCTCGAATATTACGTTTTGTGTTTATCAACGGAAAAAAACTGTTTAAATCTCTGGAGCAATTACACAAAAACAAGCGACAAAACAGGCTACAATATAGCATTTTCCTACAAAGGACTTCAGGAATGTGTAGATGCAAAAGGATATGAATTTGTGTCTTTTGCAAGTGTTTGCTATGACCTTGAAAGACAAAAGAAAATGCTTTTGGAAACGATACTTAATTTTAACAAAAAGTATAAAAATGCAAAAAACGGCAAGGATAAACAGGTAGTTTTGTGGGATATAACAGACAATTTTAAGATATACAGTGTATTTTTAAAACACCCCGCTTTTTCGGACGAAAAAGAGTTTAGAATTGTAATCGGTATCAGAACTCACTCT
The DNA here is from genome assembly GCA_024695865.1 of Candidatus Gastranaerophilales bacterium. GTDB lineage: Bacteria > Cyanobacteriota > Vampirovibrionia > Gastranaerophilales > Gastranaerophilaceae > RUG841. Next base: position 133,497 of record JAILHI010000027.1, read on the forward strand.
CATGATGAAAACTGTGAGTTTGAAATACAAAACGGCATTTTTGTTCCCCACATTGAGCATGAAATGCCCGATCCCGAAGAAGAATCGATTATAAAATCTATCACGATATCACCGACCTGCGATAAAGATTTGGCGGTTTACAGTGTCAGAAAACTTGCAAATTCGACAAAACATTACTTTCTTCCCATATACACCTCTGATATTCCTCTGCGCTCACAATCTAACAGTTAAACAATATTAATATAAATTAAATAGTGGGTTTTAAAACGGCGGATTTTAAGGTAAAATTATGCTATGAAAAGAATAGAATATTTTATAACCCAGACAGCGACTTACCAATTTGCCAGAATTATCAGGGCACAGACCTTTGATTTCTTTGAAACCTTTGGCAGAATGGCAATACGTTTTATTGAGGTTTTAAAATATATTCTGACGGGACAGTTTTCATACAAACACATAATGGAGCAATCTGCGCATTTTGCGATTGATTCTCTGCCCATTACTCTGACAATTGTTTCAATGACTTCAATCATTCTTGCCGTGCAGATTGCGCCCGAAATGGTAAAACAGGGCGGCGGAAACTTTATCGGCGGTCTGCTTGCCATTGTTACCGTGAGAGAAATGGGTACAATTATGACGGGCTTTGCCATTATTTCAATGATAGGTTCGTCAATGGCGTCCGAGATAGCAACGATGAAGGTTACAGACCAGGTTTCCGCAATGAAGGTATTGCATGTTTCCCCGATAAAATACCTTTTTGTTCCGAGAATAATTGCAGGTGCGTTAATGATGCCGTTAATTGCGACCGTTTCTTCAACCGTCGGAGTCTTTTGCGGAGGCTTTGTTTCTTCGCTTACAAGCCCCGAGGTAACGGGATTATGCTTTATAAACTCGGTAAAATTGGGCTTATACAACAGAGATATAGGCATTATGCTTCTTAAAGCCTCCTGCTTCGGTGCCGCAATAGCACATATAAGTTCAAGTTGCGGTTATGATGCCGAGGGCGGAGCAAAAAGTGTCGGTATTGCCACAACAAAAGCGGTTGTATGGTCTTTTATTGCTATCGTTATAATTGACTACATTTTTGCACTAATATTTTATTTCTAATCAGGTGAAATATGACAGTAAAGATTGAAAATTTAACAAAAAAATTTGGCGATAAAGTTATTCTGAATAACATATCTTTTACCGTAAACACGGGAGAAATTCTTGCCATTGTCGGTTTCAGCGGTTCGGGAAAGAGTACCGTTCTGAAATTAATTACGGGGCTGCTTGAAGCAGACAGCGGAACTATTACAACCGATAAACATGGCGAAATTGCAATGGTTTTCCAGTATTCCGCACTTTTTGATTCTTTGAATGTCTTTGACAATATAACCTTTGCGCTTCAGGAAAGAAAAGAGTTTAAGGGCAAATATTCCGAAGAACAATTAAAAGAAATGGTTGCGCAAAAACTCGAAACGGTCGGTTTGAAGAACATTGAAGAAAAATTTCCCTACGAACTTTCTGGCGGTATGCAAAAGAGAGTCAGTTTTGCAAGGGCAATTATGACAGAACCTACGCTGATTTTGTACGATGAACCTACGGCAGGTTTAGACCCAGTTGCATCTACAATTATTGAGGATTACATTGTAAGGTTAAGAAATGAAACGCACTCTACCGCTATTGTTGTTACGCACCAACTTTCAACGATAAAAAGATGTGCGGACAGGGTTATTATGCTGTATCACGGTGATATAGTATTTACGGGTACGCCCGAAGAACTTGAGTCAATGGCAACCCCCTACACGAAACAGTTTATGGAAGCATCTGTTGAGGGCCCCATGCAAATAAATGTTTCTGATTTTTAAAAAACATGGTAAATTAAAAGAAAAAAGGATTGATAATGAGATTTTCATCAGGATTTAAAGTTGGAATATTAACGTTAGCGGCATTACTGATATTGGTCAGCACGGTAATGTGGGTTAAAGGACGTTCAATCTCTGCGGGAGAAAGAATTACGGTTGCCTTTAAAGATATTAACGGACTGCGTGCAGGTTCGGGTGTTCAGATGATGGGTGTCAGAATAGGACAGGTTGAAAGCCTTACTCCCCGTATAAGCCCCGATAACAGTTTTGTCGAAGTTAAGTTTGTTATAACTGAACCTAACATCAAAATTCCTCAGGCCTCGACAATATCAATCCAGCAGACAGGTATAATCGGCGAACAGTATCTGGAAATTATGCCGCCCGAAGAAAGAATTATTTACGTTCCTTTACATGAAGAATCCGACATCGTTCATGCGGGCGATAAGGTTACAATGCTTCTTTCAAAACAGATTCACGTGGTAGGAACGGTTAAAAAAGCCGAACTTGAAGATACTCACAATTTACCTGCTTCAATTTCAAAAAAAATTACAACTAACTTTGCTGTAAAAATATCTTATATTATAGAAATGCCGGGATTGTCGATACCTGATATTATTACAGGTGAAGTTTCTTTCAGAAACGGTAATCCGACCTTGAAACTTTCCCCGGTAAAACCGACCGACTTAAAATTACCCGATACAAAAATTCCCTACACTATCGTTGAACCGATGAGGGTTTCGGATTTTATGAAACTTCAATACCGTTCTGCAAGCGCTCTTGCCGAAACAAACGAAAAATTATCCGCAATCTTATCCGACGATATTATGGCTGATATCAAAAAGACCATTAAAAATGCCGAAGATTTAACGGCAAATGCAAATGTTGCAATCGATAAAGCGACCGCTTTAATTGATGCATCTCAGGAAGAAATGACTACTTTATCCGCTCAGGTTAACGATTTGACGGAAAAATTAAACAAAATTGCAGACAATATCGTTGATATTACGGGAGATAAAGAATTTACCGAAAATCTTAATGCGAGTGTTAAGAACATTAACCGTTTGACTCAAAATGCAAACAAAATTCTGGAAGATCCCGATACGGCACTTATACTTTCTGACTTAAAGACTACTGTCAGGAATGTTTCGGAAATTTCGGAATGTGTAAACGGAATGACAAAAGACCCTGTTGTTAAAGCAAAAATTAATGATACTCTGGATAAACTCAATACGGCTCTTGCAAAACTCACAATTACCCTTGATACTGTAAATTATGTGACAGAGGACGAACGTGACAATATAAAAGAATCTCTGCACGAAATTGAGGACACAACAAAGAACGTTAAAAAATTCTCGGAAAAATTAAACAAGAGATTTTTACTGTTCAGACTTATGTTTTAAGGGTAAAAGATGAAACTTTTTTTATCAAAGTTACACTACGAAACAAAACCGAATTTTTTAAAAAGAGTATTAACGGGCATACTTTCTGTATGCTCAATACCTTATGGCGCAGTAACATCGGTAAGGAATTTTTTATATGACAAAAATCTTCTTAAAACGTACGATTTTGGTAAAGATGTAAAGGTTATAGCCGTCGGAAATCTTACGACGGGCGGTGTCGGAAAGACACCGTTTACCGCAGAACTTGCAAACCGTTACATCAAAAACTGCCGTAAAGTTGCCATTTTATCAAGAGGGTATGGCGGAAGCCTGCCAAACAAAGAAGTTAACGTTGTTTCTGACGGAAGAACCATTAATTTTTCGGCAAAAGAGGCGGGAGACGAACCCTTTTGGCTTGCACAAAACTGCCCGCAGGCAGTGGTTTTGACTTGTTCTTCGAGGGTAAAAGCCGCAGAAAAGGCAATAAAGGATTTCAACTGTGATGTTTTAATTGCAGACGATGCCTTTCAGCACAGAAAACTCGGCAGAACCATTAATCTGGTTCTTGTTGACAGCAAAAACAAATTCGGAAACAAACACCTTTTGCCCGCAGGGCCGCTGCGAGAAAATTTCTCGGGGCTTAAAAGAGCCACCGCTATTGTCGTTACCAATAAAAGTTCTCAAATCGAAGATGCTTTAAAATACTGCGATGAAATTAAAAACGAATTTAAAAAACCCGTATTTTTATGCAAAATGACACCCGACAGGGCGTTTGATATTCAGACAAACGAACCGTTGTATCACGGGGCGGCAGTTGTTGCTTTCTGTGCAATCGGACAGCCCAAAGAGTTCTTCGATTTTGTAACGGAAGATTTTTATATGAATACGGCAATTGAATTTCCCGACCATCATTCTTATACGGAAGATGATGTTAAAATGCTGATTGATACGGCAAAGAAGAATAACATCAATTTTCTCGTTACGACAGAAAAAGATGCCGTAAAAATCAAAGATATTTTTGATAAAATACAGACGGATATTAAGGTTTTTGCATTAAAGTTAAAAGCGTGTGCCGATATTGAGGATATTTTAAATGCCAAAGAATAAAATTTTAGTCGTAAGATACAGATTTATCGGCGATACCATATTGACACTGCCGTTTTTAAAGAATTTACGTTTTGCAAACCCCGATGCGCAAATTGATATGCTCGTTGCGCCAAAATCGGGAGAGATAATCGAAAATTGTCCTTATGTGGATAATTTTATTTATTTTGATACTACAAAAAAACACAAATATGAAAACGGTGCAGGCGAGAAAAAATCCTTTTGGTATTACGTAAAAAAACTTCGTGCCGAAAAATATGATAAAGCCTACGTTTTAAAACGTTCTTTGTCCAGTGCGGTGCTTGTGTTTTTAGGCGGAATAAAAGAACGCATCGGCTTTGACACTGAGGGCAGAGGCTTTTTGCTGACAAAAAGGGTGCCTTATGACCACGATAAACATGAATCGCAATGTTTTCTTGATGTTTTGCGCTCTGAAGGGGTCGAAATCAAAGATGAGTCTTTTGAAAACGGTTTAAATCCCGCAGCGGAAGAAAAAATTGATAAAATTCTTTCTGAACAAACCGACCCTAATCTGAAAAAAGTTATCGTGCATGCCACCGCCACAAATAAAGGAAAATTATGGCCTTTGGAAAATTTTGCACAAGTTACCGAATATCTAATCAACGAAAAAAATGTTCAGGTGCTTTTTATCGGTACCGATTTTGACAGCCAAACATACGATAAAATGCTTGAAATGATAAAGAACCCGCTAAAAGTTCAGCCGATAAACTTTTGCGGGCAGTTTAACCTGCAGGAAAGTCTTGCTTTAACCGCAAAAGTTGATTTGCTGATAGGAAATGATTCGGGAAATCTTCATATGGCATCTTCTGTACACACGGACGTAATAGGCTTATACGGCCCCATGCCCTTTAAGAAGTGGTATGCTCTCGGTGAAAATAATACTCTTTTAAAGGCAGATTTACCCTGTATGCCATGCGGCTTGAGAAAAAAATGCCCGAACGGTCACGAATGTATGAAAAAAATTACCGTTGACGAGGTTAAAAAAGCAATAGATAAGCATTTGTAACAGATTATACAAAAGTATTAATTATAAAGTTTATATTTTAGGCAAAAATACATTCCCGAGCAGGATTAAATACTCTGCATACTGTTGTATAATATAGGTGTGAGCTTAAAGTGGAATCTGAACACCGTTCGGGGTTGCGAAAAGAATTTTTTTCTTTTTATGTTAGTTCGGAGAGAAATTTTAGGCTCACGCTATTTTTATTTACAAAACTTATTGCGGATATTGCTATTTGTTGATGTTGGTGTATAATTTTCTTGTGATATGTATTTATTCTGTCTAAAACCGTAAAATCGGTTTGTGGATTTGGATAGAAGTAAAAGAAACAGTTAATGAGTATTTGTTATCTCAATCATAAATTTTTAAAAGATAGTGCAAAGCCCGGCAGTTGGCGCAGAGGTTATGAAGTTTATCAAAAGAAACTCGTAGAGAATGTTACGGTTTCAAGAAATGCCGTAAAAGCCGAGGTTAAGGGTAATTTTAAAGACCATTACGACGTGTCTTTGACGTTTAAAAAAGACGAAATTGTTCCCTCTTGTTCCTGCCCGCTTGAAGAAAAGTGGTGTAAGCATGTTATCGCACTAGGTCTGACGGCAATCGATGAACATATTTATGAGGACTATGCGGCAAAACGGTTTAAAATACCAAGAGATTATTCGGACGAACAGGCTGATACTTTGGAAAACCCTCAGGGTTCATATATTTTCCATTTTAATCCGAAAAGACGCCAAAATTTCTTTTCGATTTTGGTTATGGAAAGAGAAACGGGTAAGGTTGTCCGTGATTTAGAGGGTGTCTTTAAAAAGTTTTTTGAAAAACAAAGAACGGATTCTTCATTTGAATTAAACTATCCCGAAAAGGTAAATTATGAAATTTTCAGAATGTTACTGACTCAGTCAAGACTTGATAAAAAAGCGGGTTGGTATGATGTTCCGATATTAAAATTTGATTCGTTTTTCAAAATGCTTTCAAAGGCTGAAGAAGTAATAGACGGCAAGACAAAAGCAAAGTTAAGATTTACTTCTGATGTTTGGACACTTGCAATGTCCGTTAATTTTTCAATGGTCGGAAATGTTCTTGTCGCTTTGTATTGGAAGCGTCCCGATAAAGATGATATTTTGCCCTTTGAAGAAATCAGATATTTTTCAAGACAACTTCAGTGGGGAAGATATAAAAATTTGATTTTCCCGACAAATATTTCTGTTTCGGCGCTGCCTCAAAACCTTACAAAAGCATCTTTCACTGATGTAAAAGATGCAGAGGGTGCGAAATTTTTGTATGAAGAACTGCCAAAACTCAAACAAATTACCGAAGTTGAAACAGCGGAAGTAATAGATAAACTGATTCTTGAAGAAAATCTTCCCAAAAAGATTGTTACTCTCGGGCTTGACTATGACGGTTCTTTGAAGGCATCTTTGGAATTTGAATACGACGGAACAAGAGTTCCATACAGCAAACAGGATAAAAATGCCTATATTACGGTTAAGAAGCCAAAAGAGGACTTGTTATACTGGGTCAGAAGAAACAGAGTTCACGAGGAACAGGCCTATCAAATGCTTTTGAGTTGTAAATTTGCGCCGATGCAGACAAACAACCTTGCTCTCGAAAAGGAAAACGCAATAGATTTTTATAATTACTATATGAAGCAGGCGGGTGAAGACTGGGTTTTTGAAGAAAAAGACAACATGGAATTTTTCAAAATCGCATCCAAACCGTTTGAACTGTGTGCATCTTTGGATTTTTGCAGTGAGTCAAAAGACAGTTTTGTAATTGAATTATACGGAAAAATCGAGGACGAAATTATTTCGTTTAACGACTTGTATGAACTTGTTTTGGATAATAATAAATATTACAAGGCAAATTCAAAAGGCTTTGCGGAATTACCCGTTCAGGAAATCTTTTCGCTGATGAAATCGTTTAATACGATTGATGTTTACAGGAATGACGAGAACAAGTACGTTGTAAAAACATATCGAGCAGGCATTGTTTCCGAAATGCAGAATTTAAAAATGACACTGAAAATGAGCCGTAAATTTTCTAAATTCTGGAAACAGATTTCAACGTTCTCCGAAATGGACAGCGTTGTAATGCCGAAGAATATCAATGCCGAATTAAGAGAATATCAGACAAAAGGTTTTGGCTGGTTGTGGTTCTTGTACCAGTATGGTTTGAACGGAATTTTGGCTGATGATATGGGGCTTGGTAAAACTTTGCAGGCTTTGACACTTTTGCAAAAGGCAAAAGAAAAGGATAAGCAGGCGCCTAACCTTGTTATCTGTCCGACATCAGTTGTGTTTAACTGGGAAAACGAAATTCAGAAATTTGCCCCGAAACTCAAATGTATAAAATTGTCAGGCACCGAAAGAAAAGAATTGTTTAAGGATATTGATGATTACGATGTCGTAATTACAAGTTATGCTCTTGTAAGACGGGATATCAAAGATTTGGTCAAGCATAATTTCAGATATATTATTCTTGATGAATCTCAGAACATCAAAAATGCAGACAGTATAACCGCTCAAAGCGTTAAACAGTTAAAATCCACTCACAAACTGGCACTTTCGGGTACGCCGATTGAAAATAAACTTGAAGAATTGTGGTCGGTCTTTGATTTTCTTATGCCGGGATTTTTGTTTGAAGAATCCGAATTTAATTACAGATACGTTACACCGATTACGGAAAGAGATGACAAGATTGTTGAAAAACGTCTTAAATCACAGATTTATCCGTTCATTTTAAGACGTATGAAAAGAGATGTTGCAAAAGATTTGCCCGATAAAGTGGAAAACATTGCATACTGCGAACTTACCCCCGAGCAAAAAGACTTTTATCTGGACGTTTTGGACAGCACAAAAGAAGAATTGTTCAAATCTATCGAACAAAACGGACTCGAAAAGAGCAGACTTTCTATCTTTTCAGCGTTACTTCGTTTACGTCAGATATGCTGCCACCCGAAACTTTACGACAAGGACGGCAAAAAGGGAAATATTCAGTCGGGTAAATTTGAGCAGTTAAAAACGATGCTTGAACAGATAATTGCTGAAAAACACAGAGTTCTTTTGTTCAGTCAATTTGTTGATATGCTTGATATTATTAAGGCATGGCTTGAACGAGAAGGTATTAAACACGAATATCTGACGGGTAAAACAAAAGACAGGGGCGAAGTTGTTGAAAGGTTTAACACTGACCCGACGATACCAATTTTCCTTGTCAGCCTGAAAGCAGGCGGTACGGGCTTGAATTTGACGGGTGCGGATTACGTTATACACTACGACCCGTGGTGGAATCCTGCCGTTGAAGATCAGGCAACAGACAGAGCATACCGTATCGGACAGACGAAAAAGGTATTTGTTTACAGAATTATCACAAAGGGTACGGTTGAAGAAAAGATACAGAAACTCAAACAGAGAAAGAGAAACCTTGTGGATTCGGTCATTTCGGTTGACAGAAACATTGGTAAGAGTTTGAGTTACGCAGACTTGCAGGAAATCTTCTCGTTAGATTAAAACTTGATAAAATTTTTGGATTAAATATAATAGAAACATACAAGCTGGTATAGCTCAGTCGGTAGAGCAACTGATTCGTAATCAGTAGGTCGCAGGTTCAAGTCCCGTTACCAGCTTTTCTTAAAATCAATAAAGACAAGACTTTCGGGTTTTGTCATTTTTTTTGTTTAAAAAGTATTTTTTGAATTTAGGTACAAATTTAGGTACATGAATTTTTTGAAATCGTATAAAATAAATAACAAAAATTTTAAAAATAGCGGAATTACTCCTGTTTATATATCTAACCATAGAAAACAACTTTTAAATTTTGCATAAAAAATTAAGGTATTTACCGAAACTCAAAAAGTCGTGCGGAAAATGTGTTTTGTTGTAAAAGTTTCAATGTCGTCTTTCCATGACAGAGAGCCGAAATTGTCGATTCTCTCGTTCCCGATTGTCAAAAAATAATCAAGCATACACTTTAAACTTCTTTAAATAGTGGTATAATGATGATATGAGGAAAATACTTATACTTTTGTTTTTGTTTTGTGGCTTGTCGGTTCTTGCTGATGCTCATTATCCTGCAAAATATAACCACGATAAAAATCCGGGGCAATACCCTCAAGAAATGATTATGGCTTTTGGTAAAGCCCGTCTTGATAATTATTTTTCATTACCCGAAAACGAAAGAAACGACATAGAAATTAATCAGTGGGGCGATTATTCTGTTGATTTTAACGGACCTGCTCTCAATTCAAAATACGCACCCGATACAATAATATCGCCGTTCGTTCCAAAATGGCAACGAGACAGGGCTGCATATTATTTTGAACAGGGCTTAAAAATGCAGAAGCGTTAGCCCGGTGTAAATTCCGTAAGACTTATTGAATATTGAATATCTCTTGTCCTGTCCTCATTAAAGTAAGTAGGGTGCAAAAAGGAACGTTTGCACCAAAATAATATGTTTTATTCGGCTGGATACTTCGCTGCCGCTCAGTATGACAGATGTATTTTCGTAACGGGATTGCCCTCCTCTCAATGACGGCATACTTTTTTGCGAGCGAAATCTCTTACCGCCCTCGCAATAAACGTGCCTACGTAAACACTTCCGCCGTTTCATCACCGCCGTACGTGTTTACTTCGCACTCTGCTCGGGCGGCGCTGTCTTGGATTTTGA